>JAAUSY010000280.1 GCA_012032475.1 Chloroflexaceae bacterium
TGGGTGGTGGGTGGTGGGCCGCTACCGGTGCGGCAGAAACTACCGTCAGGGGAAGGATATTCGCCGGGATCTGGGTTCATGGAGACTACCTTGTAACTGATGGCGTTATACTGGAAACTCAAATATCTACGCGGTTTCGTTCAACCTCCTGACCCGGCGGTTTCGTCCTGCCACAGAGCGCAAGACACGGGCAACCAGTCGTAGCGGTGGGAACTTGAGCGAAACCGTTGGGAACATGCGCTGATATCTATGCGGTTTCGAACAATGGTTGTTTGTGATGGAGGTGAACTATGGCGAGTGTGCGGGATCTTCTGCGGAAGAAGGAAAAGGGGGTCTGGACGACGACGCCCGATATGCTGGTGAGTGACGCAGTCCAGTTGATGGTGGAACGGAATGTGGGGGCCCTGGTCGTCACCGATGATGAACGCAAGGTGATTGGCATCGTCACCGAGCGCGACCTGGTCCGAAAACTCCTTCGGCGCAAGAAAACTCCCGAACAGACCCGGATTGAAGAGATTATGTCTTCGAAGGCGCTCTGCGTCACACCAGAATATACGGTGGATGCCTGTATGTCGCTGATGAACGATAATCAGATACGGCATCTGCCGGTCGTTGAGCATGAGCGCCTGGTGGGGATTGTCTCGGTGCGGGACGTGGTGCGGACCATCGTGTCTGAGCAGGAATTTATGATTATGCAGCTCGAAGACTACATTATGGCCTGCCCCCCCCACCTGAAGAGCGAGCAGACGATGGTCGTGAGCGAAGTGGCCTGAGACGCGGAGCGGACCGCGGCCCCTCCGGGTCATGTGGTGTTCCCGTCCCGGCAGGGCACCTTGTCATCACCCGTCTGGTGTCAGAATTCAGAGAACCGCAAAGGACGCAAAGGTATTTTGCTCCTGGTGCTCTTTGCGGTCTACCCTCTTCTTCCCTTTCCCTGGGATTTGATTTGCTCCCTATCGTAGGCTATAATTGCAGCAGCACCGCACTGAACTGACCGGAACCTTGAGAGGAATTTGCCATGGGACAGAATCGGAGGCACGGGAGTGCCGAAATGATCGCAACGGAGTCGCGGCTTGAGACGGGGGTCTACCCCAAGCGCCAGGTGGCGGTGGTGCGGGGGGCAGGGGCCCGAGTCTGGGACGCGGAGGGGCGGGAGTTTCTTGATTGTGTGGGGGGGCACGGGGTTGCCAACCTGGGGCACTGCCACCCCGCCATTGTCGCCGCGGTCCAAGAGCAGGCCAGCCGCCTGCTCACCTGCCCCGAAATCTTCCACAACGACCAGCGAGCCGCCTACCTGGAAGAGTTGGCTGCTGCGCTGCCGTTCCCGTCGCGCATCTTCTTCTGCAACAGCGGCGCGGAGTCCATCGAGGCGAGTATCAAGTTTGCCCGGCTCATCACCGAGCGACCGCGCATCGTGGCCGCCAAACGCGGCTTCCATGGGCGCACACTTGGGGCCCTCAGCGCGACCTGGGAACCAAAATATCGCGAGCCGTTCATCCCGCTGATTCCTGGCTTCGTCCATGTTCCATACGACGACCCGGAGGCGCTGGAAGCCGCTGTGGACGATTTGACGGCCGCGGTGATTCTGGAGCCGGTGCAGGGCGAGGGAGGGGTGCGGCCCGCCAGCCCCGGCTATCTAGCAGCCGCCCGCCGCATCTGCGATGCGCATGGGGCACTGCTCATCCTGGACGAAGTCCAGACAGGCTTCGGGCGTATCGGACATCTCTTTGCCATCGAACGGGACCAGGTCATCCCCGATATCCTGACCCTCGCCAAGAGCATCGCCGGGGGGCTTCCGATGGGAGCCACTGTTGTGCATGAGCGTCATGGCCCGTTCAGCAGCGGTGTCCACGGAACCACGTTTGGTGGGGGGCCAGTGGTGTGCGCCGCTGCACGGGCGGTCCTGCGGGTGATGCAAGAAGAACGTATTCCTCAGCAGGCTGCGGAGAAGGGACAGTGGCTGATAGACACCCTGCGTGGCCTGAACCTGCGCCGGGTGCGCGAGGTTCGCGGCCTGGGGTTGCTGGTTGGCCTGGAACTCAAAGAGCGGGTCCAGCCGTTTCTTGCAGCGCTGCTCGACCGGGGGGTTCTGGCGCTTCCGGCCGGCCCCACCGTCTTGCGGCTCCTGCCTCCACTGGTCATCAGCTATGATGACCTGGACACCGTGGTCCAGCAGATTCGTCACGTCATGCAGTAATATCACAGCTAGGGTCAGCCCACTCCCCTGGGGGGAAGTGCTGGCTGGAGTCTGGTCGGAGCAATGCTTTCCATGCAGCGTGTTGGCATTATTGACCTGGGATCGAATACGACTCGCCTGATGGTGATAGCCTATATGCCTCACCATTCGTTCCGCCTGGTAGACGAAGTCAGCAGTCCGGTGCGCCTTGCCGAGGGGGTGGGCGACGACCAGCACTTGCAGCCACTCCCGATGCAGCGGGCGATTGAAGTGCTGCGGATGTTCCACACCTTCTGCCAGTCAACCAGGGTGCAGCACCTGCTGGCAGTTGGCACCAGTGCCGTCCGCGAGGCTGCCAACCAGGTGGAGTTTCTGGAACGGCTCCAGCGCGAAACAGGGCTACCCCTGCGCGTGCTGAGCGGCAAAGAAGAAGCCTACTATGGCTACCTGGGAGTGGTCAACTCAACGACCATTACCCATGGCTACGTGATTGATATCGGGGGAGGCAGCACTGAGGTGACCGAAGTTTACGAGCGCGGGTTTAGCCGCTCGTTCTCGCAGCAGGTCGGCACCGTGCGGTTGCTGGAGCGGTTTGTCCAGTCCGACCCCATCGGCAAGCACGATTTTCGGATGCTCGAACAGGGCACCGCCGATGCCTTTGCCGACCTGAACTGGTTGCAGGCATCTCCTGGAAGCATGCTGGTCGGGATAGGTGGCACCATTCGGAACCTGGCCCGCATAGACCAGAAACGCCGTCACTACCCTCTGGGACGTGTCCACCACTATATCCTCACGCTGGCCTCGCTCGAAAGCATCATTGGCTTGCTTCGCCGTAGCGATGCGACGAAACGAGCCGCTATCCCTGGCCTGAACCGCGAGCGGGCCGATATCATTCTGCCAGGCGCGATGATTCTGCGCCAACTGATGCATCAGGGAAACTTCGATGCGGTCCTGGTGAGCGGGTCGGGCCTGCGCGAAGGTCTCTTCTACGAACATTTCCTCAAGGAGCTACCCTCCCCGCTGGTTCCCGATGTTCGCCGCTTCAGCGTGAACAACCTGGCGCACCTCTGCACCTATGAAGCGGAGCACGTCAATCGAGTCACTGAACTGACCCTGTCACTCTTCGACCAGTTCCACCCATGGCACGGATACGGCGCGTGGGAACGGGAATTGCTCGCGTATGCCGCCACCCTGCACGATATTGGCGTCCAGGTCGGATATTACGACCACCATAAGCACTCGGCCTATCTCGTCGTCAATGCGGCGCTCAATGGCTTCAGCCACCGTGAGATAGCCTTGCTGGCGCTGCTGGTGAAGCTCCATCGCAAAGGCTCGGTGGATACCCGCGAATATCAGGCGGTCCTGAACCACGATGATGGTGAGCGAGCCGCACGGCTTGGCTCGTTCCTGCGCATTGCCGAATATCTGGAGCGCAGCAAGAGCCAGGTGGTTCAGGGGGTTCGCGTTGATCTCGAAGCTGAGCCAATTCGGGTGTTCGTCCAGGCTACGGGCGATGCGACCGTGGAAATCTGGGCAGCGAACGAGCGGGCCAACCTGTTTCGGTCCGCGTTCGGGCGGATATCGCCATCGTCCTTGCGCCCGAACCTGACCAGGATTCGGGCGAATAACGGCGATTTTGCTCATCCTACAGC
>JAAUSY010000281.1 GCA_012032475.1 Chloroflexaceae bacterium
TCGTCACATTCCGCGTATGCCCCTCCAGCGTATGCCGCAACGTTCCATCCTCCACCCGCCACAGATAGACCCGGTTATCGTCCGAACCAGAAGCCAGCAACGCGCCATCGGGCGAAAATGCCACGCTCTTCACCCAGTTCGCGTGCTCCTCCAGGATGTGCCAGAGCGTTCCAGCCGCCACCTGCCACAACCGCACCGTCTTGTCGTCCGACGCCGAAGCCAGCAACGCGCCATCGGGCGAAAAAGCCACGCTCGTCACATTCCACGTGTGCCCGCTGAGCGTGTGCGTCAGGACCCCATCGTGCCACAACCGCACCTGCCGGTCATGCTGCCCGGTCGCCAGGGTACGGCCATCGGGCGAAAACGCCACGCAGGTGACCGCCGAAACCGTCTCGATAAAGTGCTGTGCTGCCAGGGTCTCAGCATCGTAGAGATACACCCCAAGCGACGAGGCAACCGCCAGCGTGCGCCCGCCCGGCGACCAGGCGACCTGACCAATCGTCCCCTCGCCCAGGCAGGCCAGTTCTCCCACCAGGCTGGCCCGCTCTGCCGAGATGACGGCCACCGGAGCCAGCGCCGGTCGCTCCTCCAGTGCCAGCGCCACCGTGGGCGCAACGGGGGGACTGGTTGGCCGGAGCTGCTCGACCGGCTCAAGCTCAACCGCAACCCGGACCTGACCAACCAGACCCACCCCCGCCGCGCCGGGCAGGGGAATGCCCGTTGCTCGCGCTGCCGGCAACGGACCGCGGCCCGGCACCGGGTGGGCGCTATCGAGCGCGGCCCGCATTGCCGCTACATGCTCATGCCGCTTGCCAATCTGGAGCGAGAGCGCCTGTTGGAGCACCGCACTAACTGCCGCAGGGATAGTGAGATTCAGTTCGTGGGCCGGTTGCAGTGGGTCAGGTTGCTCATTCATCATCGCACTGGTGCGTTTCAGCGCGTTTTCCGGCGGCGACCCGGTCAGCAGGTGATAGAGCGTGGCCGCCAGCGAATACAGGTCGCTCCGATGGTCGGTGCCTGTCCCCTGAATCTGCTCCAATGGCGCATACTGGGGGGTATAGCCAAAGATGCTGACGGTCGTGTGCGCGTGTTGGGACTGACTGCCGCCCGTCCCCTTGGCAAGGCCAAAATCCAGCAACACAATCTGGTTTTCTGGCGTCAGCTTGATGTTCTGGAGCTTGATGTCGCGGTGGATAACCGGCGGGGTCTGGTGGTGAAGATAGTCCAGGGCATCCAGAAGCTGGTCTGCCCACTCCATCACCGTATCGAGCGGAAAGGGCGTGTTGCGCCGGTCCCGCAACAGCTCCTCCAGATTTTTGCCATGAAAAAATTCCATCACCAGGAAATGCCCCACCTCATCGAGAAAAAAGTCAATGACTTTGGGCAGCGACGGGTGGCGGAGCGAGGCCAGAAGACGGGCTTCGCGCTCAAAGGCCATATTCATTCGCTCACTGGAAGTCAGCGTCTGTTTCAGCGCAACCATGTTGCCGAGGCGCTGGTCAATCGCCTTGTAGACCGCGCCCATCCCGCCTTTTCCGATCAACTGCACAATCAGATAGCGGTTGTGGATGAGGGTATCCGGTGCCAGTTCTTGCATGACGACGACTCTTTCTTCACGGGCTATCGGGGACAGGAGGGACGGAACGATGCGACCATCGCTCAGGTGGCTCCTTCCTTTCCCTATTGTACAACATCCTTTCGCTTCGCTTTCCATGTCTGGCAACTTCTCGGTCTGGCAAAGGCCCAAAGACCCGCCATTTGCACCTCGCCTCTCAAGCGGCTATAATGACCGAAACGAATTTGTCCCAGGCCCCAGACCCCGGACTCCGGTCCCTGGGGGCCAGCGCAAATATCCGGGCAAGCATGTCTTTCTTGCAAAGTTGGTGCTGATGGTCGTTCTTTTTTTCGTAAGGTAAAGATGGGACTCTCTCGATGCTTGCAGGAAGCAGGACCAAGAGCCATATCATGGGGACCTCAGAAACCAGTTCATTCGATATCCGACCCAGTGCCTTGCAGCGGATAGTATCGGCCATTGAGACCGCAACCACCCTGGATGAGTTGCTCTTACTGTGTCTCAACGAACTGACCCATCTGCTCAACATATCCCAGGCAGCGATTGTGATGCTGCGCGACGACCACGCCAGTTCGCGCCTGGAGGCGACCTACCCCCCCCGCACCGACCTGCCACGCGACCCCATCCCCCTCTCGGCAACGCCCCACCTGCGGCAGGTGCTCGAAAGCCGGCAGCCGCTCCAGGTTACCAATGCCCAGGAATTGCCCGGCCCATCGGTCTACCTGGACCTGGTCCGCCTCTGCCAGGTCTGTTCCTTGCTCATCGTTCCCCTCGTATCCCAGGACCAGGTCACGGGGTTTCTCATCCTGGGCACCGAAGAACGAGGATCGGGCGTTTTTGTCGAACCTGAAATCGTGCTGGCCCGCATGCTGGCAGGGCAAATCGCCGCAGCTATCACGTCGTTCACCGTGACTGAAGCGGCGCAGCGCCGCAGCGACGAACTTGCCACCCTCAACGATATCTCCGCCGCCGTGACCTCGTCGCTCAATACCCAGGAAATCTACCACATGGTCGTCCAGAAGCTCAATGAGTATTTCCAGGTGGAGGCCGGGTCGCTGCTCATGCGCGACGAACAGACCGGAGACCTGGAATTCGTGATGACCCTGGAAGCCGGCATCGAAAAACTGGTCGGGGTACGGGTGCCGCGAGGCGAAGGGGTCGTCGGGTATGTCGCTGAAAAACAGCGCTACGCTATCGTCTCGCACCCCGAAGAAGACCCACGGTTCTACCGCAAGATTAGCGAAGACACCGGCTACCCCCCCGCGCTCGATTCTCTGTGTGCCCATGGTGGTCAAAGGCCACACCATCGGGGTCATTGAGATGCTGAACAAGCACGACTGTGACTTTACTGAGGAAGACGCCAACCGCCTCATGCGGATGGCAACGACGATTGGCGTCGCCATCGAAAATGCCCGCCTCTTCCAGGAAGTCGCCACGGGCCGCGACCGGCTCGAAGCCATCCTGAACTCCAACAACGATGGCATCCTGATGGCCGACCCCCACGGCGTGCTGGTCACCGTCAACCCCAAAGCCGCACAGATTCTCCAGACCGACCAGGAAGCGCTGTTGGGCAACTACCTGTCCGATGTGCTGAACACCCTGCGCCGACGAGCCATAGATATCCATGTCCCTCCCTGGCTCAATGACAACCCCCACACCCCCGAAATTGTGGAGATTGAGGTGAGCGGCTCACCATTTAACTACCTCCGGCAGCTCTTGCTGCCCGTGCGTGATACGAACGGCACCACCATCGGGCAACTGGTGCTGCTGCAAGATATCTCCAAAGAACGCGAACTGGCACAGCTGCGCGACGACTATACCGGGATGCTCGTGCATGACCTGCGGGCCCCGCTGACCGCCATTATGAACGGCATCATGATGGTTCGGCGCGGTCTGGGGGGGCCAGTCTCCGAACAACAGGACGAACTGCTCAGCATCGCCTACCAGAGCAGCCTTTCTATGCTCGAAATGGTCAACACGCTGCTCGACATTTCACGTATGGAGCAAGGGCGCATGACGCTCACCAAAGAGCTATTTTCGCTCTACGATGCCATAGATGAAACCCTGGGGCGGTTACGAGCGTCGGCAGAAGGCTACCGCATCATCCTGCGGCAGGATATCCCCCCGGCCTGCCCTGGCTGGAGGCCGACCGGGATAAGGTCGTGCGGGTGCTCCAGAACTTGCTTGACAACGCAATTAAATATTCACCCA
>JAAUSY010000282.1 GCA_012032475.1 Chloroflexaceae bacterium
ACGCGGCGTTGCTCCGTCAGGCTTGCGCCCATTGCGGAAAATTCCTTGCTGCTGCCTCCCGTAGGAGTCTGGGCCGTGTCTCAGTCCCAGTCTGCCTGGTCGTCCTCTCAGACCAGGAACCCGTCATTGGCCTGGTGAGCCGTTACCTCACCAGCAACCTGATGGGCCGCAGGCCCCTCCCGACGCGCCCGAAGGCTTTCTTCCCGAAGGACCGTATGCGGGATTAGCGAACCTTTCGATCCGTTATCCCCCACGTCGGGGCAGGTTACCCACGTGTTCCTCAGCCGTGCGCCACTCAACGACCCGAAGGTCGCTGCGTTCGACTTGCATGCATTAGGCACGCCGCCAGCGTTCGTCCTGAGCCAGGATCAAACTCTGCGTTATCAGGCAGAACCCCAGAAATTACTTCTGGTTACCCCTGAAATTTTTTGGAAACCCACTTACTATCATCACACTTCAGTTGTTCAGGTGCAGGAGCGTGAAACCGTTGGCTCTTTTCACCACTGATTTTCACGCTTTTGTACTCAGCGTCGTTACTGCTCAGCACGAGGATGAAGTATATCACTGACCCGCGACCTTGTCAAGACCCCCCGGAACAAATCCCCCCGAATCCCCCTCCTCCAGGGAGCCTGGAAAGCTAGATATCCCCCACCTGAAACCCAAAAAAGACCATAAAAATAGTGTATTCGCCCACTTTTATTGATTTTTTATGGGTTTTCCTTGTTTCAAAACCCATTTCTTGGATTATCAAAATTCCCCCAAATTCCCCCAAATTCCCCCACAATCTCGCCTCACCCATCGTCGTCGCTCCCTCGGCTCGCCGGGCGAAGGCACGGCAGCAACCAGCCATCAGCGCATGGTTTGGTTGCTGGCCTCTGGCACGCACGAACGATAGCCCCAGCGCCACGGCTCCGTGGTCATTGAAAAACGAAGCCGATTATGGTACACTACGATGCACAGAAAAGCCCCGTGTAAAAGTGAACCACCAGCGACCAGGCACGGAGGGTGAGGTACCATAGAGAGGGCAGGACAGGACCGAACGGTGCCCGATGCATTGTCAACCAACCACCCGCTTGCGTGGGTGGCCGGTGCCAGACAAACCGCACATAGACGTAGACGGCCTCAGCCCTGCGGGGTGACGTTCGTAGATGACCATCTGACCTTGTGTTCAAGGTGGGTTTCTGCTACAATCGGCAGGCCATGCTGGTTGGCGGTGGAGCACCACCGCCTGGGGCATAGCTCCAGGAAACCCACAGGCTTTGGTCGTGGGAATAGTCATCGGAGAAGATGATCGTCCAGAAAATTGCAGCAACTCGATGGGGGACGAACGCTGCGGAACCAGGACAGGACGGCGGCAATTCCCCCCACCTGCCAAAGCAGGGGGTTCCTTTGCCGCCTTTTCTTTTTCTAAGGCTCTCCTTGCGAGAGCTATCAGGAAGGGGACACGGCGTTGACAGAGAACAATAATGCAGAACTAACTGTCATGATCGTTGAAGACGATCCGGCGATCCGTCGTCTGTATAGTTTTCTTCTGACCAACAGTGGCTATAACGTGCTCGAAGCTGAGGATGGGTTGGAGGCCCTTGAGCGGTATGACCAGGAGGATTCAAAATGCGACCTCATCATTACCGATATGAACATGCCACGGATGGGGGGGATGGAACTGGTGAAAGAACTGCGCAAGCGGTCGTCCGAAGTCTATGTCATCATGGTCACCGCCTATGGAACGCCTGACACCGAAAGACTGGCCCGCAGTCTGGGGGCAAATGAGTATATTGCCAAACCATTCGACTTTGAGGAACTTGAGGCCCGGGTGCGATTATATTTTGAGCAGTTCAAGGGGACGCAACAGGCTAAATGAATAAAATCATATGCCCTGAAGCCCTGGGAAACTTCATACCTGCTACACTTACCCCAGTAGAGGAGTTGCCCTTCCTCTTGCTTGCGGTATCCAATCCATCCCGATTGATTTCGATTGGTTTGACGTGACGAATTTGACCTGACGGATTTGACTTGATAGGTTGCGGTCCTGCCGGGGCTTCGTGGGATGGCTCCTGTTCTTTCCCTCTCTGGTCTTTCTCCACCCCGGACCCACTCCCCCTTCGCCAGGTTGCGCGTTCAGGGGGTGGTAACCTCAGCTTTGCGGTGCGAAACACCGGAGGTCGAGGTTGGTGGGTGCAACCCCTTCCCCCTACTGGTGGGTCAGCCCCGTTCCCCATCATCATAACAACATAAACTATTTTGCCGCGGCTCGTCGCCGGTCATGCATCATCTGGCACTGGCTTGACCGCCCGCCACAACCCGACCAGTGAGCCGGCAGTGAGCAGCACCAGGCAAGCTGACACGAACGTTGCCGCTGGCTCCGGAAAGCCCGTGTGCTGCTGGTGGAGGTCCAGGCTCACAATGGGAATGGTCTTCAGGTCGAGATACCTGAGGTGTCCCAGAATGGGCGAATACTCCGGTTGGAACAGGTAGATCATTTCGCGGGTACTGATACCCCCGGTAACTTCCCGGATATAAACGTTAAAATCCACCAGAATACCCATCATGTTGACCATAAGAGAAAGAGGCAGCAACATGCCGACGATGAGGTATTGCCAGGGTCGCCGGCGGAGCAGAGACCCCAGAGAGAGAACGAGAAAGGGCATCAGCGGGGTCAGGAAGCGAGGACCCCACCCCCACCCACCCCACCACATCCACCACATGGCGCTCTCAATGAGGGTGATAAGCGTGAGCGCCCCAACCAGGAGGGCTTCGGGTCTGAACTGGCGGATGAAGGGAACCACCGCGGCAGGGAGGGCCAGCAGCAGGGGAACATAGAGAAAGATGGATTTGCCCGGACTCAGCAGGAGACCGTAGAGACCTTCCAGAAGGTTCCCGGTGAATCCCTGCCCAGGGTAGCCCGCTTCGGTGAGGGTCCGAAAGCGGACCCAGTTGTGGAAGAGGACCAGGAGGCCACCAGGCAACCCTCCCACGCCCATCCAGGCGATGCGGCGCAGCCGCTCTTGCGGATGAGCGTGGAACCAGGCATAGAGCAGAAACGCCGGCAGGAGCACGACCCCTCCGATGCGCGTGACAACCGCATAGCCATAGAACAGCCCGGCCCTCAGCGGGCGGCGCTGGAAGAGCGCAAAGGCTGCCAGAACCAGGCAGGCCGTGAAAAGCGGTTCGCTGAAGAAGAAGCGGCTGTAGGGCCAGGCGAGGGTACCCAGGCCATAGAGCAGGCCAAGAACCACACCCAGGCGTGACGAGCGATAGAGACGGGTGGCCCAGGCGCAAAGAACCCTCCCGGTGAGCGCAGTGGCAAGGGCCGGCAGCAGGAGCGCAAAGAACTTTCCAAGGTGGAAGTCGTCGCCGCCGGGCAGGAGATACCACCCGACCAGGTAGCGCCCAACCCAGTAGAGCACAGCGGCGAGCAGCGGTTGCCCCAGGCCATAACAAGAGACCAGGGTCCCGTCGTATCCGCGCACAACCTGGGGAAAAGCCGTGGCGCTTTCGGGCAATCGCAGCGTCTGCGCGTCAACCAGGCGAACGGCAGTCAGCAGCATAATTTCGCCATCGCTAATGAAGGTCTGCCCGCCAGTGGTAAGCAGGTAGACGCCAAGCAGCAGCAACCCCGTCCAGACCGCCGGTCTATGGCCCTGATTCTGGCTCTGGTGCATCCAGGTCAATTCCGCGGTGCTGAAGCTGAGCCAGCAGCTTTTCGAGTTGTTGTTCGACCTGCGCAGCCCGTTGTTCGGCCTGGGTTCGGGCGGCTCGCTCTGCGCAGCCGTTGTTCGGCC
>JAAUSY010000095.1 GCA_012032475.1 Chloroflexaceae bacterium
CGACCATTGAGCGCCCGCTCACGCGCTTCATCTTCAAGGAGCGCGAAACGCTGCTTGACTATCCAATGAACGATATGGAACTGGTGTTTGTGGAGCTGCCGAAGTTCCGCAACCACCCGGCGAGGCGGAGACGCTGACGGAGCAGTGGATGTCGTTCTTGCAGCACGCCCGCGACCTGCGGGAGGTGCCGGCGAACATGGCGCACGTGGCGGCGCTGCGCCACGCCTTTGAGTTGGCGAATCAGGCGGTGATGAGCGCGGAGGAGTTGGAGATTCTGGAGAAGCAGGAGGCGTTCATCCTGGATACGCGCCTGACGGTGGAGGAGAGCCGCGAGGAGGGGCGGCAGGAGGGAATGCAGGAGGGGTTGGAGCAGGGGTTGGAGCAACAGGCACTTGCCACGGCAAAGCGGATGCTGGCGACCCTGGACGACGCCACCATCAGTGAATTCACCGGGTTGGATGTGGAACGGGTGCGGCGTTTGCGGAGCGATGCCGGGACTACCCCGCGATAAAAACCAAAATTCGCCCAGGCTTGCTATCCGGGCCGACGGCTCCTCCTCTATTGGCACCGGCCACGTGATGCGCTGCCTGGCGCTGGCCCAGGCCTGGCAGGACCGTGGCGGCAGGGTGGTTTTTGCGATGGCGGAGACTACGCCCGCCCTCCGGGAGCGCCTGGAGGCTGAGAACATCCCGGTTGTTTGCTTTTCGGCAGTGACGGGCAGTCAGGAGGATGCGCAACGGACTTTGTCCCTGGCCCGACAGGTAGAGGCAGGGTGGGTCGTGGCCGATGGGTATCACTTCGGTGCGGCCTATCAGCAAGTGGTGAAGGAGGCCGGGTTGCGTCTGCTGCTGGTTGACCGAAATGGCGGCGCAGGAAACCACCTGCTTCAGCGGGTGGTTTCCTGCGCCGCCGTCCTCCTTTCGGTTGTCAATCCTGAACGAGTGTGCTATACTGTTTCGCAAGGCACGCTCCTGATGGAAAGACAACAGCTTTGCACCTGTACAAGCGAACATTGCTGGTTCTGGTGAACAATCCGTCGCCCGGTAAAAGGTTCTCGGTATGAACGCTTCTGCTGCGGCAAGACCGCAGTGGAACGGGGTGCTTGTCAGCCACCCCCGAAGGAGCGCCTGCTGAACCCCAAGCCCACAAGGGAACTGCGGGGGAGGGTAGCTCCAAGCCACCTGCTTCAGCGGGTGGTCGTTGACTCTGTCAGGCCACACTGGCCTGGGATGACGCACATAATGGGGTTGCCTAATTACCACCACAATTTTGACCAGGCCGTGCATATCGTCCAGGCCGCAAAACAACACCAGGTTTCGGGCTTGTATCAAAAAAGAGAGACACACGATGTCGTATCGAGACTTTACCCTGAGCGATATTGAAAAACAGTTCACGTTGACGATTGACGAAACAACCGATCTCTATTCTTCCGTTCGCGAAATGCCGATAAGTGATAGTCTCAAAGCTATTCTTGATGAGCAAGTTCCCCTTGCTCTCGCGATCAGTACCGAGAAGGCACGTTCTGAACTGATTATTGCCCCATTGCTGGTTGAGCTGAGAAAGATGGTAAATCATCAAATTAGCCTTTTTTCTGGGGTGGATTTCACGGTTGATTCGAGCAGGGGGTTGAGTGGCGTATGTGATTTTATCGTCTCTGGCTCAAGGAAACAATTTGTGCTCGATGCTCCCGTGCTTATCATCATCGAAGCAAAGAACGAGAGCATACCAAGTGGGTTAGGGCAATGTGTCGCTCAAATGATAGCTGCGCAATTGTTTAATGAGCATCAAGGCAATCCGATAAAAACGGTCCATGGTGCGGTGACAACCGGGAGTGTGTGGAGATTTTTGCGTCTCCGGGAAACAACGCTCTGGATTGATTGTCTGGAGTATTATATCAATACGGTTGGTCGTATTCTGGCAATCCTTTTGTCCATCGTCGAGAGTAAAGAGAGCATCTCATGATTTCTCCTATTCGAATCAACCACTGCCCCCTCGGCCCCGGCCACCCCACCTACCTGGTCGCCGAGATATCGGCCAACCACAACCACGACTTTGACCAGGCTGTGCGTATCGTCCAGGCGGCAAAAAAGGCCGGGGCCGACGCCATCAAGCTGCAAAGCTACACTCCTGATACGATGACCATTGACAGCAGCAAGGATTATTTCCTGATAGGGAAGGGGACGATATGGGAAGGACGCACGCTCTATGACCTCTACCGCGAGGCCTTCACCCCCTGGGAGTGGCAGCCACGGCTCAAGGAGGTGGCCCGCGACCTGGGGATGGATTGCTTTTCCACTCCGTTCGACCATACCGCGGTGGATTTTCTGGAGGCGATGGACGTGCCCGCCTATAAAATTGCGTCGTTCGAGGTGGTTGACCTTCCTTTGATTGAGAGGGTTGCCCGCACTGGTAAGCCGATTATCATGTCTACTGGGATGGCAACGCTCAGCGAGATAGAAGAAGCTGTTCAGACTGTACGTGCGGCAGGCAACCACCAGCTCGCCCTCCTCAAATGCACCAGCGCCTACCCTGCTCCTCCCGAAGCGATGAACCTGCGGACGATTCTCCATCTGGCAGAGACCTTTGAGGTTGCCACGGGGTGTCAGACCACACCCTCGGTATTGCCGTGCCGGTGGCGGCCGTTGCCCTGGGAGCGTGTATCATTGAGAAGCACTTCACCCTCTCGCGGAGCCTGCCGGGCCCGACCGTGCCTCTCTCTGGAGCCGCACGAGTTCAAGGCGATGGTTGAGGCGGTGCGGGTGGCTGAGCAAGCCATTGGCAAGGTGTGTTATACTGTTACCGAGCACGAGGCGGCCAGCCGGGTGTTTCGACGTTCTCTTTTTGTCGTCAGGAATGTGACGGCTGGTGAGGAATTTACCACGGACAACGTGTGCTCTATCCGTCCGGGCCACGGTCTGCCGCCGAAGTATTTGTCTCAGGTGCTTGGGCGACGGGCTGTGCGGGATATTGAGCGGGGAACGCCGCTGAGGTGGGAGATGGTGCAGTCATGAAAAAAGTCCGGGCTGGTGTGCTATAATGACGGCGTATGAGTGACATTGCCATTCGAGTTGAGGGGCTTTCGAAGCAGTATTTCATTGGGAAGCAGCAGGAACGCTACGTTGCCCTGCGCGATGTGCTGACGCGGGCGCTGAGCACTCCCTTCCGCCGTGCGGCGTCGCTGCTGCGGGGGCACGCCTACGGCGCTGCCGAACTGCATGAGGAAATCTGGGCGCTCAAGGATGTGTCGTTCGAGGTGAAGCGCGGCGAGGTGGTTGGTATCATCGGGCGCAACGGGGCCGGCAAGAGCACGCTGCTCAAAATCCTCTCACGCATCACCGACCCGACCGAGGGCTACGCCGATGTGTACGGGCGCGTGGGGGCGCTGCTGGAGGTGGGCACGGGCTTCCACCCCGAACTCACCGGGCGCGAAAATGTGTACCTCAATGGCTCCATCCTGGGTATGAAGCGCCACGAGATCAAGCAGAAGTTTGACGAGATGGTCGCCTTTGCGGAGGTGGAGAAGTTCATTGACACCCCCGTGAAGCACTATTCGAGTGGGATGCAGGTGCGGCTTGCCTTTGCGGTTGCGGCCCACCTGGAGCCGGAAATCCTCGTGGTGGATGAGGTGCTGGCCGTGGGCGACGCGGCTTTCCAGAAGAAGTGCCTGGGCAAGATGGGCGACGTGACGAAAGAAGGGCGCACGGTGCTGTTTGTGAGCCATAATATGCCTTCCATTCAGTCTCTCTGTCAGCGCGTTGTTCTCCTTCAGAAAGGCGTGCTCCGGATGGACGGCTTCCCTGAACATGTTGTTTCCCACTACCTTTCTGAAGGAGTGGACACCGAGTTGGCGGAGGTAGACCTGACTGAACACATCGGACGTGCTCGCTTCAAAGAACATGCTCTCAGGAGGGCCTGGTTCCTGAATGCGGATGACATGAGAACCAATGTCATCGGTATGGGTGACAGTCTGAAAATATGCTTTGAGTTCCAATGCAGTCGAAAAATAGTGAACCCAGGGTTTGGCTTCGTTATAGAGGATCATCAGGGGAAAATTCTCTTTTCTCTCAATAACTACGTAGTAGATACAGGAGAAACCTATCCCAGAGACGCACAAAAAGGGATTGCCTGTGCGGAATTTCCTCATATTCCTTTAGCACCAGGCTTGTACTTTGTCACGCTGTCTTTTGTCGAGGATAATAAAGAATGGATAGACCGTATAGAGCGAGCCGTGGCTTTTCACGTCGAACCTGCCGATGTCTACGGTAGCGGGAAGATTTTTGAGCATTCAAATGGAAGTTTCTTCGTACTGGGTAGTGTCCATTTCCATTCTGAAGGTAAAGCGGTATAATGGGTACTCTGAAACCTGAAACTCGCTACCGTGGTTGGGCGTATGCACGCGGAGGTGATTACCACCGCAACCTGAATCCCAACTGGTCCTACGCCCCAACCTACTTGCAAAAGATGGCCTTCGTCCGCAAGTTTATCATCTCGCTGCCGCGAGAGACCAGAATTCTGGATGTTGGCTGTGGTGAAGGGGTCCTGGTAGAAGAATTTCGTCACCGAGGTTGGAATATCCAGGGCATTGACCTGAACTACGAGAGTGACTATGTATTGCGAGGGTCGGCGTGTCGTATCCCGTTTCAGGACCAGTCCGTCGGGTTGGTTTTGTTTCTGGATGTTCTAGAGCATCTTGCCTTTGAGGAACAACCGAAAGCCCTGGAAGAATTTTACCGGGTTCTTTCTCCGAAGGGGTATCTGGTGCTGTCTATTCCTAATCTGTCCCATCTCAACTCGCGGTATTTGCTTACCCGAAGAGGAAGGTTGGACCGGACAGATAGTGAAATCAATCACGTAGGCGAACGTCCGTACTGGGAGAATGTGCAACTGCTCACCAAAAGCAGGTTTACAATCGTCCGTCAAACCGGAATAACCTTTACCCTGCCGTTCATCTACCGGCGGGTCATTTGCAAGCAACCAGCGAAGTATCGCTGGCTGCACGATTTGTTGGAACCCCTGGCACGAGCACTCCCCTCATTTGCAATGCTCAACATCTTTGTCTGCCAGAAAGCTGCATAGGGCAAATTATGGACAGGAAAGCCCCCAATAACTCTGTTACCAGGAATATGCGCGGGAATTTGTCTCGCCTGAAGTTGACCCTGCCATATGTACCAGCCCTGGTCCGGTTTCGTCTGCGGGGGCACCAGCGTGCCTGGCACATCTTCACCCACATGACCCCCCTGGAACGGATACTCCTCTACCACCTTGGGCTGAAACACCGTCCAGGGGCAACGCTTGTGGAGATTGGGAGCTATCTGGGAGCAAGCACCTGCTTCCTCGCTGCTGCTGCACGGGAAATCGGGGGAGGCGCTATGGTCCACTGTGTGGACACCTGGAAGAACCATGGGATGTCTGAAGGGATGCGCGATACTTGGGAGGAATTTCAACAGAACACGCGCTATTACCGGTCGTTTCTCACTCCGCATCGTGGGGACTCGGTGCGTATTGCCCGGCAGTTTACAACCCCGATAGACCTGCTCTTCATTGATGGCGATCACGCCTATGATTCCTGCCATGCGGATGTGCAATCGTGGGTCCCGCTCCTTAAGCCGGGCGGCATGCTCATCATGCACGATTACGCCTGGGCAGAAGGGGTCCGTCGCGTGGTCCAGGAAGATATCGTACCCCTATCGTGCCACCAGGGACGCTCAATGCAGAACATTTACTGGATACGCATGGAAAAAAGCTAAACTCGAAACGCTCCGATGCATCTCTCGGTCATCATCCCAACTCGCAACCGCGCCCCTTCGCTAGACATCCTGCTCGAATCGCTTGGCAACCAGCGATCCGTGCCGTTTGACTGGGAAGTCGTCGTGGTGGATAATGGTTCGACCGACACCACGGCTGAGGTGGTGCAGCGCCAGCAGGCAACCCTACCCATTACCCTGCGCTCGGTGTATGAGCCAGAGCCGGGGTTGCACCAGGGCCGCCACCGAGGAGCCAGAGAAGCATGGGGCGATATTCTAGCCTACCTGGATGATGACACCATCGTGGTACGCGACTGGGTACGTGGGAGTGAACTGATTGCCCAGGGCAGGGCCGACGCCGTGGTCGGGCGTATCCTGCCCTTCTGGGGGGCACGACCGCCTGACTGGGTTGGCTCGCTCTGGCACGGGCTGCCCCAGGTGCTAGGGCGCTGTATGGGATACCTGAGCCTCCTGGACCTGGGAACGGAGGTCCAGCCGGTGGAGCCGGGGTATGTCTACGGGTGCAATTGTTTCATCCGTAAGGCCACGCTGGAACAACTTGGCGGCTTCCACCCGGATGGGATGCCCAGGGAACTTCTGCGGTTTCGGGGCGATGGCGAAACGGGGTTAATGCGGAAGTTCAAGCAGCGGGGCTTGCGGAGTTTCTACGACCCGCGGGCGACGGTGCTGCACGTGATAGACGCGCACCGCCTGACGGTCAGCTATATGGAGCAGCGAGCCTACAACCAAGGCATCTCCAATTCCTTTACGGCGCTCCGCGCAGCACACGAGCTTCCTGGCTCACCTGCTCCGTCCCACCGGAGCCTGTATCACCGGCTGCGCGGGAAGACCCCCGTCGAGGTTGGTCAGGCCATCGTGCGGAGGGGCAGGGGCTTGCTGAAACGTCTGGTGGGCAACCTGGCACCGAATGACCCTTACGCCGATATCCGCATCAGGATTGCCGCGGCGTATCGGCAGGGGTACGATTTCCACCAGCGCGAGGTGCAGAACGACCCCGACCTGCTGGCGTATGTGCTCAGAGAGAACTATTTGTGAGTTGTGAAAGGACTGTCGGAATGAGCAGTGCGACATCTCCCTTATCTACATTCAAAAAGATACTGAAGACCGGGTTTCGCCCGCTGGTGCAGGCCGGAAAGAGCCGCCTGCGCCACTTTGTGGTTTCTGTGCTCTACGACGAGGTGAGGCACCTTGCTCCCATCGTGCGGCAGGTGCAGGAGTACCAGGCCAGTTCAGAACAGGCGCGCCAGGGATATTACCAGAAGACCCAGAACGTGCCGGACTTGAAGCGGCGGTTTCTTGCTGCGGGTATCCCCATCGAGGATGCCCGGATTGATGTTGATGGGTTTGCTCAATGGCTTCACGACTTTGCGGAGGTTCCGAACCGGTACCGGTCAATGGGCACCGCCTCCATCGAGAAGTGCCTGGAACACTACCTGGCCTGGGCGTGGCTGAACCTCTCAACAGGGGAGGTTTACCTTGATGTTGCCGCGTCGGGGAGTAACTGGGCTGATGTTTTGAACCACCGCGGTATCAAAGCCTACCGCCTCGATCTCAAGTATCCGCCCGGTATCCACGGTATGGACATCGGGGCTGATGCAGGAGCCATGGGGCTGCCGGATGGGTTTGCCAGGGCCATGTCGCTGCAATGCGCGTATGAGACGTTTCAGGGCGATGCCGATATTCGCTTTATTCATGAGGTCCGGCGCGTGCTGGACGAAGCAGGGCGATTCGCCATTCTCCCCCTCTATACCGATGATGTCTACTTCATTCTGTCAAGCCCCTACACGGACCTGACGCATGTGCCTCTCGACCAGGGTGCCCGGCGCGTATGGCGCGAGGACAGCTTTCGTGAGCCGTTTAGCCGCCACTATTCCCCTGAAGCATTTGCCGAACGTATCTATTCGCAGTTGAATGGTATGAAGGGGAAGATTATCCACTTCACCAACCTGGACGAAGTAGAAGCCAGATATCCAGGCCAGCGTATCTATTGCCATTTCATGTTCTTCTGCGAAAAGTAGAAAGAGGCATTCCGATGCACCCGATAGAAACGATTACCTGGAACGACCAGCCGCTCACCTACATCATCCGCGCTGAAGTCGCGCCCGAAAAAACAACCTTCATCACCCCCACCGACCTGAACTTTCAGCTTGGCTTCGTCGTCTACCCGGCTCAGGGCGAAATCACCCGCCATGTGCATAAGCGGCTTGAGCGCCATATCAAGGGTACTTCGGAGGTTCTGGTAGTGCGGAAGGGCCGTTGCGAAGTGGACATCTATAACAACGAGTGCGAACTCGTCACCACCCGCGAACTGCGCACGGGCGATGTGCTGCTCATGGTGGGCGGCGGTCACGGCTTCCGCATGCTCGAAGACACCATCCTGCTGGAAGTGAAGCAGGGACCCTACCCTGGCGTGGACGAGAAAGAGCGGTTCTAGGAGAAGGCAAGCTATGACTATCCCGGTTCCAGTCAACGAACCATTGCTGGACGGCAACGAACGGGACTACCTGAACCAGTGCATTGACACCGGCTGGATTTCGTCGGAGGGGCCATTTGTGCAGCAGCTTGAAACGCAGTTTGCGGCTCGGGTGGGTCGCCGCTATGGGGTCGCCGTGTGCAACGGGAGCGCTGCCCTTGAGGTTGCGGTGGCGGCGCTGGGCATCGGCCCCGGCGACGATGTCATTCTGCCTACCTTTACCATCATCTCGTGTGCTGCCGCGATTGTTCGTGCTGGCGCGACGCCGGTCGTGGTAGACAGTGACCCAACGACCTGGAACATGGAGGTGCGCCAGGTCGAAGCCAGGGTGACCCCCCGAACGAAGGCCATTATGGCGGTCCATATCTATGGCCTGCCGGTGGATATGGACCCGCTCCTGGAAATTGCCCACCGCCACGGTCTGGCAATCATTGAAGATGCTGCCGAAATGCACGGGCAGACATATAAGGGCCGGCCATGCGGGAGCTTCGGGGAAATCAGCACCTTCAGTTTCTACCCCAACAAGCACCTGACCACCGGCGAAGGGGGGATGCTCGTCACTGATGATGAACACTTGGTTGAGCGGTGCCGCTCGCTGCGCAACCTCTGTTTTCAGCCAAGGAAACGTTTTGTTCACGAAGAACTGGGGTGGAACTTCCGGATGAGCAATGTGCAGGCCGCGCTTGGGGTGGCACAGCTTGAGCGGCTTGACGAGTTCGTTGCCCGCAAGCGCCGGATGGGCCAGCGTTATACCAGCCTCCTGGCGGATATGGATGGTCTCCAACTCCCCCTACCGCGCACGGCCGAGGCCGAGAATATCTACTGGGTCTATGGCGTGGTGCTGAAGCCGGAGGTTCCGTTTGATGCTGAAGAAGCAATGGGCCGCCTGCGCCAGCACCAGATTGGCACGCGCCCCTTCTTCTGGCCGATGCACGAGCAGCCGGTGCTGCACAGGATGGGGCTGTTGGCCGGTGAGCAGTGCCCGGTCGCTGAGCAGTTGGCGCGGCGCGGCTTCTACATCCCCGGCGGCCTGGCGCTGACCGACGCCCAGATGGACCGCGTGGTGCAGGTGATGCACGAGGTGCTGGGATGAGCGTGTTTGGAGCCTATGCCCGTTCCTACGACTTGCTCTACCACGACAAGGATTACGCGGGGGAAGTCCAGTTTGTTCGCAACCTGCTGCACGAGCACGCACCTGGTGCTACCACCCTGCTCGAACTGGGCAGCGGGACGGGAAACATGCGGCACTGCTTGCTGCAACAGGCTACGAGGTGCATGGCATTGAGCAAAGTGCCGAGATGCTGGCGCGGTCGCACGCCCGGCAAGCGGCGCTTCCCCCCGACCACGCAGCGCGATTGGGCTTTACCGAGGGTGATATCCGCCACGTGCGGGTGGGGCGAACGTTCGATGGGGTTATCTCGCTCTTCCACGTCATCAGCTACCAACCGTCCAACGATGATGTACTGGCAGCGTTCACCACCGCCAGAGTCCACCTGGAACCAGGCGGGGTTTTCCTTTTCGATTGCTGGTATGGACCTGCCGTGCTGACCGACCGCCCTGCTGTCCGTGTGAAGCGCGTGGAAGATGATACAACGAGTGTAACCCGCATCGCGGAACCAGCCATGCGCCCCAACGATAACCTGGTAGATGTGACCTACCACACCTTCGTTACCGACAGGGACCGCGGCAATGTGGAGCAAATCTGGGAAACGCACCGCATGCGCTATCTGTTCATGCCAGAAATAGACGCGCTCTTTGCGCAAACGGGTTTTGCCCGCATCGCGTGCGGTGAGTGGATGAGTGGGAAAGCGCCGGGGTTCGACACCTGGGGTGTCTATGTGGTCGGGAAGGCTACCGGATGATAGCCGGGGTCAGGTTGCTGCCTATGGGGAGTAGTTGGAAATGGCTTGCCTCTTATGGCTCCAGGTGGTATGATAGCTATCTGGATGGCAGGGAAAATTCACTGTATTAAGACTGCCATAGGTCTGCCAGGACCGTGCTCTGTTGCCCAGAGATAAGGTGCTGCGATGATCTTCATCAATCCCAAAACGAACTTCGGGTTCAAGAAAATTTTCGGCTCCCCCCAGAGCAAGGATATCCTGCTCAGCCAGCTTCCGCGGGTGCTCGGCGGCAAGGACATCTACCTGGATGTCAAGGCGCAACTGGACGATGGCACCTTTGTCATCATCGAGATGCAGGTGCTCCATCTGGCCGGGTTCGAGAAGCGGGTGCTCTACAACGGAGGAGAGCCGCGAGGAGGGGTTGCAGGAGGGACGACAGGAAGGTTTGCAACAAGCCCTGCGGCGCATCCTCCAGAGCCGCTTCGGGGCGCTTCCGCCCGATGTGGAGGCACGGCTTGCCAATCTTACGCTGGATGAGGTAGAATGTACTCTTGAGGGAAAACGAGAGTAAAGGTCATTGGACCATGACATACCTGGCTATTATTCCTGCTCGTGGTGGTTCAAAATCCATCCCCCGCAAAAATCTTGCGCTGGTGGCGGGAAAACCATTGATTGCCTGGAGTATTCAGGTTGCTTTGGAAAGCCAGCGTCTGAGTCGTGTCATTGTCTCGACTGACGATGAAGAGATAGCAGAGGTAGCCCAGGAATGGGGAGCCGAAGTACCCTTTCGTCGTCCGCCTGAACTGGCACGCGATGACACCCCCGGTATTGACCCGATCATCCATGCTGTTACGTGGTTAGAGCAACATGAAAACGATACCCCTGACTACGTGGTAGTGCTCCAACCTACCTCGCCGCTACGCACAACACAGGACATTGATGCCGCTGTGCAACTGGCACAAGAAAAACAGGTAGATAGTGTGGTAAGTGTCTGCCCCATACATCATCACCCCTACTGGACAAAGCGCATTACCGATGATGGACGGCTTGTGCCCTTTCTGGAGTTAGAACAGGACTACTATCGTCGCCAGACTCTCCCGCCAGTCTACGCGCTCAATGGAGCTATTTATCTTGTCCAGCGGACAATACTCCTGAAACAGCAATCTTTTTACACTGAACAAACCTTTGCTTATGTTATGCCTCCAGAGCGTTCGATAGACGTTGATACTTCCTGGGATCTTCATCTGGTGAACCTGGTACTGGAGGATAGGAATGCCTGTGAAAGCCATCCACATCGCCACCCACCCCGTCGGCCCCGGCCATCCCTGCTTCATCATTGCCGAGGCCGGGGTCAACCATGATGGTGACCTTACAAAAGCGCTGCACCTGGTAGAAGTTGCTGCACAGGTTGGCGCCAATGCAGTGAAGTTTCAGACGTTCAAAGCCGACCGTGTGATTACCGCTGCTGCGCCCAAAGCCAGCTATCAGAAAGTCACTACGGATGCTCAGGAATCGCAGTTTGCTATGCTGCACCGCCTCGAACTCCAACCCGACGACCACCGCACCATTCAACAGCGTGCTGTCGAGCTAGGACTTGTCTTCCTCTCCACACCCTACAGTGTCGAAGATGCTCGCTTTTTGCTTGACCTGGGGGTGCCTGCTTTCAAACTGGCATCCATTGATGTGGTCAATACTCCCCTCTTGCGTGCTATTGCCTCCTGGGGCAAGCCACTCATCCTTTCGTCAGGTATGGCAACGATGGGCGAGATAGAGCGGGGCATTGAAACCGTACGTACCGCGAACAATGAGCAAATTATCCTGCTCCAATGCACGACCAACTACCCTATTCAAGATGATGAAGTCAACCTGCGAGTGATGCATACCTTGCGGCAGGCATTCGAAGTGGTGGTGGGATTTTCTGATCATACTATCGGGTGGGAAATACCGCTAGCGGCGGTTGCTCTGGGGGCATCAGTCATTGAGAAGCACTTCACGCTAGATAGGTTGGCACCGGGGCCAGACCATGCCGCTTCGTTGGAACCCGGCGATTTTGCCCGGATGGTGCAGGGCATTCGGCGCGTAGAGCAGGCACTCGGCTCGTCACAGAAACGTCCCCTGCCTGTTGAACTGGAGAACCGCAAGACGATGCGTCGTAGTCTGGTGGCAGCCATAGATATTCCTGCTGGTACGACGATAACAGAAGAGATGCTGACATTGAAACGACCTGGCACTGGTTTTGGCGCAGAGGCTATTGATCTATTTGCCGGGCGCACAGCACGCCAGAACATTGTTGCATCTACCATTCTGGCGCTGGAGATGGTAGAATAATGCGGGTTGTTGTGATTGGCGCAGGCGGACATGCGCGAGTCGTCCTTGACTCGCTGGTGGCTGCCGGTGAACACGAAATTGTGGGATTAACTGATCCTGACCAGGAAAAAAAAGGCTCCTGTATTGCCGGGTATCCCATTCTTGGCAACGATGGTATATTGCCAGACTTGCACAATCAGGGGATAGAGGGTATGATAGTCGCACTTGGACCCAACCATCTGCGGGCACGTCTGTTTGACCATGCCACAACCCTGGGGTTTACGCTGGTGAATGCCATACACCCGACAAGTTGGATTGCCCCATCAGTTCAAATTGGGAAGGGAGTAGCAGTAATGGCAGGGGTTATCATCAATGCCAGCACACACATTGGAAATAATGCTATTGTGAATACGGGTGCAACTATTGACCACGACTGCGTAATTGGCGATCATGTACATGTTGCCCCCGGCTGCCATTTGAGCGGGTATGTCCAGGTTGATATTGGCACTCTCATTGGGACGGGGTCCTCAGTTATTGATGGCATTGTCATTGGCAGGTGGTCGGTCATTGGAGCCGGCGCTGCTGTCGTGAACCATATCCCTTCGGGCGTCGTAGCTGTTGGGGTACCGGCGCGGGTGCAAGAACGCCCCTCCTTAAGAGAAAGCCAGGAATGACGATCTATGTGTCTACTGCCTGTTTACCAGGCAAAAGCCCTCTCCTCCAACGCCTGGATGACTATGCCGCCGCCTACCTGACCCATGTAGAACTGGGTGCTGGCGTCGAGGTGAACCACGAGGAACTGGCTTCCCTGCCGTGGCGCTGTGGGCAAAAGTTTCTCATCCACAACTACTTTCCGCCTCCCGCCGAGCCGTTTGTGCTCAATCTGGCTTCACGCAGCGACAGTATCCGGACCCGCAGCCTGGACCTGGTGTGCGATGCGTTGAGTTTGAGTGCTCGCCTGGAAGCACCGTTCTACTCCGTGCATGTGGGTTTCATTACCGATCCGAAAGCCTTTGGGACGACCAGTTTTGAGTTTCCTATGCCTGAATCGCCCGACGAAACTCGCGCTGCCTTTGAACGCTTTGTCTCCAGCTTGGGACAGGTGCTCGCCATTGCACGGGAACAGGGGGTACAGCTACTGGTGGAAAATAACGTGTGTCCATCTGACCTGCGAGGCAAACTGCTCCTGCAAACTCCTGAAGAGTTTCTGGAACTCTTTGATGTGCTGCCCGACGCATCCCTGGGTATGCTGGTTGATATGGGACATCTCAAGGTAAGTGCCCAGACCTTTGGCTTCGACTGCCTGGCCGGTATTGAAAAACTTGCTCCCCATATCAGGGCATTCCATCTTCATGATAATGACGGGGTGTCTGATCTTCACTGGCCGGTTCGGCCAGAAAGTTGGACTCTGGAGGTGCTGCGTCGAGCGGCATTTGCCACCCTGCCTATAGTGGTCGAAGCAAAGTTCCCCGATGTTATGAGCCTGCGGCAGCATGTGGAGTGGTTGAACATGTAGGGTAACAATCGAAGTGTATGGAAAACAAAATTCAAAGTCTCTTGTTCTCTCTTGGGGTATGTAGCCCGAACACTGTTGAAGAAATTTACCCACAAGTGAGAGATAGGGATGATATACGAGTTTTGAAATGCAACAAGTCTGGAGTGATGTTCCTGTCAAGGACGGATCATATCCAATTGTCTCATTACTCGCAACAAAGGGATTTTAGCTACTGGTCTGCTTCGAACAGAAGCCAGGCAACCATGAATACGTTGGACGACGACCAGAGAAGGGCCAGGCAATTTGAATTGATTATACGTAGCAAAAAATGGCTCGATTTTGGTACAGGCGCAGGAGGCATTCTGGATTTACTTGCAGAAAAGGCAGCCGAAGCATATGCAATTGAGCCTCAGACACACACTAGAAATGAACTCGTACGGTGCGGGTATAAAGTCTTTCAAGATATTTCGCAGATACAGAACGAATATATTGATATTGTGACACTATTTCATGTATTCGAACATCTGCTCGATCCAATAGAGACGCTCAATTCGATTGCAGAAAAACTTGTTGAAAGTGGAAAGATAATAATCGAAGTGCCGCACGCAAATGATATGCTTCTTTCGTTTTTCGATCTAGAATCTTTCAAGAGGTTTACTTTCTGGAGCGAACATCTTGTTCTTCACACACGCTACAGTTTAGAGGTTTTCTTACGAGAGGCCGGGTTTCATCATATTTGTGTTGAGGGATTCCAACGCTACCCACTAGCCAATCATTTATACTGGCTTGCCAGAGGGAAACCAGGAGGGCACAAAGAATGGCATTACCTGCAAACTCCCGAATTGAATCGTTCCTATGCGGCCCTATTGGCTCAACTGGACAAGACCGATACGCTCATTGCAGTAGCAGAGAAGTGAATAATGAGCAAAAGTGTAAGGGAAACCATTGAAGCAATCAGCATCTCACCGCAGAGCACCATTCGGCAGGCGCTTCGGGCTATCAATACTGGGGCGCTTGGTATAGCGTTGTTGGTGGAGCCTGACAGTGGACGCTTTGCCGGGTTGGTGACTGATGGCGATATCCGACGGGCACTGCTCAAAGGACTTGGCCTGGAATCGTCTGTTATTGATGTGCCACGCCCGAAATCCAAAACCGCTCTGCTTGGCACGTCACCAGAAAACCTTCACCATATGTTCAGCGACCAGGTGCGCGTTGTGCCGCTGCTTGACGAGCATGAGCACGTGGTTGACCTGGCTATCCTGAATCAGCGTTTGCGGTTGCCCGTGGCCGAGCCTTCGCTTGGTGAGCGAGAATTGCACTATGTTTCTGAGTGCGTGCTCACCGGGTGGGTTTCCTCGGCGGGTGCGTTTGTCACCCGCTTTGAGGAGATGGTTGCAGCCTGTTGCGGTACCCAGTATGCCATTGCTACCAGCAGCGGAACCACAGCCCTGCACCTCGCCCTGCTGGCGCTGGATATTGGTCCCGGAGACGAGGTCATTGTCCCCTCGATGACGTTTATTGCCACCGCCAACGCGGTCCGCTATACTGGCGCTACTCCTGTTTTTGTTGACAGCGAAGAGGAAACCTGGAATATTGACCCGGCACACATAGCCAGAGCCATTACCCCACGCACCAGGGCAATCATCCCTGTTCACATCTACGGGCACCCAGCCAATATGGAGCCTGTTCTGAGCCTGGCACAGCAGCATCGCTTGTACGTTATCGAGGACGCCGCCGAAGCGCATGGCGCACGTTACCAGGGTCGCCCCGTGGGGGGGCTGGGCGATCTTGCTATCTTTAGCTTCTATGGGAACAAAATCATCACGACCGGCGAGGGTGGGATGGTCACCACCAGTCGCAGCGACTTGGTTGACAAAATTCGCTTGCTGCGCGACCATGGGATGTCGCGGGAGCGACGCTACTGGCACACCGTGCTTGGGTATAACTACCGCCTCACAAACCTGCAAGCTGCTGTGGGGGTAGCGCAGATGGAAAAGCTCGATGCTATTCTGGCCGAAAAGCACCGCATTGCCCGTTTGTATACCGAGGGCTTGCGGGATATTCCCGGTATTCGGTTGCCGCCGCATGCACCCTGGGCCGAACCCGTCTGCTGGCTTTATTCCATTCTGGTGGAGCCTGGACGCGCTGGACGAACTCGTGATGAACTAATGATGCGATTAAACGAAGAGGGTATTGATACCAGACCACTCTTTCCGCCAGTACATAGACAACCTATTTACCACACCGGCCAGAACTTGCCGGTGGCAGAATACCTGGCAGAGACGGGATTGAGTTTGCCCTCGGCCATCGGGTTACGTGCGGAGGATATTTTCCGCGTGGTGGAGAAAATACGACGGTTTTTTTCGAAAAGCCCATTGTCCCGTAGCGCTCTGGAAAGGAATTCCTCCGGTAACTATGCAGCAACCAGAAAAGTCTCCCCGCAAGAGAATAGCTGTTTTCCTGTGTTTCTCTGGAGCCAAAATTAATTTCTCACCTGCGGTACAAAGTCTCTTTACACTCCTAGCAAGGGATGACTTCAATATTGACTTGTTCACGGAGACCCCTGTTTCCAATGAGCAGTCCCTCAGTAAACGGGTACGAAGCATTTCTGGGGCATCAACACGAGGCACCTTACCGGACCAGAAAGTTATGTACAATGTAAATTCTCCAATGAAACGGGTTACTGTGTTCCAACCTCTTGACAATATTGGGAATCAACTCAAACTTCTACTATGGAAAATCAAGGAATGGGGGCAAGCGGGGATAAAGACCTTCTGGAGCTACTTCAATTCTCCATCGCTGGTTATCTCATCCTCGTTTCGCAATGCAATACGACGCCACCTTGCGGGACAGCAATATGACTGTGTTATTGGTGTAGAAGAAGAAGGTTTGATACTGGCTCATCACTATTTGCCCAATGTCCCATTAGTGTATTACAGCCTGGAACTTTACTATGAAGGACACCCCTTCTTTTTTCAGGGAGACCCAAAGCGTAAACAATTGAAGAATTTGGCACGGAAGGCTTTCAACTCTATCAAATTCGTCATTATCCAGGACCATGACCGGGCTGAAGTACTGTTCTGGGATATGCACCAACCCTACGATCCCTGGAAAGTGCTGCCATTTCCAGTCTCCTATATTGGGAAAGCACACTTACGGCGGAGTAATCTTTTGCGACAAAAGTTTCCGGAGATGGGGGAACGCAAAATTTTGCTGCAAT
Organism: Chloroflexaceae bacterium; assembly: GCA_012032475.1. GTDB lineage: Bacteria > Chloroflexota > Chloroflexia > Chloroflexales > Chloroflexaceae > JAAUSY01. The sequence goes on from JAAUSY010000095.1 coordinate 17,102, forward strand.
CAGGTCAGATCATTTGGGCAAGGCGCTCTCCTGAACTCATCCGTTCAACCCGCCGCTGCCCTCCTGACCTTGCGGTGGTCTTTCATGGAAGAAAAATCGACAGCGAAAGCATGGAAGCGTTGAAAGAAAGTGGAACGTGCTGGATCAACCAGGATCTGGTGCCATTTGAAACGCTGGCAGATGTACCCGCATCTGCGATATCGGGTTAGTATTCTACAAGAACTTTAGTGAAAATGATCGTTTGATTGCTCATGCATCAGGGCAACTGGCGTTATTTTTACAATGTGGGGTTCCCGTCATTGTAGATAACAAGCCA
>JAAUSY010000283.1 GCA_012032475.1 Chloroflexaceae bacterium
ATCTGGCTTCGTACTATCGCAGTCAGTCTTTGGGGATGACGAGAACCCTTCTCCACAAGTGGCAGAACGGAACGACCATCGGTAGACAGGAGAAGTGAAGGAAGTGCCATGAACAAATTTTGCTCAAGTTGTATGTAACCGGCGATACGCCACGGGCCGAGCGGGCTATCGCAAATTTGCGACAAATCTGTGAGCGGGAATTGCACGATCAGTATGAACTGGTCATTATTGATGTTCTGGAAAACCCCCAACTGGCTGAAAAAGAGAAGATTATGGTGACGCCGACGCTGATTCGGGAACTGCCTCCGCCGCGTCGGCGTATCATTGGTGATTTGACCGACACGGCGAGGGTTTTACTGGGACTGAATCTTCAGCACAGCGAGCACCAAGGAGAGGCATCATGAGCCAGATAGAACAATACCCTCAGATTGAGAAACTGGAAACCGGTATCCCCGGATTTGACCATATCAGCAATGGCGGCTTGCCCAAGTATCGAACCACGCTGGTGTCGGGCACGGCCGGGAGCGCCAAGACGGTCCTTGCGGCTCAATTCCTGGCAGAGGGGATTATGAAAAAGCAGGAAAACGGGGTCTTTGTTACCTTTGAAGAATCCCCCACCGATATTTGCCGCAATATGCGGGGTTTTAACTGGGATATTCCAAAATGGGAGGCGGAAGGGTCGTGGGCCTTTGTGGATGCTTCGCGGCAGCCGGGGGAGGAGACGATTTATGCCGGGGACTATGACCTGGGGGCGCTGCTGGCTCGGATTGAGAGTGCGGTGCAGCAGGTCAATGCGACGCGGGTTTCGATGGATTCACTCGGGGCGATTTTCAGCCAGCTTTCGGATGGGGCGCGGGTGCGGAGCGAGCTGTTCCGGATTGCGTCGGCGCTGCGGCGCATCGGGGTGACCACGGTGATGACGGCGGAGCGCACGGAGGAGTATGGCGAAATTGCCCGCTTCGGGGTGGAGGAATTCGTCGCGGACAATGTGGTGATTCTGCGGAATATTATGGAAGAGGAGAAGCGCCGACGAACGGTGGAGATTCTCAAGTTTCGCGGGGTGAGCCACCAGAAGGGGGAATTCCCGTTTACGGTCATTCCGGAGCAGGGGATTGTGGTCATTCCGCTTTCGGCCATCGGGTTGGTGCAGAAGTCGTCGGATGTGCGGGTGACATCGGGGAATGCTGAACTGGACCGGATGTGTGGAGGAGGGTTTTTCGGGATTCGGTTATTCTGGTGTCCGGGGCGACGGGGACTGGCAAAACGCTCATGGCAACGGCGTTTATGTCGGCGGGGGCGAATGCGAACGAGCGCTGCTTGCTGTTTGCCTTTGAGGAAAGCCGCGACCAGCTTTCGCGCAATGCAACCGGGTGGGGAGCCGACTTCGAGCGGATGGAGCAGGAGGGCCAGCTACGGGTGGTCTGCAATTATCCGGAGGCGGCGGGGTTGGAAGACCAGTTGCTCCAGATGCGGCAGGTGATTGAGGAGTTTCGCCCCAACCGCGTGGCGATAGACAGCCTTTCGGCGCTGGAGCGGGTTTCGACCATTCGGGGTTTTCGGGAATTCGTCATCGGGCTGACTTCGTTCATCAAGCATAAGGAGATTGTGGGTCTCTATACCTCAACGACCCCGACTCTGCTCGGTGGGACTTCGATTACGGAAGCCCATATTTCAACGATTACCGATTCGATCATTCTCCTGCGATACGTCGAGTTGTTCGGGGAGATGCGCCGGGGGCTGACGGTGTTGAAGATGCGCGGCTCGATGCACGATAAGGAGATCCGCGAGTTTACCATTGATGGGCAGGGGATGCACATTGGGAAGCCATTCCGCGGCATTTCTGGTATCCTCTCCGGCCACTTCACCCACGCCACGGCCAATGAACTGGACCGCATCAGCGGATTGTTCAGCGAGGGGGAGAAGTGACCGCACCTGCGTCACCCGTGTCACCCGTGTCAGCGGCGGGGCGGCGGTCGTCTGGTTCCGGGTCTATCTGAACGCGCACGACGTCGGGTATCACACGGCGCAAATCTCGCTCCGTCCGGGCCATGGCGGTATGCACGTCGGTGAGACGGGTGTCGCCGGGGAAGTAGCAGCGCAGAGTGATAACGACCCCGTCGTTCGTCAGGAGCGCTTCGGTCAGGCCAATAGACGCAGCGTTGGGGAGCGCGGTGATAGCCTGGCACACCTGGGCTTCCAGGGGGGCGTAGCGGACCGCAGGCTGAACCTGGTCGTGGCGCGGCTCCAGGTGAACGGCAATGACCGTTGGGCACGAGAGTTCGGCGGCAATGGCTGCTTCCAACCGTTCGGAGAAGGGGTGAGCTTCGGTCAGGGTCATGCTCCCTGGGAGTTCCAGGTCCATTTCAATGCGAATTTCCTCTTTGAGTTGGTAGATTGCCAGGTTGTGGACACGCAACCCCAGGCGTTGCGCGGCTGAGTAGACCGCGGTGGTGTATGGTTCGGTGACGGTGCGGGTTGGCTCGACATGGACCAGCACGCTGGCCTCGTGCAGGTCCAGGCGGATGGCATCCTCGACTTTGTGCGCCAATTCGTGGGCTTCCTCCAGCGAATGACCGCGGGGCATGCCGACCATGACTTCGACAAACGGTTGTTCTCCGACGAAGCGGGCGCGAACGCTGGCACTGTTAGGCACCACTGAGGGAAGCGCCGCGATGCGGCTGGTCAGGCGGTGGCTCAGGTCGTAGGGTATCCCATCCATGAGCGTGTGGATGGCCTGCTTGCCCAGAATCCAGGCTCCCCGCAGGGCCACCAGCGCTACCAGCGCCGCGGCTATGGCGTCGCACCGCTCAACGAACCAGGATGGGAGCGAGAGCCGGGGAGCCAGCATAATCACCCCCATCGTCAGCAGCACCACGAGTGAGCGCAGGATGTCGTTCAGAAAGTTGGTGGCGCTGGCCTTGAGCGCCTGGCTCTTGAAGCGGCTCGCAGCCTGTCTAAGCACCTGAACGCGCACGAGGTTGATGCCCAGGGACAGGCTCATCACCAGGAAGAACCAGAGCGAGAACGCAGGGCGTTGCGGCGCGAGCAGCAGGGTCTTGCCGACCTGCACCAGCACCCACCCGTAGGTCATCACCATCAGCACCGCCTGGGCCAGCGCTCCCAGGTTTTCTGCCCTGGCGTGACCGTAGGGGTGGTCTTCGTCGGGGGGGAGGTCGGACACGCGCACGGCCAGAAAGGTAACGCCATCCGTGACCAGGTCAATGACGGCGTCGGCGGCTTCGGCCAGAATGCTCAGGCTCCCGCTCACGAATCCGATGAGGAGTTTCACGCTGGCGAGCAAGACGGTCAGGCCGACGGAAAGAAGCGCCGCGGATTTTTTCGATAGGGGCACGATAGCGAAGACTTTCTCATGGCAAGCGGTCCAGCCGCTTTGCGGTGGCCTGTCACTCGTATGGGGACGCAAGCGGGCTACGTCCCGTTGTCACTCGTCGCTGTTATTATACGGTATATCTGCTTTGGGGTTTTCACGGCTTCCTGCGGTGCTGCGGCATATCCTGTATAATGAGGGGAGGGAGGTGGGTTGGGGGGGGCATGCAGGTCGGAGGAGGGGGATGAGAGATGGGCACGCGGACTGAGAGAGGTCGAATGGGTCAGGATGATGACCAGATTCTGGTCCATTTGCTCCTCTCTGATCTGGGGGGAGGAAGCGGAACAGAAACAGGGAGCAGGAATTGGTAGCGAGCCAGCAGCAGCTTCTTCTGGACCTGCTGATGCACCAGGTTCCGCCACCCTTGCG
>JAAUSY010000096.1 GCA_012032475.1 Chloroflexaceae bacterium
CGCCATCGCCATCGCCGCGGGCTGAGCAACCGGGTTCCCGCTCATCACCCGAGCCGCGCAACTATGCCCCGCCTCCGCCGCGGGAGCGGGAGCGGGACTACGAGCGGGACTATGCCCCGCCGCCGCGGGAACGGGAGCGCCCCTATGAACGGGAGCCTGCCCCGCCATCACCCCAGGCGTCAGACGATTCGCTCCTCCCATCGCTTGCCCAGTGGTGGAAGGCATGGGGGATGTGGTTCTGGTGGGGAATGGCAACGATGGTCGGAGCCGGGGCCGGGCTGGCTGCGGCGCTCCCGGTCGGGGTTGCGGTCTATAAAGCCTTGTTCCGCCTTCCCTTTGTCGTAGACCAGCTGGTCGTGCTGGTTATCACGGGAGCGGTCGTCGGGGCCGTCTTCGGGGCGCTGACCGGGTTTACCCAGTGGTTTGTCCTGCGTCGCCGTCTGGGGAGCATTGGTTGGTGGCTCCTGGCAACTTCCATCGGGGCTGTGGCGGGGGTAACGGTCAATGCCACCGTTGGTTCCGATTCCCTGGTTGCTGTCGGTGTGGCCTTCGGCACCGTGGCTGGTATGGCCTTCGGGTCGGGTCTGGGGCGGCGCGTCGAGCGGTTTGTCAACAGCTTCACGGGGGGCGTGCTGATTGTGCTCCTGTTTGCTCTGGGAGGGGCTGCCCTGGCCGCCCTCCAGACCGTTGAGAATGTGAGCATCGAGATGGGCGGAGTCTACGGAGCCGTCACCGGTTTTGCCCTGTTCTGGTTGCTGCGAGGAGTGGTCGCGGCGGTCAGTGGCGACGACGAACGATGAGCAGTGAACGATGAACAGTGAACGATAGACAATGAATGACCAGTAACAAGCCTTACGTTTTTCCCAGGACCTTGACGCGAGGAGGAGGAGATGCCCATGGAAGCACAACAACCCGGCGCTGCGGGCACCGACACGGGCACGGAAATGGATTGGAACGAGGAAGACCAGGATGACGAAGACCAGGACGTCGAAACACTGCTTCACACGATCATTCGCTTTTTTTTGTACGACCTGATCAATGATTTTGCCGGGTTTCTCAACCTGGGCGTTGTGCTGGCTGCCCCCTTCGAGATGCAGCTCAACTCCGGGCAATCACCCCATTCGCCGGACCTGCTCTTTGTCCGGCGGTCCAACCTGAACCGGCTGACTCCTGAACGACTGGATGGCCCCGCCGACCTGGTCGTTGAGATTGTTTCGGATCACCGCGCTCCCGGTGATGACCCCCGGAAGCTCTGGGAATATCAGCAGGCGGGGGTGCCCGAATACTGGATCGTTGACCCTCGTCCGGGCAGCAAGGGAGGAGCCTTCTACCACCTCACCCCGGAGGGTTTCTATGCCCCCATCCTGCCCGATGCCTTTGGGCACCGCGCTTCTTCGCGGGTGCTTCCGGGCTTCTGGCTGCCCGGCGGGTGGTTGTGGGAAAGTATGTTTCCAACGTGGGTGATCTCCTCATAGACAACCAGTCCGGCCCGCTCATCACCCTCACCGAGTGGCAGGAGGTGGAATGTTCCTGTGTGCCTCCGCCCGGTGCAACCCCGACGCTGGCGATTGCGGGATTTGCCGAAAGCACCACCCTGTCCCCCTTTCTGACGCCCGGCGACCCGGCCTGGCGCTGGCGCTGGAACCCGCGCAACGCCACTGGTCAGTTCAAGGTAACACTGACGCTGACCTGGCCCGATGGCCGCGTTGCCACCCGTCAGACGACGCTGGAGGTTCTGCCGCGCAAGCTGGACCGCCAGCAATATGAGCATCTGCTCCACGACCTCCGATGCACGGCGGCCACGGTCCTCTCGGCGCTCCTGGCAAAGGGGAAGGTGGGGGCGACCCTGGGGCCTCTTCTTTCGCTCGACCCGGATAACCTGCCGGCTCCCGACCATCACCAACTCCTGGAAGCATCGTGGTGGCTCTTCGATGAACAGGTTCCGGCCTTTGAACGCGCCGTTCAACAGATTGCCCGGCACCCGCACACCCAGGGCACCGTGGTCAGGGAACGAGTGCCTTCGGGGCAGTCGCACGACTGGTCTCAGGCTGCCGATGACCTGGCCCGCGGTCCCTATCTCCCCGCGGGTGTGGGCGATAGCAATCGCCTGGTCCCCGCGGAGGTGACCCGCTCCCGAACGGTGATGAGCTTTGATACCTACGAAAATCGTTTGCTCAAGCGGGTGCTCCACGAAGCCTGGCAGCGAGCTTTGGCCGTCGCCCGGCTGACCGACCCCGCACCCACCGGCGAGGCAGCGGGCCGGCAGACCCGAACGATGGCCGAACACGCTTTGCTCCATGCCCGGAGCCTCCAGGTTGCCCGACGGTTGGAAGTGCTGCGCTCGCTTCCCTTTCTTTCGCAGGTTGGCCCGCCCACACCTGGCCCCTTCCATTCCCGTTCCCATGGCGGGCCGAGCCAGGTCATCCGGCGCAACCCGGCCTATCGCCAGGTCTACCGTTTCTGGCGAGCCATCCAGCGCGTCCCCTGGGTCGCAACGGTGACCCTTGAGCGCCCGCTCTGGCACCTGCCCCTGCACGAAATGCCGCGCCTCTATGAGTGCTGGTGCGTGGTGCAGGTGGTGCAAGCCTTGCTCAACCTGCCAGGTGCAACCGTTCGCCACCACCACCTCACCTCGCTCTCGCGGAACCCGGCAGATGCGACGGATGGTCCCATGACCTTCACGCTCACGCTGGCTGAAGACGCCCCCCTCCTGGTGCTCGACCGGGGCGATACAACCCTTGCGCTGCGCCACCACCCCCGCTATGCTCCGGTGCGGAGCGAGCAAGAGCCAGCAACAGAGCCGGCAACGATTGGTTCACTCGACTGCCACATCCATATCCCTGACCTGGCCCTGGAGGTGCAGGGACCGAACCAACCTCCGTACGTCGTGGTCTTCGATGCCAAGTACCGGCTCACGTCCAGCGGCGGGGTCCCGGACGATGCCCTGGCCGATGCCTATACCTACCTGGGGAGCCTTGGGCTGCCCTCCGGCCAGCGGGCGGTTCGTGCTTCGGTGGTGCTCTACCCCGGCCCGGACGTTCCCCGCTGGTTCGCCAGCGGAACCGGGTTGCTCCCGCTCCTGCCGGGCCACACGGCCTGCCTTCCAGGCGAACTGGAACGCCTCCTATCGGGCAAGTAACGAGAATCAAAAAAACCTCCCGCAGGTCTGGGACTTGCGGGAGGTTCTACTTACCAACGAGTTCTGGAGATATCCAGCCCCGTTATTGCTCCGGTGCTATTTTTGAATCAGCGGGAGATAGATGATGTTGCCTTCAACAGCTTCTGTCCCGACGCCGGCGAAGTTCTCGCCAACTTCCGTAGTGACCGTGCGAACCTTCGCGGTGTCGCCATTCTGCTCGAAGCCGTTCTCGCTGGCGCGGTCGAGCAACTCCCAGGTCTGCTGCTCAGCGTCGTACATGGCGATGTTCAGCGTGTCAAGTTGGATTTGCCGTCCCGTCACGGGCGTCGCCTGCACGGCGGTAGCCGGGTTGGTATAGGTGAACTCAACGGTAAGGCCACTGGCCGGTTCGGGGCAGGGGACCACTTCATCCAGGATGGTGCAGACGAAGTGGGTGTAGCCCAGTCCCAGATAGTCGTCCAGGTCCTCGTCTGGCAGTCCGTCTTCGCCCTCGGCCATCAATTCCACCATCAGGTTGGGATCAGAGGTGAAGGCGTTCGGGGGAATCACGACCGCGAACAACTCGTTGGTCAGCGTCACATCCTGCGTGTTCCCGACGACATATTTCTTCGAGGCCGTCTCGCCCGGTCGGGTGAATTCCACGCTCGCATTGTCGGAGAAGCCCCCGGCGCTGGCCGTGACGACCGCGGTAGCGGTCTCATCGCCGGAGTAGAGCGTGACCGCTGCCTGACCATTGCTCGACGTCACGGTCTTTTCGGTCATGGCCTCATCGGCACTGAACGAACCAGCGGTGGTGGTGAAGGTCACTTCTTCTTCCATCATCCACGGGTCGCCGTTCTGGTCGCTCAGTGTCGCCACAATAGCCGATTCCGCGCCGCCAATCTGGATGGAGGCCGGGTCTGCCGAGACGCTGACGGCGTTCAGGTAGGGAACCTCGACCGTCAGGGTCATTTCATCAGAAGTTGCCAGTTCCATCATGCTGGCGTCCACGATTTCGGCATAGACCATGTAGGAAATCGCCTCGGTCACCTCTGGGTAGGTGTAGACGACCGTCGGGGCGACGGTTCCGGTGAAGGGTTCGGTCATCATCGGGTCCTCGTCCATCCCCATGACGTAGTACTTCGCCATTGCCATGGTCACCGGGGTGGTAGTCATCACCTGGAACTCGGTGTTGTCGCCCTGCATAACTGTCACGTCGGCGGGGGCCTCGGTCCCGTTCACGGTGAAGGACTCTATTTCCACTTCGGTGGGAGCGGGCAGCACATGGATGACCTCATAGTCCTCAGCGGCCATCATGCCGTAGAGGCCAGACATGTAATGCGCGGTGATGGTGTAGGTCTTTCCAGGTATCCACCATCCGAAGTCCCCGAAGAGGAGGTGCGGCACCGGAAACATAATTGTCGTGTAGTCTTCGACGTTTTGCCAGCCAAGCCCCTGGCTGATGGGCAGCGTTGCGCTGAACGTTTCGGTGCCCATCTCATCCACCGAGGTGATATGCACGTATTCATTGTTGGGGGACACAATATTCGTGATTTGCGGCCAGATTTTGCCCAGGAATATGACCGTCCCTCCCGCAACGACCTGCGTGGGCACGGCGGTCATCGTGAGCCGTGGCCGGACGGTGATTTCGTCCATGCCCATGTCTGGCACGATGTCGTAGGGCATTCCGCTCACCACAACGGTTGCCCGTGGGGTATAGACGCCCCCCGGCGCGTCGGCACTGGGGTATTCATACCAGTGGGAAACGCTGATGGTCTGCGTGCCAGAGACGAACATACTCTCGTCCATCTCGCCATCACCGAAATAGAACGTGACGGTCATTTCTTCGGTGGGTGAGACCACATCTTGCATGAGGGTGAACAGTACTTCATCTCCCACCATCACGTCCGTCTGGTCAACCGACAGCGTGAACGACATCTCGCTGGTAGGCATTTCGGCCAGCGCAATGGCCTGGCGAGCAGTTGTTGTCCCTGAGCGCGGTTGACCGGGCTGTGCGGCCTGCGTTCGTACGCTCCCGAACACGAACAGCGCGAGGACCGTCAGAATGCTCATACCGAGCGATGCAATCAATGGCTTGATCAAACCTGCCTTCATACAGTCTCCTTTCTCGAACATGTAACCCTAAAACCTCAACCTCCGTGACCATACCCAACCCCTCAGCGGGTGGGTTTTCAGGGGCATTGCCCCAGGCTGTGGAGCCTCACAGCCAGACGAACAAAGGGGTGCGGTGTGTGGTACCGTTCTGATCCTTCATTCATTTCGTATTTCGTATCCTTATCCCTGGCGCTCGAATGCTCAAGGAATGAGAGCAAAGCGCGTTTTGCATCCCCATGCAACGATCATGGCTCGAAAATGTTACATGGGTATGGTTCTGGTTGCGGCACCGGACGAGGAGTCCTTCCACCCGAATGGATGATAGGGGTGCCCCATATGCTCCCATGTAACGATCATTGCCCAGAAATGTTACACCCGCTCGGAGCGGTGACACAGCAGGGAGCCGAGCACCAGGAACGGAGCCATGACCCCGCTGGTCATCGCTCCGTTTGCCGCAGACGTGGGTGTATCGCATCGCGGGGTTGCTATTCCGTACCCGTTGCGATCAGGCGCTCGTCTTTGTTTTTTTCGCCCTCTTCGATGAGCATGATGGGGATACCATCCTCCACCGGGTAGCGATACCCGTTCCGCCGATTCACCAGCCATTCCTTGCCATCCGTGACCATCAGTTCGACCGGGCCTTTGTCGGCAGGGTCGGCCAGGATTTCAAGCAGTTCGGGGCTGATGGTGCGCTTCTGCCCGCTGGCGGGGCGTGGTGCGCTGCCGCTCCCCACCGGGGGTTGGTAGGAAGCGCCATGGTGCTGCCGCCGACGGAAGGTGCGGAAGAGCAACACGACGACGGCAATCAGCACGATCAATCCCAAAAAACGCAGCAAACCTTTCACGTTCCAACCTCCTTGTTTGATAAACTTCCTCAATCCTCAGAAAGCACGGCGCTCTATCATACCACAGACCGCGCCATATGGAGAAATGCTTCGATGAGGGAGCTATCCTTGACACCGTTCGTTTCAACTCCGCTGCTGACATCAACTCCGCGAGGACGTACGTGCTCGATGGCCGCGGCCACATTGGCCGGGGTCAGGCCGCCGGCCAGGAGCAGGGGTAGCCGCTTTGCCAGCGCAGCGGCCTGGTCCCAATCGGCCAGAGTGCCGCTCCCGCCATAGCTGCCAGGCACATGGGCATCCACAATGAGCGGGTAGGGGGCCAGGGCCGGGGACCGGGCCGGTTCGCCGCCTTCGATGGTGGGCGAACCGGCCCGGTCAATCCAGGCCTGTTCGGACGGGTCACCGCTGAGCCGCACCGATTTGATAACCGGCCGGTCAATGCCCCAGGCCTGTTCGGGGCGTTCATCTCCGCTCAACTGGACATAGTCCAGGTTGCAGTGGGCGATGGCCGCGTTGATGACCGCTGGCGGCTCGTTGACGAACAACCCTACCATCTTGACTTCGGCTCCGACCCCATGGTGCCGAAGCTCCGCAATGATAGTTGCTGCCTGCTCCTGGGTGATGCGCCTGCGGCTGGGCGCAAAGACGAACCCAAGCATATCGGCCCCGGATCGGGCCGCGGCGAGCGCGGTTTCTACCGTGCGAAGACCGCAAATCTTGACCAGGAGTGCCACTTATGCTGCCTCGTCCTCCTGAGTTGCCAGCGTGGGGGCTTCTTCTGGAGAAGTGTCTGGCTTCAGCGCATAGTAGACGCGCTTGCCGCGACCACTGCGCTCCAACACCCCGTTGCTGATGGCCTGCTTGACGAGGTTGCGCAGTTGCTCGTTCGTGCGGATGATGATCTGTTCTTTGCGCAGGTCCCGCAAGCTATCGAAAATCTGGTTGAACGACACCGGCTTCGGAAAGCCCTGCATCATCGTGCGGAAGGCGTGCCACTCTTCTTCAGCAAACACGGTATCAACTTCTGCCGCTTCTGCCGCTTCTGCCGCAGAAGATTCGTCATCGGTCCTGCCCGTCTCGCCAGCTTCTGGTGACGGCGGCGGGGAGGATATTTCCGAAGCTGGTTTTCCCTCCGTCACCGGCACTGGCGGCGGCTCCTGGGCAGCTTCCGGTGCGTGAGTTTCCTCCGCCACGATTTCGCCCAGGGTTGCTTCGGTGGGTTGGGGTAGCTCATCGGCGCGGTCGGAACTGCGAGCCTGAGAGAAGGCGAACGCGAACAGGGTGTCGTCGGGGGCTTCGCCCACGGGCACGGGCCGGTCCGAATGCGTTGCCGCGATGGGTGGCCTGACCGGCCTGCTTTCCAGCACCGGTTCGGGCAGGGTCAGGTCGTCGTCAAACCAGGTGGCTCCGGGGTCGTGGTCCAGCGCCGAGTCCAGCATCTGCGACAGGGTTAACGCCTCGCCAACATTGAACAGAAAATCGTCATCCCGGTCTTCCAGAAAGGGAAGGTCGCGCTCCTCGGTGGAGGGGGCTTCCTGCTTCCGGATAGCTGGTTGCTGGAGAAACTCCCCGGCCTCGAACAAGAGCGTGTCATCATCTTCCAGGAATAGGAGCAGTTCCCCGGCCAGGATATCTTCCTCTGCTTCCGTCTTGCGGCCTAGTGACCCGTCAGCGGGTGCCGGGCCACCGGTCAACGGCGGGGCCGCGTGGTCTTCGAGCAAAAAGATTGGCTCCTCGGCGCGGGAGTCCCATGCTCCGTTGGATTCCGGTACCTCCGCGAAACCATCCTGCCTGGATGCTGGCTCTTTGAAAGGAGTACCCAGGGCGGGCCGCTCCTCTGCGCCGGAGTCCGCCACCTCCGCCGTGGGCGATGGGGCGGCTTCGTGGCGCTGGTTGCGGGGGCGGCGGCGGCGGCGAGAGCGACTCGACGAGGACGACGAGGACGACGAGGACGAAGGCGAAGAAGACGAAGGCGAAGCAGGCGAAGAAACACCAGCAGGTTTTTCGTGCTCCCTGGTGCCGTTGTTCTGTACCACTGGTTCGTGTGCCGGTGCCTGGCTCTCTTCCCCTTTGATTTCCGCAAACTGCGAGAGCTTGTGGGCATCTTCGCCGGGGAGAAAGACCTCGCTCACGGTGCCGTTCGTGTAGATCTGCACCTTTCCGCGCCGCTCCGCCTCAACGACGAAGTCCTTGAACTTGGTGAAGGCGCGTCCACCCTGATCTTTGTAGCGGCTTTCTTTGAAATCTCCTCCCATCAGTTCTTTCATCACCAGCTTGAGCGACCCAAGGGTCGAAAGGTAGCCGCGTTCGCGCACCAGATGCACGGCCTCAACCAGCGTATCGTAGATGTCCGCCTCGACCGGTGTGGTCGGACGGGGAGAACTGGCCGGTTCTGGCTCGCTTCGTGAGGCCCTGGATTTTCGGGCAGCGGGGGGAGGGGTCTTCCCGATGAGTTGTTCGTAGAAGATGAATTCATCGGCGCTCTGGGCCAGGTGGGCCGAGGCTGCCCCCCCGATACCGATGATGAAGACCTCCTTCCCTTGCTGACGGATGCTGTTCACGAGCGGGATGAAATCGCGGTCGCCGGTGATGAGCACGAACTTTTCAACGTTGGCATTGATGAACAGGGCTTTCATCGCATCAATGCACAGGTTCATGTCAACACTATTTTTAATTGCCCGTCCGGTGCGTCCCATTTCCTTGTCGTAGTAGTAGGTCGGGACGTAGATTGGTTCGATGCCATTGGCATAGAGCGCACTGGTAATCCGTGGATATCGGTACCAGTCGGCATAGGCGCGTGCGATGACGACGCGGCCAATATCGTTGCAGCGGTCCATGATCGACTCGAAGTTCGGGCTTTCATCGAGTTTTTCGTGGACACTGACATAGACGTTTTCGAAGTCAATAAAGACTGCCACGTCTGGTCGTACTTGTTCAGTTGTCATTGTGAGCGTGTTTGCTCCTACCTGGGCCAGTTTGTGTTCATTGCGCGGGGGAGTGCCTGAGCTTCGCGTGGAGAAAGCCCCTCCTCCTTCTGGGCAAGGCTTCAGGTCGCTCCAACGAGACGCACCCCACAAAACTGGCCCGATAACGGTTCGAATAGAGATTGAAAATAAGGTGTACGGGAGCTTCCCGGTCTCTGGTATCTGTGCTGGCTCTCAGGACCGGCAAAGACCGCGTCGTCCTTTTGCTCCTCTGCTCCTGGTCAGGCCTTGTCCCGCTCATCCCGCGAGGGTCCGGGTTCGGGGGAGGTTGCGCGACCTTCGAAGGGGGGACACTCAAATGAACGACGCCTTTCCCTTCCCCTTGCATTCCCAGAATCCCCTGGAACAGCTGTGGCCGAGTGATGCACCCGGATGCGGCAGTTTCCGGTTCGCTCGCAGGCATTCCGCGGCTCGCTGCGAACGCCGCACACGCCCCGCTCAAGAAACCCGTGTCTCCAGGAACCTATCGCCTTCTCCCATGCCCATACCCCGTTTGCCTGCTCTGGTCGGAACGGCGCTACGGACACCCTTCCTCTGGGTCCGTCCGACTATCCGTTCGTCCATCCGCGGCATTGGCAGGGCCTCCAATCCGTTTCGGGTGAGGCTGCTTGTTCCGCACCCGCGGTTTTTCAGAATCGGAGGAGGATACACCGGCTCCAGTCACTCGTCGCTGAATATCAGGTATCACCCATGCTTTCTGGTTTGCCGGTTGTGGCTGAGACCTGGGACGAGATACTCCCGTATGATTGCTGCCGATGACCTGAGCGGGAACGAGTATCCGGCTCAGGTCACTCAGGCGCTTTCTCCTTTACTATACCACTGGCGGACGGCTTATGCAACTGTCAATGAGCCAGGAAAACCATGCCGTTCTGTTTCGCGGCCAGCATCAGCCCTTCTGCATCAGCCGGAGCACCTCACCATATGCCCACAAACGCCCCCGCAGTTCGGGGTGGGGGAGGCGCTGGCGGTGGTGCTCAAGCCAGGTCCGCACCATGGCCCGGACCATCCCTGCCGCGGTGATGAGCCGGTGCAGGCGGAGAAAAGTGGGACTATAGTGCTGGCGAAAGAAGCGGAGCCGGCTCCGGTGCAGTTCTAGAAACATGCGGTGGCGAAACTGGCGGGCCGACCCCCCCCCGATGTGCGTGACGCATGCCGACGGCACTTGCCAGATGGCCCACCCGGCCTGCCGGATACGCCAGCACCATTCGATTTCCTCGCTATACATAAAGTACCGCTCATCGAGCAGTCCCACCTGTTCGACCACCCGGCGGCGGATCAGCAGACAGGCTCCGAGGGGGTGGTCTATCGGGAAGGGCGCCCGGCCTGCTTGCTCCTGGGGGTAGCGTCCGTGCCACCACGACCCATACCACCGTCCGGGCAGAACTTCGCCCGGCGGGAACACCTCCAGGAGGCTCATGGTCAGGGTGGGGAAGCGAAACGCGGCGGGTTGGACACTCCCGTCCGGATTGAGCAACCGCGGACCAACCAGACCGACGCGGGGGTGGGTCTCCAGAAAGGCGACCAGGTCTTCCAGGGCCCCCGGATGGACGACTGTGTCGGGGTTGAGCAGGAGCAGGTAGTCCGGAGGGGGGGGGGTGCGGGGTGCGGGAGCCAGGCAGTCAGCGCCGGTCAGCCATCGCAACCCATAGTTGGTCGCTGCGGCAAAACCGCGATTCTGCGCCAGAACCTGCACCTGGACGTGGGGGAAGGTGGCGCGAACCATGGCGACACTCTCGTCGGTGGAGTGGTTGTCTACGACCACGGTGCAGAGCGGGAGGGAGCAGCACTGGAGCGATTGCAAACAGGTATGCAGCAGCGACCGGGTGTTGTAGGAAACGATGATCACGCCGATGGGTGCGGGGAGGGCAGAAGTTGAAAGTTGGGGGTTCATACGTGCTCCTGAAAAATACCTGTCCCCCTCCCGTTGTTATGGGAGGGGGACGAAACCAGAGGGTATCAGGTCATTGAGCTATTTTAGATATCATAGTACAGGCTGAATTCGAGCGGGGTTGGCCGGAGTTGCACCGGGATCACCTCGTTCTCCCGCTTGTAGGTCAGCCACGTTTCGATCACATCTTCCGTGAAGACGTTGCCCTTGAGCAGGAAGGCGTTGTCGGCTTCCAACGCGTCCAGCGATTCGGCCAGCGACCCGGGCACCGACTTGACGCGGGCAAGTTCTTCCAGCGGCAGTTCGTAGATATCCTTGTCGAGCGGGTCGCCGGGGTCAATGCGGTTCTGGATACCGTCCAGGCCCGCCATGAGCATCGCGGCGAAGGCCAGGTAGGGGTTGCACGACGGGTCGGGGCAGCGAAATTCGATGCGCTTGGATCTGGGGCTGCTCGAATACATCGGGATACGGCAGGCCGCCGAGCGGTTGCGCTGCGAATAGACCAGGTTGACCGGTGCCTCGAAGCCCGGCACCAGGCGGCGGTAGGAATTCGTGGTGGGGGCGGCCAGCGCCAGCAACGCCGGGGCGTGCTTGAGCAACCCGCCAATGTAATATTTGGCGGCCAGCGAAATGTGGGCGTAGCCGGTTTCATCGAAGAACAGGTTGTCACCATCCTTCCACAAACTCTGGTGGGTGTGCATCCCGCTGCCGTTGTCGCCAAAGAGCGGCTTGGGCATAAACGTTGCCGTCAGGCCATGCTTACGGGCCACATTCTTGACCACGTACTTATACTTGAGCAGGTTGTCTGCCATCTGGACGAGGGGTCCAAAGCGCATGTCAATTTCGGCCTGGCCCGCGGTGGCGACCTCGTGGTGATGCACTTCGACCGGAATGCCCACTTCCTGCATGGTCATCACGATCTTGCTGCGGATATCCTGCTGGTTGTCGGTGGGCGGGCAGGGGAAGTAGCCGCGTTTGGGGGGAACCTGCTGCCCGTGGTTGATGCCCATATCGTTGGCACTGTTCCACCATCCCTCTTCGCTGTCTACCGAATAGAACGACAGGTAGGGCTGGTTGCCATAGCGCACATCGCTGAACAAGAAGAACTCGGCCTCGGGTCCCCAGTAGCTGGTGTCGGCAATGCCCGTCTGTTTCAGATACGCTTCGGCCTTTTTGGCGATATGCCGCGGGTCACGCGAATAGGGTTCGCCGGTGATGGGGTCGCGGATGTCGCAAATGATTGCCAGGGTGGGCACCTCAAGGACGGGGTCAATAAAGGCGGTGGTGGGGTCGGGAACCACCAGCATATCGCTCTCGTTGATCACCTGAAACCCGCGAATGGATGAGCCATCGAACCCGAGTCCATCGGTAAAGGCATCTTCCTCAAACATGTTCGCTGGCATCGAGAAGTGCTGCCAGGTTCCGGGGATATCAATAAATCGCACATCTACCATCTTGATGTTGTGCTCCTGGATCAACGCGAGCACGCCTTTGGCATCCAGTGTCATAAAACCTGCTACCTTTCCAGTATTCAAAAGGGTCTACCGATACGTCTAAGGTCTCTGTTCAAGTTCCAATCGGCCCATCAGTCGGTCAATCAGCCCATCAGCCAATTGGCCCATCAGTCAATCAATGAATCAATCAGTTCATCCGTGCCAACCAGCAAGAAAAAACGGGACGACCGCTGCTCAGGCGATGATCATCCCGACGATCTGGCATGACCCACAGCGTTGTGGTCCATGACCTTCTTCTGTTCTGCTGGTGGACGGAGCACAACCCGGATGCCCCTTCTGGCATCATCCGCTGCCCAGAGGCTGTGCGAAGCCGCAGAAATGACCGTCCGCCGGTCGCTGGCAGGGTTGGGGGTCTCAGCTCGGCGGTGGTTCCCCTGCCCGGTCAGGTGGTTGGACATTTCACACCATTGTACCCTCCCCTGCGGTAATACGCTACGGTTGAGATGCACAAAATTCGCTGCCTGTGACTGGATAGTTTGAACAAACCCGACCGGAGGGGGATTCAGATATCGGCGGGTTGTTCGGCCCGGGCGGTGAAGTAGATGCCCAGATAGGGAGTGGCTCGGCCTGGAACGTGTCCGAGCAAGACATAGGTCACCTCTTCGCCCAGTTCGTGGCGATAGGTCACCAGCACCTGGTCGCCCGGACGATAGCGGAGCAGTTCGTCGCGCAGGGAAACGACATCGTGGATAGAAACTCCATTCACCGCGACGATGAGATGCCCGCGGGCGATGCCAGCCTGCTCGGCCGGACTCCCGCGCTCCACGCGGGTGACGAGGACCCCCCTTTCGGGGAGGAATGTTTCGACCGTTTCGCGCCTTCCCTGGTCATAGCCGAGCAACCACCCTCCGATGCCGCCAAGCAGGATGCACCAGCTACTGAGGATCACCAGAACGGCCAGTATTCCTGTTCCTCGCTGCCAGTGGGACATAACAGCCTGCACCACCCTGTTCCCTGTGGGTCCCAACCGTCGTTCCTACCTGTAATAGGTTCCGGCTGGTTCACCCGTACGTGGGATGGAATGAATAAGTTGTTACTATTATAGCACGCTCTGGGTCGGATGGACAAGACTTTTTCAGGGGAAAACCAGTGACGAGTGAGGTGTGACGAGGCGGGCCAGAGCGACAGCACCGCGGCAGCACGGTGTTCGAAGCAAACGTCATCACCCGTATCGGGGGTCACAGGTCACTGGTATCACTGGTATCACTGATATTACCGGGGTCAGGCCGTTGACCCGACCGTCGGTTGCTGATGGCGCATTCTGACGCGGGGCGGGACGGTCGCAGCCCCGCTCTGGCGGATCAGGTGGTCGTAGCGGCGCAGGTAGGCTTTGCCAAGCGAGGTGTTGCCGATTTGCAGGTAGCAGGCTCCCAACAAAAACAGCGCCTGGGCGTGGCGCGGGTTGCGCCGGAGCACCTTCTCGAAGAGGGGGATGGAACGGGCCGGCTCGACCATTTCGCGGTAGCACAGGCCGAGCATAAAGTTCGTCTCCACATCGTCGGGCCAGTGTTCCAGCACCAGGGCGAATTCCCGCGCTGCCAGGTCGTAGCGGCCTTTCCGAACATACATATAGCCCAGGTCGTAACGCAGCGAATGGCTGTCGGGTGCAAGCTCAACGGCCTTGCGCCAAGCCGCGAGGGTCCAGTTTTCGCGGCCCATGACCATATACATAAAACCGAGCAGATAGTGCGCCTGGGCGTTGGTGGGCAAAAGCTGGACGGCCCGCTCAAACGCCCGCACCGCATTCGCATTCTTGCCCATATCGTAGAGCAGTTTGCCCATGTTGAGGAAAATACGCCCATCGCCCGGATGCAGCCGGGCACATTCAAAGAGCAGTTCGTAGGCATCCCTGGGGTGCTTCATCAGGCGGAGCACCACGCTCATCCGCAGGCGAGCATCCACGTAGTGCTTGCTCTGAGGCGGGACCTTCCCGTATTCTTCCAGAGAAGCGGGCCAGCGGCGGCTGCGGGCCAGCAGGTTCCCCAGGAGATAGTGGGCGTAGTATTCTTCGGGCCGCCACTGGAGCAGGGCGCGGTAGATACGTTCGGCCTCTTCTTCGTAGTTTTGCTGCTTGAGGTCTTCGCTCAGGCGGTAATACCACTGAACCACCTCGTCCTCGCTCCGTGTCACCAGCGTTTCGTCCTCCTGCACCGCTGGTGACACGAACGTTGGCTCAACGCGCAGGGCATCGGCAAAGCAGCGCTGCGCCAGTTCGTGCGCCCCGTGGCTCTGATGCATCAACCCCAGGTAGTAGCGCGGTTCGGCCGCGTTGGGCCGGGTGTTGCAGGCATTCGAGTAGTGGATGTAGGCCCGTCCGGCGTCGTCCAACTTCTGGTAGCAGCGACCCAGCGAGAAATGCGCCTCATACAGGTTGGGGTTGTGTTCCAACGCCTCTTTGAAGCCGGAGATGGCCCGGTCGATCTGGCCGCGAGCCGCAAACGCCACCCCCAGGTTGTAGTGGGCTTCGGCCAGTTTCGGGTCGGTCTGGACTGCCTCCAGATATTCCCGCATGGCCGCCTCCCAATCGTCCTGAAAGGCCAGCGCATTGCCAATGTAGAGATAGATAATCGCCCGTTCGCGGTCATAGATTTGCGCTTTTTCTTCACCGTCCACATAGGCAGCAATCAGCGCTGCCTTGAAGTGCTCAATCGCATCTCCGTAGGCCGCCCGAAGATAGGAGCGAATCCCCTGACTGAAGGCGGCTCCCATCCGGGTGCCTTCGACGAATCGCTCACTGCCAGTAAAGGTATCCAGGTCTAGCGGCATGAACACTAATGGTTCGTTCGTGGGCATATGGAACTCCACGCGCACTTGTTCAATTCCTACCCCCTGTCGAAATGGGGTCCCATGTCAGGAGAGGGGTGCAGGAACTCCGTCTCTGGGAGTTTCTGCACCCCTGATATTCACCTTTCCGGTCCGGTGTGGTTGAAAGCCGGTCCGGGACGCACTATTTTATCGTAGCACGAGACATGCAAAGCGTCAACGGTCTGAATGGCCTGAATAGCCTGAACGGCCTGAATGGCCTGAATGGCCTGAACAAGGCGGGGTCCCCGCCGGGTGCGGGAGAAGCTATCGCTGGTCAACATGTGGCCCGTCTTTCCGTTGGTTCTGGTCTCTTGTCTGGTAGCTCGGTGCTACTCTCTATAATAGAACGAGACTTTCCCCACATCTGACATAGGCTCTGGTTTCTTATGCGTCACCTGGCTCATTTTCCCCCGGCCTCGTCGAGCCGCTCCAACCCCAGGAGGGCGTTCTCATTTTCGGGGTCGAGTTCGAGCGTCTGCTCAAACATCTCGCGGGCCTCGTCGGGGCGGTTGGTTTCTTCCAGGACGTATCCAAGCCCCAGGTAGGGTTCGTAGTTCGACGGGTCGAGTTCGATGGCCCGCCGGAAGTGAGGCTCGGCCTCATCATAGTGGCTCTGGCGGTAGGCGGCCCACCCCAGGCCGCGGTGGGCATCGGCGCTGTTCGGGTTCAGTTCGATAGCGTGGCGAAACTGCTCGGCAGCGGCTTCCATCGTTTCCTGGTTCAGGTAGGTCCACCCCATCCACGAAAAGACCTGGTCATTCTGGGGGGCCACGGCCGCAGCCTGGTTGAGTACCTCAATGGCCTGATCGTAGTCAGGAGGGGACTGGAACCGGTAGACCAGGTTTTTCCCCAGAAAGGCATCAATGTTCGATGGGTCCATGGTCACAGCTTCTTCGAAGGCCTCCAGCGCTCCTGCATAATCTTCGCGGTAGAAGGCGTTCCAACCCAGGCCGTTGTAGGCAATCGCGTAGCTCTGGTCAATCGCCAGCGCCTCCTGAAACTTCTGCACGGCGAGGTCGAGTTTCTGGTAGGCTTCCGCTTCCCGCCCCTGGTCGAGGTCATGGCTCCCCTGCTCATTGTAGAAATTGCCCAGAGAAGAGGTGAAGTAGGCAATCTGGTTCTGCAAGCCGATGGCCTTGTTGAATTCTTCGACGGCGAGTGTCAGCTTCGTCTGGTCATCGGTTATCCAGTATTCATAGCGGTAGACGATGCCGCGGGAACTGTGCGCGAGTGCTTTCATCAGGTTATCTTCGTTCGCAGCCAGTTCGATAGCCTGCTCCGCATCCGTGATGGCCCGCTGGAGGTCCTCATAGTCCGCGGTGTCATAGGCCCGGTTTGCCACCATCTCGGCGCGTATGGCATAGGCAAACGAGAGGTCCGGGTCCAGTTCGATGGCCCGGCTGACCGCGTCCCAGGCGAGGTCAAAGGTTTCTCGGCGGTCATCGAGCGTATCGGCCAGAATAACGTGGGCAAAGGCGGCCTGCGGGTCAGCGTCAATGGCGGTGCGGGCCAGTTCTTCGGCTTGCTCATATTGGAACCGCAAACTGTGGATGAACGCGAGCTGCGAGAGCGCGGTCACATTGGCTGGCTCGCGTTCAAGCACCTGCTCATAGGCTGCGATGGCATCGTCCATCCCGCCCCGTCGTTGCAGGGACTCTTCCCCGGTTTGCAGCAGACGGGCCGTTTCGGGGTCGCCATAGGCTGGTCCGACGACCGGGCTTGCCGATGAGGGGACAAGCGGCTCGGTGGTGGCCGGCGGTGCGGCGGTTGGCTCGACCGCCACGGGCGTTGGCGCATTATCACTATCGTCGGAGTCGTCGGAAAATGCAATCAGAAGACCCAACGATGCCCCGACCACCACGAGCAGCAGCAGCACCCCGACCACTCCCAGGCCAATCCACAGCCCCCACTGCCGCTTCTCCGGGGGGGCCGGGGTTGCTACGGGCGGGCGAGCGCCGGTGGACGGCGTATGGTCGTATGGTGTGGGTGGCGGCGGGGTATAGGCGTAGTCGTAGGAGCGCGGGGGTGGAGCCGCATAGCCACCCGGCGGGGATGGCGGCGGGGGTGGCGGGGGGGCGGCG
>JAAUSY010000097.1 GCA_012032475.1 Chloroflexaceae bacterium
GGCGGAAGCGATAGCCCGCAACGACCCGCTGGTCCGCCACCGGGTAGATAGCTACGAACTGCGCGAATGGCAGATTACTGATGGGTTGGACGAACTGACCGAAAACTGGTCCATCTCGGAATATCCTGACCAGGACAGACTATTTCGGGCCGGAGTCGGGAACATCGCCGTTGTTCGGGGGGATGATGACGAGGACGAGGCGGTCCGGGGGAAGTGGGGGATGAAAACAACGTGCGAACCGTGAAGAAGCGCATCGAGCTGACCGAACTCTGTGCCGACCGTTTGAAATACCTTTCGGCAGACCAGCGCGTGAGCGAAGACCAGGTGATTGAGCATGCGCTCAATATTCTGTTTACCCTGTTCGACCACCTCGACCCGCAGGCCCGCCAGCGTGGCTGGCTGATTCTCCCGGAGCAAATCCTTTCGCACATCTCCCAGACCGCCGACGGTCTGGCCTCGCGGCAGGGGACGATGTCCTACGAAGCCTTTCTGGAGTGGGCCGACGAAGATATGCTGGCGGAATGGGTAGACGGGGAGGTGATTATTGCCAGTCCGTCGAGCGAGCGCGACCAGGTGATCCGCGAGTTTCTCTACCACGTCATGCGTATCTTCGTGGGCGTACATAAGCGGGGCATCGCCCGTGCGGCCCGCTTTCAGATGAAACTTCCGCGGTCGGGACGAGAGCCGGACCTCCTCTTTGTCGCCAGGGAAAACCTGGACCGCCTGAAGTCTACGCACCTGGATGGCCCGGCGGATATGGTCGTGGAAATCTCTTCGCCAGAGAGCCGATATCGGGACCGCGGCGAAAAGTTCTTTGAATATGAGCAGGCCGGCATCTCCGAATATCTGCTCATTGACCCCGCCCGCCAGTGGGCCGAGCTGTATGTGCTTGGGACAAACGGGCACTACCAGACGGTCTTTAGCGGCGAAGAGGGCATCCTTCGGTTCCACGTGATCTCCGGGTTCTGGCTCCACACCGAATGGCTGTGGAAACCGCCCCCCATTCTCCAGACCCTGCGCGAACTGGGGATTATCAGCCAGGACGATGCGTAGGGTGTGGTCGCCAGGGAAAAAAGAGCCACGCAGAAAGGGCGAAGTTGCCGGCTCGTCCCCTCTTGCATATTTCGCCATCTGTGGTATACTTCAGTCGTACGCTAACATACCACCCAGTGCGATCTGTAGCAGAGCAGAACCACTGCCTTCTGCCCCCCGGTCGTGTCACAAGGTGTCTTCGCTCGAAACGGGTATCCTTCAAACTGTCGGATGTATGTATAGGCGAACATGGTTTTTTGGTTGTGACTGAGCTGGTCATGACTGGCTAATTATGCCTGCGCCTCGCGCAGAGTTAAGGATTGGAAGAATATGCTGAAGAAACTGTTTGTTGGAAGCCTGCCGTGGAGTGTTGGAGATAGTGAACTGGAAGCCCTGTTTCGCGAATATGGAACGGTGCAGAGCGCGCGGGTCATCACCGACCGGGAAACCGGACGGTCGCGCGGTTTCGGCTTTGTCGAGATCGAGACGAACGACCTGGCAGCGGTTATTCGCTCTACCGATGGGCGAGAAGTTGAGGGGCGGGCCATCCGCGTCAACGAGGCCGAAGAGAAGTCGGGCCAGCGAGGCGGCGGGGGCGGCGGAGGCGGCGGTCGGCGTGGCTCCGGTGGGGGCTACCATCGGCGGGACCGCTATTAGACCTGAACTATTCGGGCTTGACCGAATGAACCATTGAATGATCCGTGGCGAGTGGCGAACCGCTCTGGAGCGGTCTGTTGCTCGCCACTCGCCTTATTTTAGCAGCGAAATGACCACCACCCCGGTAAGCATCACCGCTCCCCCGATGAGCCGTTCGCGCACTCCCTTCTCGTGAAAGATGAGATACCCCGACAGGACGCTCAAGAGGATACTCAGCCGCTTGACCGAAATGACATAGGCTACCAGGGTCATCGAGAGCGCGGTCATCTGAGTCATACCAACCATTGCGCCGAAAAACCCGATGAGCAGGAGGGAAGGCAGGTTACCGGAAAAGTCCGTCCGGTCGCTGGTCCGCCAGAGCATGATTGGGGTCAGGAAGATAGCCGACATCAGGTCTGCCGCGGTGATCCAGAAGATGGGCGCGGAGTTCAGCACCCCGACCTTGTCAATGTTGGCGTTGATACTCCAGATGAAGGCCACCACCAGCATCAGGCGCGGCCCTTCTTCGCGCAGCAGGGCGCGGTAGGGCGCGGCCCACCCCTTCCCACGCTCTTTGATGTTCAGCACATATGAACCAGCCACGATGAGCAGGATACCCACCACGCCCGCAGCAGACGGAAACTCGCCCACAATCAGCGGCGAGGTGACCAGGAGAAAGAGGGGGGTGAACGCAATCATCGGGATGGTGAGAGACAGATCCGACACTCGGATGGCTCTCAGGTAGAGCGTCAGCGAGAGCGTGTTGGCGATGCCCGAACTTATCAGGGCCACCCAGAAGGATTCACCGAGTGTGGGGATGCCCTCAAGGAGCACAACCGGCACCAGGAAGGGGACGGGAAGGCCCATCCAGGCCCAGGCGACGAGGTGTTCATTGGCGAACCTGAGCGTTCGCTTGCTGGCGATGTCTTTGAGCGATTCGAAGAAGGCGGTGAGCAGCGCAAAAACCAGCCATGTCATAGATTGAGAAGTTCCTTACGCGCCCCGTTCACGTGAACAGCGCGGTCACATCCTCCGTCGACAACTCCTTGAAGAAGCTCCCTTCGGCAGTAATCACCTGCTCCACCACGGCCCGCTTGTGCGCCTGCAACTGCAACACCTTCTCCTCAACCGAGTCTTGCATCACCAGTTTGTAGACAAAGACCGGCTGGTCCTGCCCAATGCGGTGGGTGCGGTCGGTGGCCTGCATCTCGACCGCCGGGTTCCACCAGGGGTCCACGTGGATGACGTAGTCGGCGGCGGTGAGGTTCAGCCCAACTCCCCCGGCCTTGAGGCTAATCAGGAAAAAGGGGATGGCGGAGTCGTTTTGGAACCGGTCAACGGCGGCTTGACGGTTGCGGGTCTGACCATCGAGGTAGGCATAGGGCGTCTGGCGAGCGTCCAGGGTTTCGCGCACCAGCGAGAGCATTTGCACAAACTGCGAAAAGACCAGCGCCTTGTGCCCTTCGGCCTGGAGCGTTTCCAGCGTCTCCAGCAGCAAGTCGAACTTGGCCGACGCCCCCGCAAACTCCGGGTCCACCAGGCGCGGGTGGTTGCAAATCTGCCGCAGGCGCAGCAACCCTTCCAGGACTTTCATGTGGACCCGTTCCATCCCTTCCTCTTCTATCATCCCCAGGAGCACCCCGCGGTAATAGTCGCGCTGGCGGTTGTAGAACGCCCGCTGCTCCGGCTCCATATCGCTCATCAAGATGCGCTCGGTGCGCGGGGGCAGGTCGCGGGCCACCTGGTCCTTGGTGCGGCGCAGGATAAAGGGATAGACCATCCTGCGCAGCGTGTGGGCCGTCTGCTGGTCCTGCTTCTGCTCAATCGGGGTGACAAACTCCTTGCGGAAGTATTCCAGCTTGCCGAGCATCCCAGGGTTCAGAAAGGCGAACTGCGACCAGAGTTCCAGGGTGGTGTTTTCCACGGGCGTGCCGGTCAGGGTCAGGCGGTGTTCGCTCTTCAACTCGCGGGCCACCCGCGAGGTCTCCGCGACCGGGTTCTTGATGGTCTGGGATTCATCGAGGATGAGATAGGCGAAGGTATACTGACGCAGCAGGTCAGCATCCCGCAGCATCACCCCGTAGGTCGTCAGGATGAGTTGGTAGTTGCCAAACTCCGCCGGGTCTCTGATGCGGTTCTGGTCGGCGTGGATGAAGACCCGCAGATGGGGCGTGAATGTCGCGGCCTCGCGCTCCCAGTTGAAGAGCAGCGAGCGCGGCACGATAATCAGCGTGGCGCTAGTTACCCTCCCCCACTCATAGAGCGATTGCAGGAAAGCGAGCGTCTGGACCGTCTTGCCCGTGCCCATATCATCGGCGAGGCACCCCCCGAACCCGTACGTATGCAGAAAATGGAGCCAGTCGTAGCCCGCCTTCTGGTAGGGGCGCAGCGTCCCGACAAAGCCATCCGGGAGCTTCTGGGAAACAATCTGCGAGAAGTCGTGCAGTCGCTGGCGGCGGCGCTCAAATTCCTCATCGGCCTGCACATGGTCGCCCTTCTCCAGAAGCTGGTCGAGCAGCGCCATCTGACTTTCGGAAAGGCGGATGCGGTCTTTCATCTCCCGGCCCAGAGAAAAGAGGTGGCGATAGCGCTCTATCCACTCGTCGGGGATAGCCCCAATCGTGCCATCGGCCAGCTTGAGATAGCGTTCGCGCTTGCGAATGGCCCGCTGAATCTCCTTCAGCGACACTTCAAATTCGCCAAAGTGTACGATGGCCTGAACATCGAACCAGTCAATTCCTGACGAAACGACGAACGAAATTCTGGGTTGGCTGCGATTGACCGGGGCCAGGCTGAGGTCCTTTTCGCCGTACACCTCATAGCCCTGCTCGATCAGCTTCGGCACCTGGTGCATCAGGAAGTCGAGCGGCTCAAGGTTCTTGCGAAGGAGCATCCAGGTGGCCTTCTTGCTGGCGGCCCGCAGGCCACAGGAGGGCAGGTTGTTCCACGCCTCTTCCTCGCGCTGCGGCTGACGATGCACCCGCGCCAGACAGATACAGGGAGCCGGGGTTTTCTCATCCTCCGATCCCGTGCCCGTACTGGCCCCCTCCCCCACGCTGGTCGCCTTCGCCCGAATGCTCATCGGCGGCAGGTCGTGGTCATACCCCACTTCGTATGCGCCATAGCCAAAGCGCAGGTGAATTTGAAGCTCCCCCTCCTCCTCGGCCAGGTAGAGCCGCGGCGTGGGGAGGCCGTTGACTTCTTCCCACTGCACGGCGCTCCCCCCCACGGGAACGCGGCTTGCCAGGGGCAGCACGTAGTCTTCGAGAAACTCGGCCTGCTCGTGCGGGGCAATGAGCAGGTCGGGGTGCTCAATGAGCAGCGCCCCCACGCCGGAGGGGTCGTCCAGGTGGAGCAGCAGCGGCCCGGCCAGCATCCAGATGGGGTCGCGAATGATGATGCGGATATCCTGCGGGTTCAGGCGCAACGTCGGGTCATTCAGCCTGAACAGCGGCGCGAGGCGCAACCCATCCGGAGCACCATCAATTGCCAGGCCAACCGTTCCCGCCTGGGAAAGGACCGTCAGGGGCGTTTGCAGCGGGTCATCTTCGGTGCCGAAATAGACGACGCAGTGCGGCATCAGCGTAAACACCGACTCCAGGTAGGAGGAAGTCCCCGATTCGGAAGCATAGTTGGACCGGCTGGACGAGCCGAAGGTCAGGTTGACCGCGGCAACCACTTCGGTCGCGAGGTGGGCATATTCGTGGGGGCTGATGCGCTGGCGAAGCTGGCGCACCTGCGACGAGAGCTTCTTCCGCCGGATGGCCTGCACGATGGCCGCCGGGTCGTGGCGCTCTTCGGGGGCCATATGCTCCTCCGGGATGGTATAGGGGATAACCTCCCAGATCGTTTCCTCGTTCCATCGCCTGGAACATTGCAGGCTCAGCACCAGCAGGTCACGCGAGGGGGCCGACCCGCTTGAACTGGAGCCATGCACCGCCGGGCCGAGCACCCCCTTCCACCGGCTGGGCGGGTGCTGGCGCAGGTGGTCGCGCAGAAGCAGGAGTGCCGCAACCCCGTGCGGGCAAGAATGCCAGCGGGCGCGGCTCTTGCACGAGCACTGCACCTCAATCTGGCTATACCGACGTTCGGGGGTGAGCCGCACCGTCACGCGGTAGCTCGTCCGCTCATCTTCGGTCACTTGCAACCGCGCCCGCTGCGTGTCCACATGCTCAAGCGTGACCTTCCCTTCTTCATAGAGGCGCTTGCCCGCCTGGTCCACCGGCGAGTAGCCCCCCCGCAGGTAGTCCGAGTGGCTGATGGCTTCAACTGACAGGGCCTGTATCATAATGATGATTGATGATAATGATAGTGCTGCACAATGGCCTGGAACACCCCCAGGATTTTTTCTACGTTGACGATATAGTAGCGATCCTGGTCAATCGTCAATACTTCCTGCGCGAGCTTGAGAAAGTGCCAGGCTTCGCCAGTGGTGACACAGCCAAAGACGGTGTCTATATCGCTGCCTTCCTGCTGGTTCAGGCGGTGTGCGCCGACCATCTGAGCGGCGCACTGCCCGAACCCTGCCTCGATATCCTGCTTCTTCGCCTCAACCATGGTCATCACCGGCGACCGGACAATCGGGTAGGGGGGCGTCCGGGTCAGAATAAAGTCGCATTCACCTGCCAACCCATGCTCCGGATCAACATCCAGGCGCTGCCCGGAATAAATGGCGAAAACGTCCTGGTTCTGTTTTCTGCTTGCCAACAAAATGGGCGCAATGATAAATTCGGAGCGGGCTTTCTCGCTGACCAGTGCCAGATGCAATCCTTCGTCCAGGGACTCCCTCAGACCGGGGGGAACGGGGACCCCGACCGGTGCGCCAACGGTGGCACGACCCGCCAGGCCAAACAACTGCCCCTGGGACAGCGCCAGGCCAAAGCTCTTCAAGACGCGCTCCAGGGTAAAATTGCCATAGGTCAGGTTCATGGCTGCTTGCCCAGACACCTCCTATCCAGCACGTTCATGCGTAGTATAGCCGGAATGGGGAAGGATGGCAAGCCAGGCCACTCATCACGGGTCCGGCTCCCGCCCCGACCGATACATCCCAAAGATATTCCGATTGCGGCGGTTGACATATTCATACGCAAACGTATCTACGCTCTGGAGCGCAAGGTAGATACCAAGCCCACCGATTTTGCGCGATTCGAGCGGGAAGTCCAGGTCGTATGGCTCTGGCACCAGGCAGGGGTTAAAGGGCCGGGCCGTGTCTTCCACCACCACCGTCAGCATCCGGTCATCCAGCGTGGTGGAGACCTCGATCATCCCCTCCGTACCGGTGCGCCCATAGCCATGGATGACGATGTTCGTCGCTATCTCATCCACTGCCAGATGCAGGCGGTACACGTCCCGGCGGCATAACCCGCCGAGCCGGCCCGCCTCCACCACATAGTCACCGATACGCACCAGGGAATCGCGCTTACCCGGCACCATGAGCGGTCGCATCACTTTCCTACCAGAATAATCACCGAACGGTTGCCAACCGGGATATGGTGCTGGTCGTTCAAGGGGGGTTCATATCCTGGTTCGTGGCAATCGCCCGGTGGTTCGACCCCCGTATTGGCGAAGACATGCCACCTCATACCGTTTGGCAGCGCTGGCAGCTCAAAGGTCAGGTCCTCATGAAACATATTCATTGCCATATAGAGGTAGTTATCGGGCACGGCCCCCCCCCTGGCATACTTCCCGTTGAGCAGGAACGCCAGGGTACGGCTGCTGTAGGACCAGTCGGGCTTCCAGGCCTGCACCCCGTGCCAGCTCAGGTCGGCATAGCCGCTGCCCAGGTAGTCGGCGCTCTGGAGATATTCCCGGCCCCGCAGCACGGGGTGGGCAAGGCGAAAGACGATGCACCGCCTGGTAAACCGCAGCAGGTCGGCACTGGTCGCCATCAAGTTCCAGTCAAGCCAGTTCCATTCGGTGTCGTGGCAGTAGGCATTGTTGTTGCCGTGCTGCGTGCGCCCAACTTCGTCGCCCATCAGGAGCATCGGCACCCCCTGGCTCATGAGCAGCATGGCGATGGCGTTTCTCATCTGGCGGCGGCGCAGAGCAAGGACAGAGGCATCGCCAGTCGGTCCCTCGTGGCCGCAGTTCCAGCTAAAGTTATCGTTGCTGCCATCGCGGTTGTCTTCGCCGTTGGCCTGGTTGTGCTTCTGTTCATAGGCAACCAGGTCGGCCAGAGTAAACCCGTCGTGGCAGGTCACAAAGTTGATGGTGGCGGTTGGCCCGCGTCCGTGGTAGAGGTCGGGCGACCCCTGAAACCGCTGGACCATGTTGCCCACCTCGCCCTCGTCTCCGCGCAAAAAGCGGCGCAGTTCATCGCGATACTTCCCGTTCCACTCGGCCCACCGCCCGTAGTCGGGGAACGAACCAACCTGGTAGAGACCCCCGGCGTCCCACGCTTCGGCAATGAGCTTGCACCCGGCCAGCACCGGGTCGAAGGCCAGCGATTCGAGCAGGGGCGGGTTGGGGTGCGGGTTCCCTGCGAATCGCGCCCCAGGATAGACGCCAGGTCGAAACGGAAGCCATCAATGTGATATTCAGCCACCCAGTAGCGCAGGCAGTCGAGCACCATGCTGCGGACAATCGGGTGGTTGCAGTTCAGCGTGTTGCCGGTGCCGCTGTAGTTCAGGTATTTCCCGTCCCCGGTCAGGAGATAGTAGGTCTGGTTGTCAATGCCGCGAAACGAGATGGTCGGGCCGCGCTCGTCGCCCTCTGCCGTGTGGTTGAAGACCACGTCGAGGATCACTTCTATGCCGTTCCGGTGCAACTCCTTCACCAGCGCTTTCAGTTCGTCAACCTGCATCCCCAGTTCGCCCGATGCGGCATACCCCGCTTTGGGCGCAAAGAACCCGACCGTATTGTAGCCCCAGTAGTTCATCCGTGGCTGGCCGGTGTGCGGGTTGGTCAAACCGTGCTCAAATTCGTCGAACTCGAAGATGGGCATCAGTTCGACCGCGTTGATACCCAGTTCTTTCAGGTAGGGAATTTTCTCGCGGATAGATGCGAAGGTGCCGGGGTGTCGCACATTCGCGGAGGGGTGGCGGGTGAAGCCGCGAACGTGCATCTCATAGATTACCAGGTCCTCAATGGGAATACCCAGGGGCCGGTCTCCCTCCCAGTCGAAGTCATCGAAGGCAATTCGGGCACGGTGCTGGTAGATGCTGTTCCAGTCGGGCGGAGTGCCCCACACCTCTCGCCCCCCGATGGCTCTGGCATAGGGGTCGAGCAAGATATGGTTGCGGTCAAAACGGTGCCCCTCGACCGGCTGGTTGGGGCCGTCCATGCGGTAGCCATATTCGAGGTTCTCGACATCCAGGTCAAAGACAATCATCATGAAGACGTTCCCAATGCGAAAATCTTCGGCAAAGGGTATCTCGGCAAAGGGAGCGGGGTGCCCTTTTTCAAAGAGCACCAGGGTACAGGCGGTGGCGTGGTGCGAATAGATTGAGAAGTTGACCCCGCCGGGCACCAGGGTGGCCCCAAAGGGGAGCGGCCTGCCGCAGCGCAGCTTGAAATTGCCGTGGATATGGGTTGGAAGAATATCTATCCGTTGAAGGGTGGTCTGGTGCATCATGCGCTCTTCCTCTACTCCTTCTCCTGTTGCAACGCTGATACCCCTTCTTCCAGCGCATCATAGGTTGCAAAATGGTCGAGAAACCCGGTGATAGACATGGTCTCTTTCAGGTCGTCGGATAGACCCACCAGGGCCATACACCCGTGCAGGTCGGCCAGTTTACGGGAAATCAGGAGCAAGAGCCGCAACCCCATACTGGACATATAGCTCACCTGGCGCAAGTCCAGGACCAGGCGGGTTCCCTCCTGGCAATGGTCTCCGATAATCTCTTCTGCCATAATCGCCGTCGTACCGTCGAGGTTGCCGTTAATCTCAACAACCGTTACCTGGTCCAAGGTTCTGGTCGAAATTTCCATGGTTTCCGTCATCCTTTCATCGTCTCCCCCCATGATACACCAGATTTGGAGTTGAACGCACGGAGTTGGCAATCCCTGGAGGTGGTACAATGTCCCATGGGATTGGGAACCGAGCAAGCAGTGAAATGATAGGAGGTGTGACGATGACCATCACGGAGCAACTCCCCCGGACCCTGGAACTGGAGCTTGAAGAAAGCCTCCCCACCGTGGGCGGCCCCCAGACCCGCAGCGAAGAGGAAGATGACTGGTTCTACCGCTTCCGCTACGGGTGGCGCTATGTCTGCCACGTCTCCAACGGCGTGGAGGAATGGGAGCGCGTGCCCCTCACCGAAGACGATGTCTTGCACCCGCAAGAGGAGGACCATGTGGGCCAGAATGATCGCCATTATCGGATATGCCACTATCTCTACACCGTGCTGCGTGCTCGCGTCGAACGGATGGCCGGCGGCCTGGTGCTCCACGATATGTTGGTGGAGTGGGGCGTGCCGGGACTGAAGGCGCACGCCCCGGACGTGGTCGTTTTTGCCGGCGTCTGGGAGCGCCCCCAGGGCGGAACCTTCGACCTGCCACAGAGCGGCGGACGACCGCTGCTGGCGATGGAAGTGACCTCGCCCTCCACACGCCACCTGGATGTGGCCTCGAGGCAGCCGGACAACACCAAGACGAGGTTTCTGCACTATGCGTGGGCGAAAATCCCGCTCTACATCATTGTGGACGAGGCCCGGCGGGGGAGCCGGCAGGCTCCGCGCATCCTGGGGTACGAACTGACGGAGGAGGGCTACCAACCGCTGCCGCTGGATGCGCGGGGGTGGCTGTGGGTGGAGCCGGTAGGGTTGTGGTTGGGGCCGGTGGGGGAACGGGTGGCGTGGTTCGACGAGGACGGCCAGGAAATCTGGGAGTACGAGCAGGAGCAAGAAACGCGCTTGGAGGCGGAAGCGCGGCTGCGAGAGGAAGAAGAGGCGCGGCAGGCTGCCGAAGCGCAGGCGCGGGCCGAGCAGGAGGCGCGGCGGGCCGCCGAAGAACGGGTGCGAGAGTTGGAGCGTCTCCTCCAACAATGGCAAGGCTCTGGGCAGAACGGAGCGAAACACGAGTGATACCAGAGCCGGTATCACGCATCGCGGAAACTGCCAGCGGCGGGGAACCCTCGCTCCAGGAAGCCCTGCCCCCACCGCTGGCACCGGAAGAGGTCCACCTCTGGTATGCCTCGCTCAACCAGCCACCGGCGCAGGTAGAGGCATTCGCCCGTATCCTGTCTCCCGACGAACAGGCCCGTGCCAACCGCTTCTTCTTCGAGCGAGACCGCCGGCGGTTCATCGTGGGCCGTGGAGTGCTGCGAACGCTTCTGGGACACTATGTGCGAATCCCTCCGGCCAACCTGTCTCTGGGTCGTGGTCCGCATGGCAAGCCGTTGCTAGAAACCCCCGCAGATGGCAAGCGGCTTTGCTTTAATCTAGCGCATTCTCACGAGGCAGCCTTGTATGCTATCGCCTGGAACCGCGAGGTCGGCGTGGACCTCGAACACCTCCGCCCGATATCCAGGGTCAGGGAGATTGTTGACCGCTTTTTCACCCCGCGGGAGCGGGAAACGTTCTTGCAACTCCCTCCCGAACAACAACTGGAAGGGTTTTTCAATGGCTGGACGCGCAAAGAAGCCTATCTGAAGGCGTGTGGGGTTGGCCTGGCCGGGTCGCTCGACACGGTCGAGGTTTCGCTCGCCCCCGGCCAACCAGCCACCCTGTCCGTTCCCCATGCGACCGACGACCTGCCAGAACCGTGGAGCATTCGGGCGCTCACTCCCGCAGACGGCTATGTGGCGGCACTGGTCGTTCGAGGGCAGGCCTGGCGGCTCGTCTGCCTGACCTGGCAACCGCCGCCCTACAACGCAATCTCCAACCCTTCGTAGGCAGCAACCGTCCGGGGGAAAAGCTGTTGCGCTTCGGCCTCCATCTGCGCAATCTTCTCATCATCGTGGAGGGGGTCGTGATGGAAGAGGACGAGCCTTCTGGCTCCGCACATCTGGGCGACCGCGCAGGCCATATCGGGGGTGCTGTGCCCCCATCCCTGGCGGGATTCAGCGTATGCCTGCCGGGTATACTGCGCGTCGTGGATGAGCACGTCCGTGTTGCGGGCAAAGGACACCAACCGCCGGTCGGTGTCCTGGTAGCCCTCGGTATCGCTGGCAAAGACGACCGATTTGTTGCGCCACTCCACGCGGTAGATGTATACCCCGTTGGATGGGTGGGCGTAGCTCTTGAGTACGCGAATGCGAACCAGGTCGGGAGAAGGGGCAATCGAGTCGCGATAGATATTGTAGAGGCGCAGGTCGGTCGGCTCCGGGCCAAGCACCACCGTCTCGGTAGCCGGCAGGCTATAGATAATCTTGAGCGACGGCATTTCTCTCAGCTCGACCGGGAAATTGAGCGTCAGAACGACAGTTCGGAGCACTTCGTCCAGTTTCTTTTCAAACGTGTGGGGACCCAGAATATGCACCATACTCGATGGGATGAGGATAGGCGCAAAAAACGGGAAGCCATGGGTGTGATCGTGGTGCAGGTGGGTCAGGAGCAACGTGGCAACAATTGGCGCTCCCTGGTTCTCCTGCGAACGACGCACGAGGTCCTGCCCCAGGTTGATAATCCCGGTGCCGGCATCAATGATCAGCACATGCTTCCCTATCTGCAATTCCACGCAGGGAGTGTTGCCGCCGTAGTGGACCGTGTGCCGCCCTGGGACCGGGTAGCTCCCCCGCGTTCCCCAGAAACGTACGATAAAAGCCTCTGACTCCATACGTGATGGTGCGTAGAATCCACCCGTACCAGCCAACACTGCGAACGGGTGGCGCGAACGCCCCTTCTCCTTTCCTTCAGTGCGGGAGCAGGCGATCCGATAGCGTGGCCTGCCTGCGTCACATCCACATCAAGGTCAAAAAATAGAACGCAAACCGTCGCGAATTTCTGCGCAGGGGGTCGGATAAATGGCCGGTCGGATTCCAGCCCATGGTTCATCGCGGATCGTTCTATCTATTCTTTAACATTATACTACCTGATACGCTCCCCGTTCAGGGATCTTTCTCTCACCGACGGGACCCATCCTGTGGTACAATAGGCGGCAACCGGCCAGGGAAGAGGCAGCGGTGGCAATCGTGATGGTGTTTGGAACCATGGCGGCACTTCCCCGGTGCTGGCGAACAAAACCGGTCTTTGTTTTTCGGTTTCTATAGTTATAGTATAGATTGATACCTAACCTACTGGCTATTCTCTATGACACAACTCCATACCCTGACTATCAGTGCGGCCCGCCGGGGGCTTGATGCTGGTGAATGGACCGCAGCGGAACTGACGGAGGCGCTGATTGCCCGTATTGCTGAGGTAGACCTCCAGGTCCGTTCGTTTCTCACAGTAACCGCCGAGGCGGCCATAGAGCAGGCGCGGGCCGCCGATGCCCGGCGCGGTCAGGCGGTGCTTTCTCCCCTGGATGGTATCCCCCTGGCAATCAAAGATGTCATCTGTACGCGAGGGGTACGAACGACCTGTGCATCCCGCATCCTGGAGGGTTTTGTGCCTCCGTACGATGCCACGGTGGTGGCCCGGCTGCGGGCGGCAGGCGCGGTCTTCCCTGGCAAAGCGAACTGCGACGAGTTTGCGATGGGGTCGAGCACCGAAAACAGCGGGTACCACCCCACCCGCAACCCGTGGGACCTGTCCCGCGTGCCGGGCGGGAGCAGCGGTGGCAGCGCCGCTGCGGTGGCCGCCGGCGAGGTGCCGGGGAGCCTGGGGACGATACCGGGGGCAGTATTCGCCAGCCTGCAGCGCTCTGCGGGGTGAGCGGCCTCAAACCCACCTATGGGCGGGTGAGCCGCTATGGTCTGGTGGCCTATGCCTCGTCGCTCGACCAGATTGGCCCGCTGGCCTGGACCGTGGAGGACCTGGCGCTGCTCCTCCAGGTCATCGCCGGCCCCGACTCCCTCGACGGGACCAGTTCTCACGAGCCGCTGCCCGATTATCGGGCTGCTCTCACGGGAGACATCCGGGGGTTGCGGGTGGGGGTGCCGCAAGAATACTTTGTTGAGGGGATGGAGACCGGGGTCGAACGGGCGACCCGCGAGGCGATGGACACGCTGCGGGCCCTGGGTGCAGACCTGCGCGACGTTTCGCTGCCTCATACCTCCTACGCCCTACCTACGTATTACCTGGTTGCCACGGCCGAGGCGAGTTCGAACCTGGCTCGCTACGATGGGGTGCGCTATGGCCCGCGGGAAGCCGGTGAGACGATGTGGGAGCAGATTGAACGCACCCGTGGGGCGTTGTTTGGCCCGGAAGTTCGGCGGCGCATTATGCTGGGGACCTACGCCCTCTCAGCCGGCTATTACGACGCCTACTATAAACGCGCCCAGCAGGTGCGCACCCTGATTCGCCGTGATTTCGAGGAGGTGTTCGGGCAAGTTGACCTCCTGGTCACCCCGACATCGCCCACGGTCGCCTTCCGCATTGGGCAGAAGGTGGATGACCCGATTGCCATGTATCTCAGCGATGTGTTTACGCTGAGCGCGAACCTGGCGGGAATACCGGGGTTGGTGGTGCCCTGCGGACTGAGCGAAGGGCTGCCCGTTGGTCTGCAATTTCTCGGCAAGCCCTTTGATGAGGCGACGCTCCTGCGTGTCGGTGATGCCTACCAGCGGGTGACCGACTGGCACACCCGGCGGCCTGCCCTCTGACGAAGACCGCATGGTAGCTGTGATATAAGCGCGACATAAGGGTGATTTGGCGATGACGGTGGCTCCACATACGCGCTACTATGTCGGCTTCAACCGGGTTTCTGGCATTGGCCCGTCGCGGTTGGCGCAACTCATTCAGCGTTGCGGCTCTGCTGAGGCGGCGTGGCACGCCACACCGGACGAGATGGGGCAGGCCGGGTTGGACCGGAAAAGCCGCGAATCGCTGCTCAAGGCCCGCCAGAGCCTCGACCTGGATGCAGAGCTTGCGCGGGTGTTCAGGGCCGGGGCGCATGTCCTCACCATCGAAGACGCTGAATATCCCCGCATCCTGGCCCAGATTGCGGCTCCTCCCCCGCTGCTCTATGTGCGCGGCTCGCTCAGCGTGCTCGATGAATGGGCGCTGGCGGTGGTGGGCACCCGCTCGCCCACCACCTATGGGAAGGAAGCCACCCGGCGTATCGTCACCGACCTGGCCCGCAGTGGTCTGACGATTGTCAGTGGTCTGGCGGTCGGTATTGACGGTGTGGCGCACCAGGCCGCGCTGGAAGCAGGCGGACGGACGATTGGGGTGCTGGGGTGTGGGGTGGATGTGCTTTACCCCGACCGGAATATCCGTCTGGCGGAAGAGATGCTGGAGTGCGGGGCGCTGCTCAGCGACTACCCCCTGGGCACGCGGCCCTACCCGTCGAACTTTCCCCCGCGCAACCGCATTATCAGTGGCCTGACCGTCGGAACACTCGTGACGGAGGCCGGGGAAAAGAGCGGCGCGTTGATTACGGTTGATTTTGCGCTGGAACAGGGGCGCGATGTGTTTGCGGTTCCTGGCACGATCTTCAGCCAGAAGAGCCAGGGTGTGCATCAGCTCATTCGCAACGGGGCAGAGTTGGTAACCTGCGCCCAGGATATTCTGGAATCGCTCAATCTGATGAATCTCCGGGGGCATCAGGAAGTTGCGGTCGCACTACCAGAAGACCCGACCGAAGCCGCTTTGATGAGCCACCTTTCGGCCGAGCCACAGCACGTTGATATCCTGTGCCGCACCAGCGGGATGTCTCCCTCGCTGGTGTCTTCGACCCTGACGCTCCTGGAACTCAAGGGCTACGCCCGCCACGTTGGGAACATGGAATACGTGCGGCGGTAGCGACCCCAACGTTCCCCCACCATAACATTCTCTCATCCTCTCACCATATCTCCTCCCATTCCCCCGAAATTTCATGACTTTTTCCTTATAAAAGTGGTAGAATAGATTCAGAACCTGACAACCTCCTGGCAAACTTCTCCTCTTCCCCTCCCCAGTCCATGCATGGGGAGGGGCGTGATTTTGGGCTGGGGAGCAGCCGGTGAGCCGGGACGAAGGTCATCAGGATGATGGGATGGTAGGTGGATGATGGACAGATGATAGACGGATGATACGAAAGGGAGGGATGTTCTATGTCTCTGGCAGTATTCTTCTGGGTTCTGGTCGTGGGAATAAGTATCATCTTCCTGATGCCGCTGGTTCGGAAGGAGAAGCCCAGGTCGTGCAATCGGCAGTGCCGGTTTGTTCCGTTGAACCGGGTGGATGCGGAAGGGCGACATCTGGAGAGGTGCCTGACGTGCAGGTGCACCTTCTCGGTTCGCCATTGATGCCAGACCCGGTTGAAGCTATGTTCAACCCTCCCACTGGTTGGGAGAAGTCCGGAGTCTGGTAAAGTATGGTATCATAGCCGGGTATGGCCCGACGAAAACCACCTACCCACCCCTCCATCGTCCCACCCCACATCGAACTCCACCAACTCAACTTCATCACCGAGCAATCCATCACCCTGAACGACCAGGCGGCGTATGTCTCGGTCAAACTCCAGCGTTGCCAGGTGGGGAATCAGGCCGCAGAGGATGTGCTCTTTGACCAGGTGATAGCAGAACATACTGATTTCAGCCAGAGCTGTCTGGTACTTGCGCAGTTCCTGGATAGCCAGTTTCATACCTGCGATTTCGCCATCACCAGCCTCGAAAAAGCCTGTATGCGGCGAGTTCAGCTTATCGCCTGTCGTTTGCCTGGGGTGGTCTTCACGCAGGCGGATATGCAGGATGTGGTGGTGCAAAAATGCCAGGGTGACATGAGCCATTTCTGGGACTGCACCCTCAAGGCAACTCGCTTTGAGCACTGCACGCTGCGCCAGGCATCGTTTGCCAGCAGCACTCTCGCGGGGGTGGTCTTTCGCCACTGCGATCTGACTCAGGCCGACTTTCGGGGGGCCAATCTGCGCGGGGCGGACCTGCGCGGGTCCATCCTCGATGGTCTCCAGGTCGGAGTCCGAGAACTTCAGGGGGCAATTATTGACTCTGGGCAGGCTGTGCAACTTGTCCGGGTGTTGGGTGTGCTGGTCAGAGATGAGGACGAAACCCCCTGAAGAATCTCTTACTTCGTTGTCCGCTGCCGCTCAGAGGCGTAGGCGATGCCGTGGGGCAGGGTGCCGCGAGTGATGATACCGTGCAGATTGACCCCCAGGGTCACCAGCGTCTGGGCAATCGCCGGGCTGATACCGGTCACCACCATTTGAACTCCCATCAGCCGGGCGGCCTGCGCCGTCCGGACCAGCGCGTCCGTGGTTTGTTTCTGGCCTAGCGCTCCTGTTCCACATCTTGTGGATCTGGAACAAAAGAGGAGTGGTGGTTCTGGCTGCTTTGATCAGTGGTTGGACCACATTGCTGATGGTACGGTATGACCAGGGTCTTGTGACCCAAAATTACGAAGACTCCTATCGTCTCCCCGTTTTCTATCTGAGCTACAATACTCTGCCGGTGCGAAAGCTCCCCGATTATGTGAGTGCAGGTTATTTTTTCAGGCCATTTCATGCCCCGATGTCACCGGAGTATATCTGTGAGGCAACGCTACTGGTGTTAAAAACCATTCCCCCACTCCATAGCGAACCATTGACAAACGTCGGTTTTTCTGGTACCCTTGTGCCAATCACCCAGACCAGCAAACGTTTTGCGATGCTGGGTGCCATGATCTGGCTCAC
>JAAUSY010000098.1 GCA_012032475.1 Chloroflexaceae bacterium
TACGCGGCAGCACTTAGGGAGCGGTGTTTTCAAGAGCGGTGACGGCGGCAACACCTGGCGGAGCATCAACACGGGCTGACCAGCCTTGAAGTGTCCGCGCTGGCTGCCGCCCCAACCACCCCGACCACGCTCTATGCCGGCACGACGGTGCGGGGTATCTTCAAGAGCGGCGATGGTGGCGAAAACTGGCAACCCCTTGAAGCACCCAGGAGAGGGACCTCCGTGGTGGCGGTGTCGTTCCTGTCCATTGACCCGACCTCCCCGACAACCATCTACGCCGGCACAACGCTGAACTGTGTTCACAAGAGCACCGACGCAGGAACCACCTGGGAGGAAGTAGGTCTGTGCAGCCAGGCAACGAGCGGGATGGTCATTGACCCCTCCGACCCTGCTACCCTCTATGTGAGCACGCGGGGAGAGATACGCACACGCCACCAGACAGACGCCGGTGCCCATAACGTGTTCCGCAGCAGCGATAGCGGAGCCACCTGGGAGACCGTTACCCCGGACCTGCCCGACCGCGAACCCGCTACGCTCTGCATCGCCAGCATCGCCATGAAGCCCGTTCCCTCCCCCACGCTCTACGCCAACCTGTGCGATGGAACTAGCTATCAGAGCACCACCAGGGCGACGAATGGCACCCCGCCGACCTGCCCTTCACCCACCTCCGCACCATCCTGACCGTGGGGCACTCGCCTGCTCCCATCACGCTCTATGCCCGCACCGAGGACGAGGAACAGGTCTACCGCAGCCGCGATGAGGGACAAAGCTGGCAACCCATCACCACGGGACTGCCCGAAGCGCCGGTTGTCTCGCTCATCAATGATGCCGCCAGAACGACGACGCTCTACGCCATGGCTCAGGATGATGGGTTGTTTATCAGCAGGGATGGCGGCGAAAGCTGGCAGGATGTGGAAACGACCGGCATGAACGCGGTGCCCATCGGGAAAGTGCGAGTCGCGCCGACTGACCCCACCACGTTCTACGCAACATCGGGGAAGCGTCTCTACCGCAGCCGCGACGGGGGCACCACCTGGGAATCTGGAGATATTGCCCTGGCAGAGCCGAAGATACGTGCCCTGGAGATTGATCCCTCCGACCCGGCGACCCTCTACGTGGGAGCCTCCAATGGC
This sequence comes from Chloroflexaceae bacterium, assembly GCA_012032475.1. Taxonomy (GTDB): domain Bacteria; phylum Chloroflexota; class Chloroflexia; order Chloroflexales; family Chloroflexaceae; genus JAAUSY01. The sequence continues at coordinate 1,134 of JAAUSY010000098.1, forward strand.
GTGCTCAAAAGCACCGATGGGGGAACGACCTGGAAGGCTTCCAGCAGTGGCCTGCCCGAATCCGCCACCATAGAAACCATCCTCATCCATCCGACCAACCCCGCCACCCTCTATACCGCCGTTCAGGGGCACGGGATCTACCAGAGCAAGGATGGCGGCACCGGCTGGCAGTTCATAGCCACGCCTGCCGGGAACATTGCAACGCTGGCAATGACTGCGGGACCGCCATTCATCCTCTATGCCGGCTCCCAGAATGGGGGGGTTTTCCGCAGCAGCGATGGCGGAGCAAGCTGGCAGGCGGCTGGCCTGGGATATACACCGGTCAGCCTTCTGGTGATCGACCCATCAGCGCCATCAACGCTCTATGCAGCTTCGTTCACCAGCGATGTGTATAAAAGCACCAGCGGCGGAGACACCTGGTATCTTGCCAACAGCGGCTTGCCGGCGCAATCGAATAGCACGCACCTGGTCATCAATGCCCTGGTCGTTGACCCATCAAGGCCATCGGTGCTCTACGCGGCGCTGTCGAACGGGGGCGTCTACCAGAGCACCGACGGGGGCGGAAGCTGGCACCCCTTCAGACGGGGGTTGCCCGACCTGACCGTGACTGACCTGGTGATAGACCCGTCAACATCAACGGCAACAGCAACCACGCTCTATGCGGGGACGGGGGGCAATGGGGTCGCTCGCCTGGTACTGAGCGCCCTTTCCAACCCTACGCCCACAGCCACACCGCCTCCAACCCTGACTATCCCCTTCTACCGTACCCCGACCTTTGCCAACGACGCCATTCGCGCTGTCTGGGAGCGCACCGACTACCCCGTCGCGGAGCAGCAGGTTTCGCGCTCGTGGCTCTGGGGGCCACAGCCGATGGTCAACGGGATGCGCGAACCCTATACTGAGGGAACCGACGGTTCCCGCCTGGTGCAGTATTTCCACAAGAGCCGTATGGAGATTAACGACCCCGACGCCCCCCGCAACGAGTGGTATGTCACCAACGGGTTGCTGGTGGTGGAGATGATGACCGGTCGCATCCAGGTAGGCAACAACCAGTTTGAGGAATACACCCCATCGGACGAAGCCGTGGCCGGCGACCCGCACGAAGCCAACCCCGCCGCCCCCACCTACCACTCGTTTTCGTTCGGTTGCCTACCCCCTCAACATTGAGCGGTCCCCCCGCCGCCCCGGCGAGATCATCACCGAGGTGCTGGCGCAGAACGGCAGCGTGTCGCAGGATGAGCGATTTGCCGCCTATCAGGTGACCATTGCCGACTACAACGAGGCTCTGGGGCACAACATCCCCGGCGTTTTCACCGACTTCTTCGCCCGCCAGGGGGTAATCTACGAGGCGGGGGAGTTTCGGCAGGGGCAGGTGATGAACTGGCAGTTTGCGGTAGGTCTGCCCATCAGCGAACCCTACTGGGCGCGGGTGATGGTGGGACGCACCGAGCGGGACGTGCTGATGCAGGCGTTCGAGCGGCGCGTGCTCACCTACACCCCCGACAACCCACCAGACTGGCGCGTGGAGATGGGCAATGTGGGGCAGCACTACTGGAGGTGGCGCTATGAGGAGTGATGCCAGGGGCGAGCGAGCGTGACAAGTGATACGTGATAAGTGAGGAAATCGTACAATGGATACCCGCCTGAAATACCAGGAGCTTATTAAGAGCGTGTTGCAGGACTACGCGCAGTATCGGCCTGCCCACGGGGACATTGACTCACGCGTTGTGTTCGATGATGAGCGTGGGAGCTATGTGATGCTGCAAATAGGGTGGGACAAACACCGATATGTCCATGGTTGTGTGATTCACATTGACCTTATTGGGGAAAAAATCTGGATACAGAGCGACGGAACGGAAGACGGGGTGGCCGGCGATTTTGTGGAGGCCGGGGTGCCCAGAGAGCATATAGTCCTGGGGTTTCGCTCCCCAGAAGACCGCCCCTATACCGAGTTTGCTGTAGGATGACCCATGGGAGCCGGTTGCTTCGCCACGCTTGACCTGACCCCGAACCGCATCGAACTGGCCCGGCAGCAGGCCGCCGCACTGCCGGGCTACCTCGACCTGACCAGCAGCAACCCGACCCACCAGGGGTTGCTCTTTCCGCCCGACATCCTGCGCGGTGCTGCCGATGCCTACTGGGCCACGCGCCGCTACCACCCCGACCCCCACGGACTGCCGGTAGCGCGGGCCGCCATTGCCCATACCTATGCTGCCCGCACCCCGTCGCTCCTGCTCCCTGAAGAAGCTATCTTCCTCACGGCCAGCACCAGCGAAGCCTATGGATTGCTCTTTGCCCTGCTTGCCGACCCCGGCGACAACCTGCTGGCTCCCAACGTCACCTATCCCCTGTTCGACTACCTGGCAGAGATTCACCACATTGAACTGCGCCCCTACCGCCTGGACGAGTCCCGCGGGTGGCAGATTGACGAAGATGATCTGCGCCGGCAGGTGGACCACCGCAGCCGTGCGGTGCTGATTATCTCACCGCACAACCCGACCGGGGCCGTGCTGCGCGGGCCGCTGCCGGTGCTCAATGCGGTGGGGTTGCCGCTGATAGGCGACGAGGTCTTTGCGCCATTCCCCTACCGGGTCCCGTCGGTGCCCCCGATTGCCGCGCTCCATCCCGACCTTCCCGTCTTCCAACTGCATGGCATCTCCAAGATGTTCGCCCTGCCTGACCTGAAACTGGGGTGGGTTGCCCTGAACGGCCCGGCCCACCAGACCTATGGGGAGCGGCTCGAACTGCTCAATGACACCTTCCTGGGAGCCAGCGGCCTCATTCAGGCGATGCTGCCGACCCTGTTCGCCCAGGGGATGACCTTTGTAGACGCCATGCGGGACCGTATCCGTGCAAACCTGGACGACGCAACCGAACGGTTCTCTGCGTGCCCGTCGCTCACCCTGAAGCCTCCCGATGGGGGATACTACCTCTTCCCCAGGGTCCACGGGTGGGACAACGAAGAAGACCTGGTGCTCTTCCTGCTCGACCGGGGTGTGCTGGTCCATCCTGGCTACTTCTATGGGGAGGTGCCTGGCACCCATATCATGCTCTCGGCGCTGACCGAACCGGCCCGCTTCGCTGCGGGGGTGGAGCGAATTTGTGCGGCTCTGGATGGGGAATATTGATGAGCAATGAGTGATGAGTGACGAGCCATATCACTCCATCTGCTCCCAGTTGCTCCCTACCTCCACATCCACCTTGAGCGGCACCAGCAGCGTATAGGCGTTCTCCATCGCCTCACGGACGACCTGCTGGACCTCGGCGGATTCGTCCAGGGGGGCTTCCAGAATGAGTTCGTCATGCACCTGGAGCAGCATGCGGGTCTGCAAGCCACGCTGCTTCAGCGCATCGGCAACCCGAACCATTGCCAGCTTCATGATGTCCGCGGCGGTTGCCTGGATGGGCGTGTTGATCGCCTCGCGTTCGGCGGCCTGGCGGCGCGTCCCGCTGGTCTGGAGGTCGGGCACAGCGCGGCGGCGACCCGCGAGCGACTCGACGTAGCCGTGGTCGCGCCCATATTTCAAGGTTGTCTCCATGTAGTCGCGGACGCCGGGGAAGCGAGCAAAGAAGGCGTCTATCAATGCCTGGGCTTCGGTGCGGCTCATATCGGTGCGTTGGGACAGCCCAAAGCTGCTGATGCCATAGATGATGCCAAAGACTGTGGTTTTCGCAATGCGGCGCTGGTGCTTCTCCACCGCGTCTATCGGGACGCCGAAAAGCTGTGCGGCAGTGGCGGCGTGGATATCCTGCCCTTCGACAAATGCCTGCATCAGGTTGGGGTCTTGCGTGATGTGCGCCAGCACCCGCAGCTCAATCTGCGAATAGTCGGCGGCGATGAAGAGGCAGCCGGGCGCGGCAACGAACGCCCGCCGGATTTCCGTGCCGGCTTCGGTGCGCACGGGGATATTTTGCAGGTTGGGCGAACTGCTCGCCATCCGCCCGGTGGCGGCCCCCAACTGGCTAAAGGTTGTGTGTACGCGGCCTGTGCGGAGGTTGACCAGCCGCGGCAGGGCATCAACGTAGGTGGATTTGAGCTTGCTCAGGTGGCGGTAATCGAGAATCAGCCGCACGATTTCGTGGCTGCCGCTGAGTTTTTCCAGCGCGTCAGCGGCCAGCGAGTAGCGCCCGGTCGAGGTTTTCGACAGCCCCTCGGTGGCGAGGCCAAGCCGACGGAAAAGCACCTCGCTCAACTGAATGCTCGAATTGATGTTGAATGGCGTACCGGCCAGGTCGTGTATCTGGCGCGTCAGGCTGGCAATCTCATGCTCCAGGCGCTTGCTCAGTTCGCGCAAGAAGTCGCAGTCCAACCCGATGCCAGCCCGCTCCATCTCGACCAGCACTGGCACCAGGGGCATTTCCATCTCAGTAAACAGGGAATGGATACGAGTCTGCGCGGCGAGTTGCGGCTCCAGCACGCCCACCAACCGCAGCGTCATGTCAGCGTCGGCAGCGGCGTAGGGGGTGGCCTGGTCTATCGGAATGACATCAAAGGTCGTTTGCCTGGCCCCGTGACCAATCAGGTCTTTGATATCGGTCATCGGGTCGGGGAGCTTCAGCTCGGAAAAGGCCAGGTCCTTCAGCCCCATGCGCTTTCCAAGCAGGCCCGCGGCTATCATCGTGTCGAACGCCACACGGTGCGTCTCGATGCCCGCCTGCAAGAGCACCTCGATATCGAACTTGGCGTGGTGGGCATAGCGCTGTTTCTGGGGGTCGGCAAAAAAGGGGCGGAGCGTGTCCAGCACCATCTGGCGCGGAAGTTGCTGGCCTTCGCGGTGGCCGATGGGGAGATACCAGGCCGTGCCGGGTTGCACCGCCAGCGAGATACCCACCAAGTCGCACTGAAAGGGGTCAACGCTGGTAGTTTCGGTGTCGAAGGCGAAGCCGGGCGCGTTCGTTAATGCCTCCACCACCTCCCACAGGGTGTCTTCTGTCACCACGGCCTGGTAGATGCCAGATGGCTGCGCACGGGGGAGGGAAACGGTGAGCGAGGGGAACATACTCAACTGGGCGCTGCCCTGGGAGATGATTCCCTCTGGCGGGTTTTCCCTTTGCTCGTCTCCGTTCCCTTCTGCGGGGGGGGCAGAGAGTGGCGGCAGTTTCTCGACCAGGCTGCGAAATTCCAGTTCGTGGAAGAGCGCAATCACAGCGGAGCGGTCGTAGGTGCCAATGGCAGCAGCCTGCACATCGAGGGTGATGGGCACATCGCACACAATCGTTGCCAGGTGCTTGCTCAAGAGGGCCTGGTCGCGCTGGCCTTCCAGGTGTTTGCGGTAGCGCTTATCCACCGCGCCCAGATGGTCATAGAGGTTTTCGACGGTGCCGAACTGCTTGAGCAGGTTGGTGGCTCCGGTTTCCCCGATGCCCTTGACGCCGGGGATGTTGTCCGAGGCGTCGCCCTTCAGCCCGCGCAGGTCGGTGAGCTGAGCCGGGTGCAGCCCTTGGTAGCGCTCGCGCACCTTCTGCTCATCGTAGACGGTGTACAGCACGCTGCTCAGCTTCCTTCCGGAGGGGTTCGAGAGCAGCACCCGCACATGGGGGTCTACCAGTTGCAGGGTGTCGGTGTCGCCGGTGACGATGAGCGTGTCCAGACCTTGAGCCGTGGCCTGCCGCGCCAGCGTGCCAATGACGTCGTCGGCCTCGTAGCCCTCAGCCGTGGCAATGGGTATGTTGAGCGCCTGGACGAGATGCCTGATACGGTCAAGCTGTGGGTGAAACTCTTCCGGGGCTTCGACGCGGTGGGCTTTGTAGTCGGGGTAGGTTTCGTGGCGGAAGGTGCGCCCCACGTCGAAGGCGACGACCACATAGGCCGGGTGGTGTTCCTGGATGACGGCGAGCAACATCTGGGCAAAGCCAAAGACGGCGTAGGTCGGTTCGCCGCTGGACGAGCGCAGGCCCGCAGCGGCCATTGCGTGGAAGGCGCGAAAGGCCAGCGCGTGACCGTCTATGAGGGCAAGGTGCTTCTGAGAAGCCATACGTATATCTGTTCCCGCGATGCTTCATCTCATCCGCCGCTCTCAGCATTATACCCGAATTTCCGGTCGCCATCTCTGGCATAACCGAGGCATGCGAGCATATCATCCCTGGTCAAGTTTGGGAAATCATTCAATATCTCCTCCATGGACATGCCAGCAGCGAGATAGGAAAGGATGTCCTGCACGGTCATGCGAAGTCCGCGAATACAAGGTTTTCCGCTGCACTTGCCTAGTTCCAGAGTAATGCGCGTCTGATAAGTCACCATCATCGGGAAATGCTCCTGCTTCTGGGGTTCTGTTGTTGAGCCTATGGTAACATACCCTGGAAGAAAGGGAAGGCGGGCATCTTCTTCTCTTCTTCTATCCACTTGCAGCGTGCTCTTCCCTGGTATATAATGGCGGTCCCAGGTACCCACTCTATGCCGTACTTTTCAACGATACGCGGTATCCGCATTCGGAGGGCATGCATGCACTCCAGCAGGAGGGCATACCGTCAGCAGCTATGGCCCACCTGTTTAGCCCGATTACCATTGCCCGTACCAGGTTGCCCAACCGCATTGTCATGGCCCCGCTCCCCGGCGGGTATGCGACTCTCGATGGGTTTGTTGATGATGCACTGTTGGAATATTATGCCCGCTTTGCCCGCGGCGGGGTGGGTCTCATTCTCACCGAACCAATCCGGGTGGTACCCCCGGTTCCGGAAGAAACCCGCGCCCATATCGGGCTGTATGCCGATGCCTTTGTTCCGCGTCTCCGCCGAATGGTGCAGGTGGTCCACGAGCATCCGACGCGGATTTTTGCGCTGCTCGATGCGCCGGCTGAACTTGCCCGCTCTGAACCGCCCGCGCTCCGCACCCTTGCCGAGCAGTTCATTCTGGCGGCGTGGCGGGCGATGGCGGCGGGTTTCGATGGGGTGATGCTGTCGGCGGTGGATGGCGGTGCCCTGCACGCGCTGATTTCTCCGCTGCTGAATCGGCGCTATGATGCGTATGGGAAAACGCTGGATGGACGGCTCCTCCTGCCGCTGGTCATCATCGAGGGCATTCGCGGGTGGCTCCGGTCTCGCCTGGCAATCGGCTTCCGCCTGGTCGCCGACGAGTTGACCGCCGGGGGGATGACGTTGCAGGATGCCCGGATGGTTGCCAGCCGGGTGGTCGGGGCCGGGGTGCAGGTGATTGACGTGGTGGCGGACCTGACCCACCAGCGCCATGTCGCACGGTTTCCGGGCTGGTGCGTGCCGCTGGCAAGCGGTATCAAGCGGGTGCTGCCGGATATCCCGGTGATTGGCTCCGGACTCCTGGGGGAGCCATACCTTGCGGACAGTGTGGTGCGGGATGGGAGCATTGACCTGGTAATGATCGGGCATACGCTGCTCCACAACCCCGAATGGCCCCGCCTGGCGCGGTCGTTCCTGCTACCCGAAGGGGGAGAAGCGTGGTAAGTGGTCATATGATGAACAACCAGACATTCCCATCGGCTCCTTCTCCGCCACGACCGGCGAGCCTGCCAGAACTGCGGGGAAGGGTGGGGGCGCTGCTGAACGACCGGCGCTTCACGTTCGTGGCGGTGGTAGCGCTGACCCTCCTGGCGCTCGGTCTCCGGCTCTACCAACTGTCTACCCATAGCTACTGGGATGACGAGATTGTCACAAGCATTGCGGCGCGTCCTCCCGTGGGCACCATCTTCTGGTCGTCGTCTACCTACAGCCCGCACCATCTCCCGCTCTACTATATCATCGTTCACCTCTGGATGTCCCTGGGGGATGGCCTGGTCATGCTCCGTATGCCCTCGGTGCTGATGGGCACCGCGTGTGTGCCGCTGCTCTACCTGCTTGGGCGCGAGTTGCTCCCAGCTCCCGTCCCGCTCATTGCGGCGGCGCTGCTGGCGGTTTCGCCGAACCAGATTGTCCACAGTCAGCAGGCGCGGATGTATCCCCTGCTGACGCTGGTGGTCATCATTGCGACGCTACTGTTCCTGCGGGCCTGGCGCAATGGGGGGTGGCTCCGCTGGCTCTGGTTCGGCCTCAGTATGATGGTCGGGTTCTCCACCCACATCTATGCCCCTTTTTCGCTGCTGGCGTTCCCGGTGTGGGCGCTGCTCGATTCGCTGCGGCAGCGGCGGTTTGAGGCGTCCCGCTGGGTAGGGTTGATAGCGGCACAGGCGCTCGGCGTGGTGGCGTTTCTCCCGCTGGTGCCCGGTATGCTCCACACAGTTGCTTCGACGAAGCAGCCGTTCTGGATTGCGTCGAACACGCCGTTTGACTGGATGCCGGCGCTGATTGAATGCACCAGCGGAGCGACCTTCATCATGCAGGCCTACCGCGACCATCCGGTGCGCGACCTGTTCTTCTTCGTGGGGTTAGGGAGCATGGTGGTTGGGGCAACGGCGGTGCTGCTGACGCTGTGGTATAGTGTGCGTGAGGCCCGCCGCGACCCCGCCGAGCGCCCTACCTGGCTGCTGCTGCACGCGCTCCTCTGGACACCGGTGGCGGTGGCAACGTTCATCTCGCTGACCATCAAGCCTATTCTGGTGAGCCGCTACCTGATTGGCATTTCACCGCCGCTCCTGCTGCTGATGGCGTGGATGGTCGTGCGGTGCTGGCGCGTTCGGGGGGTGCGGGTGCTGGCGCTGCTCTTCGCCGCCAGTGTCGGGGCGGTTCTGGTCTTTGTCTACCCCGATGCGCCCCGCCCCAACCAGCGGGTGGCGCTTGTCACCTCCCTGATTGAGCAGCAAGAGCCGGGTGACGCGATTGCCTACGGTCACTGGCACCTGTTCGATACGAGCTTTGCATTCTACCCCGATGCGGAGGACGTCTATGTGCTGCCGGGGCCAGCCCAGGATGTGGCCTTCTGGTCACGGCGTGTTGCGTATATGGGCTGGAACTATCCGGACCATATCCAGCCGGTGTCAGAGTTTGCGCCGCGCTACCGACGGGTCTGGCTGGCACTGAATATCTATGACTACGATTTTGAGCATCACCGACAGGTACACCAGAGCTGGCTTGAGCAGCATGGCCGGCTGGTTGAGCGGGTGGTCTTCGATGAGGGGACCACGGTGTGGGGGTATGAGGTCGTTGATGAGGATGTTGATTAACAAAGTGCTCATCAAAAATTAACACCATCTTCACAGGTGTCTTAATCATCTGACGCTACACTGGAGATACTGCTTTTGAGCAGTCTCCAAAGAATATTGATGACGGGGCGGGGGCCGGTTCCTCTGCCCAATTTTTTTGCCCCTCACGCCAGCGGCGACCGGTGACCGGTGACCGGTGACGAGCCGCTGCGAAGCGGCAGAACTGCGGTGGGTATCATGGGTATCAGATGTCAGAACCCAGATCGTTGGTATGCAGGCAAGGCGACACCACCACACGAAACCCCCCATTGCCGTAACCGTAGCCATAGTCGGGGACGCGGCGACTCCGGATGGCATGTTGAATATTGGTTCTTTTGCTCCCCCATGACCCGCCCCGCCACGGAACATTCGTACTTCCCATCGGGAAATCCCTGACGACCACCCCGCTCCCCGCCGGGTAGGCTCGATAGCTACTGCTCGTGGCCTCCCACACACTTCCCGCCATCTCCTGCGCTCCGCACGCCGCGGCACCGGCTGCGTATCCGCCCACCGGCGCGGGTTGGTCCGTATACCAGTCTTTGCCAAAGTCAGCCCGGCTGGCGTCCGGCTCCGCTTCGCCCCAGGGATACCGGTGCCGCTTCCCGGCGACATCATAGGCGGCTGCGGCTTCCCACTCGGCCTCAGTGGGCAGGCGGATAGCATAGCCCGGCGGCAGGATATCCGCCTGCCGGGTGCTCAACCAAGCCGCAAACGCCACCGCCTCATACCAGGTGATGATGACGACCGGCTGGTTGTCGTGGTAGTTGAACCGTTCGTGTTCCCAGAAGTATGGCTGGGTGCGCCCCTTGCCACTGGCATAGGCCTCTTTCCACTTCCAGCCGTTGGGGGTCCAGAGCTTCTGGTTCGCATAGCCTCCCGTCTGCATAAACTGCCGATATTGCTGCACCGTAATGGGGTGTTTTGCAATCCAGAAGGCGGACAGCGTGATAGTCTCAAGCGCATCCCCTCGTTTCCACCCCCCGATGAGGTAGTGGCCGGGGCGCACGTAGCACCAGTAGCCGGGCGACTCGCCAAACACCTCGCTGCGCTGCCTCAGTTCGTCGCGCCACTCCGCAACGGTCACGGGGAAGAGGTGGTTGCAGCGGGCCCGCACGACCGGGGGAGGGAGCGAGGACGAGACTCCTTGCTCTCTAGCGATGGGAGCATCGCCAGCGCGGTAGTGCAATGCCCGCAGCAGACGGTCGTAGCCGCTGGCCTCAAAGTAGTCGCACCAGTACCAGCGCCGCAGGCGGTCCGGAACATCGCACGCTTCGAGCCGCAGCGGTATGACGAAAATCGTCCCCTCCAACTGGAAGTCGGCAGTGTCCAGCGCCAGCTTAATTTCTCGCTGGCCGTAGCCCGCTTTGGTCACAAACCGCGGTGAAAGGCAGGCCAGCACGATATCCGCCTCCCGAACGGCCTTCGGGATTTCCAGTTCCCACGCCTGCCCCGGCAGCAGGTCTTCCTGGTCCATCCAGGGGTAAAACCCCTCGGTCTTCAATCGCTGGTAGAGTTCGCCGACGACCTGACGGTCCTCGTGAGCATAGCAGAGGAAGATACGCAAACTCATGACCTGGCAAAGCTCCTCCATCGGGTGCTGCATATTGATACCAAATCCTCGTGAATAATACGAAACCCTTACGTATTACAAAGACATGGGAGGCGTTTTTTATACCAGTGATGGCCGGGATTTGGTATAGTGCCCGGTCATTGTACCACACCGCTGCGGCGTTGGCATAGCCAGCCACCGGGCCTGCCGCTCGCCCGTGGCACGGAACATTCCATCTATCACCCTTTCGTAATCTCCCGCCCTTGCGACCGAGCCGCAGAACGCGGTACGATCAGCATGGCATGGGTCCTTTATCTGAATCTGAAATCATTGGCAACCCCCGGAGGGTGGGCATGACGATGCCAATACCAGGTGTTTTCCAGTTCTTCCGCCAGCATGGGGCGCTCCGCCGCTACCATCAGGCGACGGCGGCTACCATACAGCGCGACCCGGTCATCCAGCTTTTGCCTGCGCTGCGGGATGTTCCGCTGTTTCTTTCGAACCTGGAGCAGATTGGCCCCGCCACCATGCCCACCTCCGGGCCGGGCCTGACGCTGCACGGGCCGCCGGGCAGCGGGCGGAGCCTGGCGCTGCTGCACCTGGCCCACCACTGGCTTGCCCAGACCCCCCCGGCGCCGGTGCTGCTCCTGCCCCTGACGCGCTCCGATGGGAGGGAACAGGAACCGTGGGAAGTGCTGGCCGCTGCCCTGCGGGCAGCGGGGGTTTCGGCCCCGCTCGGTCCGGGGGGGAGCCGCTCAGACGGCCCCTCGTGGTTGCTGCTCGTTGATGAGTGGGAGAAACTCCCCCCGCCGGCCCGCGCCACCTGGCGGAGCTTCCTCCAGCGCTTGCCCGAAAGCTGGCCGGGGGTGCGGGTGGTGGTTTCGCTCCCCGATTGGGAGGAAGGATGGGTGGGGTTTCGGGCACTAGCAATGGCCCACCCGGACGAAGCCCTGGCCCACCTGTGGCTGACCCACCTGGTTCCCCGCTCTCAGCTTGACGCGCTCCAGGCCGACCTTGCCGCTGGCAAACTGACCCACTTGCCGGGCTATCGCTTTCTGGACCTGGCGCTGCTGGCGTGGACCTACCCTGCTTCTGGGATGGCGGCGACCTTTTCGCAGTTGTATGAGCGTTCGGCAGCGCTGGCACAAGCCCTCCCCCCCGCCGGCCACGAGTCCTCTGCCACTGCGCCAGCAATCGCCGGGCGCGAGCCTGGGGACGGAGTGGGCCACCCCATCTCGGCTCCGCTCTCTTCTTCGTTCGTTGCGGCTTCGCTGGGGCGTTCCTACGAACTGGCCTGCTCACTAGCGGCAGCGGGAGCCATGCAGCCGCTTGCCCGTTTTCAGGAGGGGGAACGAACCGAGGTGGCGCTCCTGCTGGTGCGCACCCTCCCCGACCCGGCCCCGCTCTATGCCGCGCTCTGGGAGATGCTGCCCTCGGTTCCGTCCTCCGCGGGGTTGCTGCGGACGCTGAGCCTGTGTGTCCGCGAATGCCCCGGCAAAGCGCCGGAGTGGGAGGTGCAGGTGCTCAGTGCTCTGGCAGATGCCCGGTCGGAGCCTTCCTACCGCGCCCTGCTCCAGACACTTGCCCCCACCCTGCCGGTGTGTTTCAAGGCCGCCGGGAAGGTGCTGGCGGACGGGGTTGGTGAGGACAGTGGGGCCGACGATGCTATCACCAGCTTGCTCCCGACACTCGCCGCGCTGATGACCCCACCCCACCGGTGCGATATCCTTGACGACCCATCGCTTCATCCCGCGGTGCGGTGGGTTGCCGCCGATGCGCTGCTTCAGGTTGAGGGGGAGGGGCGGGAAAGCGCTGCCCGAACCCTGCTCGCTGCGCCCCCCCCGCCGGATGACCTGTCCCAGGCAGCGCGGTGCTACATCCTGGCCTCCGGGAGCGACGAAGACCGCGCCATCCTGGCCGACCCGAAGGCCGCAGGCTGGATGATTGGCTGGCAGCACGACCGGTCTATGGGGCAGCAGCGCCGGGCACAGACGGTCCGGGCACTGCTGGAAAGCACGGTAACTCCTGCAATGCTTCGGGCAACCGCGCTGGCGCTCCTGTCGGGTGGGCACGACGAGACCACCCAGGATACGCTGAAATGCCTGTGCTCCGACCACGATGCGACCCGGCGTCGTGCGGCATTGGGGACTTTGCAGACCTGCCCTCCCCACCGGGCCATCGCCGTTCTGGGCGAGGTGCTGCTCACGATGGAGTGCCCGTGGGAGGTCTGGCACGACGCCCTGGAACACCTGAGACACGCCCGCTACTGCTCCCGTGAGGGAGGGGCCGTCCTGGCCCGCAGTATCATCAGTGCCAACCTGCCGGTGGTGGGGCGGCTCCTGGCCCTGCGGGTGCTCGTCTCCCGCAAGCAGGTCGGGGCACTGTTTTTGCGCCAACTGGTGCAGCTTGAGACGGCTCATCCGGTCGTGCGGGCCGCGGCTATCCGGCTGCTGGCAACGCTGGCCGCGCCTGAGCCTGAGCCTGAGCCTGAGATGGATGCCAGCGTGGTTCAAGCGGTGCGCCCACTGCTCACGACCCGCGCAGCCCCCGCACCGCTGCGACAGGAAGCAGCCCACGCCCTGGGCATCCTGGGGCAGCAGGCGCACCTTCGGGATGTGGCATTGCACGCGCTCCTGTCGGCGCTGCCCTACCCTTCCATTGATACGCCCCTTGTCGCTGCTATCCTCCAGGCGTTGGGGCACCTGGGGGGAGCCACCGTGGTTCCCGTGCTCCAAGCGGTGTTCGAGCCAGCAACGGGCGCGTATCTCCGGGACCGGTGGCTGTCCCACGCGCCGCGCCTGGCCGAGGTGCCCGTCTCGGAATGGCCGAACCTGCCGCTCCCGCACGAAATCCGCGCCGTGCTGCTGGCAGCGCTGACGGAGGGTGACGCGGATGGCGAACAACCGGGCAGCTTCAGCGAACTGGTTGAACAGGCGGTGCTGCGTATGCGCCTGGCCGCTGCCGATGCGCTGGCGCATATCGGGAGCCGGGCCTCCGACCAGGCCACGCAGCAGCAGGTGCGGACGGCGCTGTTCGAGGCGCTCCAGACCACCCCCCACCCCCACGAACTGCGCCAACTCCTGACCAACCTGGCGCAGGTGAGCGATACGGGGGGGCTGGGCGAACTCCAGTATCTCCTTTCGCACCCGACCACGAACATCACGCTGCGCTGGCTGACCATCGAACAGCTCGGGGCCAGTCCCGAAGCGGTCCCCGTGTTGATGGACCTGCTCGAACACCACCCGCTCGACCCGCTCACCAGGGGCAATATCGCGCTGGCTCTGGGGAACCACGGCTCGCCCCAGGTCATTCCCCTGTTGCGCCGGCTCGCAGCGCAGCCAGAGCATAACCCCCACGTCCGAACCCAGGCCGTTATCGCCCTTCACCGTTTCGATGGTTCTGGTGGCTCCGGTGACTCCGGTGGCTCCGGTGACCCGGCCATTGTGGAAACGCTCCTGGCGATTATTGCTGATACGACCGCACCGCTGATGCTGCGCAGCACGGCAGCCCGCACCCTGCCGACCCTTCTGCACGCCGAGGCACGCCGCTGGCTGCGCGAGGTGCTGCGCCAGGAGCGCCAACCCCCCGAACTGATTGCCGGGGTGCTGCACGCCCTGGGGCACGCACGGGACACTGAGGCGCTGATGCTGATGGTCCGCTACGCGCACAGCGAATACCCGACGGTGGCGCTGGCTGCACTGGCAGCGCTGGCTGAGGTTGGCGACGAGAGCATTGCCCCGCTGATGATTCGTCTGGCTCAGGATACCAGCCTCACGCAGGGGGTGCGGCTGCACGCAGTCATCACGCTGTTGCGCCTGGGCGGGGCCGAATATCTGCCGCTCTTGCGGCAATTCCTCGAAAGCGAGGTGCTGCCGATTCAGCTTCAGGCGCTCAACTGGCTGCTCTCGCTCTGGCCGGACGAGGCACAGCCCATGCGCCTGGTGACGAATGCGGCTGCCCCTCTGGCGCTGCGGCTCCGCGCCCTGGAGGAAGTGACCCGTCGCCGGGGGGGGGGAGCCGAACCGGGGGATGAAGGCCACGAAGAAGAAGAAGACCGGGCGCTCTCTGCGCTGCTGCTCGACCGCAGCCAACCGCCCCGCCTCCGGGCGGCCCTTGCGTCCATCTTCAGTCAGACTGGCGGAACCGAGGCGGTGCGGGCATTGGCGCAGAGTGCCCACGACCGCGCTACCCCGCCTTATGTCCGCCGCCTCTGCGTCCGCGCCCTGGAAGCCCACGCCCGGAGGGCACCGGTGCGGTGGGGTGGGGGTGAGTTTTCGGCAGCCCTGCTGGCCCTGGGGGAGTTGTCCGACCAGCTCTCGCCGGACGATGCCTGCCGCGACCAGGCGATACAGGCGCTCCTATCCGTGATGAAGATGAGCGAGGAAAGATGAGCGAGGAAAGATGATGACCAGAATTATGGTCGTAGATGATGACCCGTTGATTCGCCAGTTGTTGATGTATCAGCTTGGGGGCGCTGGCTACGAGGTGTGCGTGGCCCAGAACGGCCAGGATGCGCTCCAACGGTTGCTGCTCGAACACCCCGACCTGGTGCTCCTGGATGTGGTGATGCCGGATATGAGCGGGTGGCATGTGTGCCGCGCTATCCGGGCGTGGTCCACGGTGCCTATCATTATGCTGACTGCCAAGAGCGCTGAGAGCGATATCATCTCCGGGTTGGAGAGCGGGGCCGATGACTATATCTCCAAGCCCTTCAGCCTGCCCCAACTGCTGGCGCGGGTTGAGGCGGTGTTGCGGCGAACCACCCCGAATCGCCGGCCAGCGCGGCCTATGCCGGGAGCCGAGAGCGCACCCGGGTGCTCCACCCGCGACCCTCCCCCACAGCCCGACCAGCGCCCCCGGCCCCGGAGGCGCACCGATTCCATGGCACCCTGACCGAAACGGTCCTGCCGGATTCGCCGCCCTTCTCCGGGCAAAAACTTGCCGAAGCCCGCAAGATGCGGGGCATCACGCTGCACCAGGCCGAAGCCGCCTGCGGTATCCGGTGGGATTTTCTCCAGGCACTGGAGCGGGGCCATCCGGGGTATATCCCCCACGCGCAGCGCCGTCGGGTGTTCAAGCGCTACCGCGAGTTTCTGGGGATGGACCTGCCTGTCGCTCCGGAGCAGTCTTCCCAGGTTCGTGCGGCTTCCTCCCACTGGTCGGTCTATCTGGTCATCGGCGCTTCGGTGGTGCTCCTCCTGGCGATGACCCTCAACCTCATGGCTCCATTCTGATGTGAATGGCCCGGCCCGGCCCGGTCGGACCGGGCCGGGCCGGGCCACCCTTGACAATCAGCCCCGGTCCGTGATACTATACATGCGACATGATGCATATACCATTGAAAACCATCACGGCTATCCACGCGGCCTGTCCGACCCGCTACGCGTGCGGATGGTGCGGTTGCTGCTTGAGCGGGAGTTGTGCGTCTGCGAACTCGAACGGGTGCTGCAAGAACCGCAGTACAAAGTGTCGGCGGCATCTGGGGGTGCTCAAGCGGGCGGGATTGCTGAATGATTGGCGGGAGGG
>JAAUSY010000284.1 GCA_012032475.1 Chloroflexaceae bacterium
CGCCACCACCCCCGACCAGCCCGGCCTGCCCTTCCAGCGCGATGCGGCAGGTTTGCGCCTCCGAGCCGCGTTCCAGCACCCCGCTGACGGCGCGGGAGGCTTCGGTCTGTCCCTGCGCATCCACGAAGAACAGTTCGAACGGTACCGGGGCGTCGTTGGCACCGACGCCCGGAGCCACCGCCATACGGACCTCGACAGCCTGGTAGCGCGACGTATCCAGCATCAATGGGGGACTGAGCAGCATCGGGTCCACCCCAGGGAGGAATGACCACCCCGGCCCAACCCGCTCGTCGCTGACATGGACGGCCCGCCACCCCCACCGGATATGCGAAAAATCCCACCCCGGCCCCTCCGCCAGTTCTTGAGCCGGGGGCAGACGATAGGAGTTCGGCAGCCCTTCGCCCATCTCCAGCGGCACCAGCACCGGCAGGTAGGCAGCAAAGCACCGGGTAACCTCTTCTGGTATCAGGCCGAAACGGCTTACCACCGGGTCGCTCAGCACCGTTTCCTCCTGCGGGGGGGCAAGCACCTCCTTCCCGATGAGCACTGCCAGCCCATGGGCGAGCGCTTCCTCGATACGCCCCTGCACCTGCCCGCAGGCCACATCCCAATCTCCCCCGCTGTTCTGGAGCGCCTGGTTGAGCGACCACGTGTTGCGCCGGCCCGCATAATAGGGGAGGTTCAACTCCTGCAACTCGTCGGACACCAGGATAAGGTCGTCCTGCTTGCTCTGCTGCGCCAGCGCCTGGGTGAGCCGGCGGTGAATATCGTGCGCCGCCGTCCCACGATAGGCAATTGACAGCCCATTCACCCCGACCATCGCTGCCCCGACCACCAGCGTGGCCCACACCCCGCGGTGCCAGGGCGGGCCGCTCACTTGCAGCGCCAGCACCAGGAGCAGCACGAATGGCGGCAGGCTGGCAATCCAGAACTCAATGTTCTCTGGTTCCCACCAGGTAAAAAATACCCCGTAGCAGAGGAGCCACGCCCCCAGCACCAGCGCCAACTGCCCATGGGCAGCGACCAGGCGGCGAAACGACCACAAGAGCACCGCTGCCAGTAGCATACCAATCACTGCCCCACCGGGTTGAGCCAGCGTCTCCGAAACGCCCTTGCCCAGGTCTGCCCAGGTCTGGCGCGTCATGGCTTCCCCCCACCAGCCGGTGTGGGCATACACCGTCGTCCACGACAGGAAATCCGCCCACGAGCCGGTGACCCCGGCCCTCAGACCCGCCAGAAGATAGCTCCCGCCGACGACCACCCCGAACGGCAGCGCATAGGCTGCCAGGTTCAGGCCGCGAGAACCACGGAACCACGCGGTCCGGTTCCGGTCCGCTGCCCGGCGCGGCTCCCCCAGGATAGCCAGAACCACCACCCCTCCCAGCAGCACGTTGGTCTGATGGAACAACACGGCTATCCCCTGCACCACCCCCAGGGCAGCCCAGATGGTGAGCGATGGTGGTCGGTCGTGGTTTGCCGCGATGCCCGGCACCATCAGCCACAGACACCCCACCAGGAACAGCGCCGCAATGGTGTAGACCTCAACCTCAACGGCGTAATACCAGTAGGCATAGCTCCCGCCGAGCAGCAGCGCTCCGCAGAGCGCCAGGTCGGCCCGCCGGGTGACCTGATGCACCAGCGCAGAAAACAGTGCCACCCCCAGAGACCCGGCCAGCGCATTCACCACTTGCAGCGGAACCAGCACGCTCCCACGCCACCCCAGGCGTTCGAGGAGCGCCCGCACCCCAAAACCAAGCGGCCCGTATGCCAGATGATGCGGGTGGAGCAGCTCCGGCCAGGGCTTCTGGTCAACATCAAGCACATACGAAAGGGCGTCGAACGTATGAACCTGGGTGAGCGTTGTGAGGTACCCACCCAGGCAAACGAGGAAGACCAGCAGAATCCAGGGGAACCGCATGCAGCTACCGGCTTGCCACCACCTGCCCGCTCGCCACCAGTGGCAGGTAGACAACTGATGGCGGTGTTTCGGGGGGCACCGTGGTCGGGGTTGCCGTTGCCCCCCCATTGCCCAGAGAATAGGTCAGAACCAGGCGGGGACGCATTGCGGCCTGCGTATCGGTCGCATTGCTGCTGGCGTACAGGTGGTAGCCTTCCCCGCTCAAGGCGCGAACCATGAACCCCTCGTTGGACTGGCCTTGCTCAACCCAGGCCTGCACCCCCTCGGTCGCATCCAGCCGGAGCCAGTCGTCATCAAACGTGGCCGCCACCGTGGCCTGGTCGAGCACGGTGGGGTCATAATCCCCTCCTGGGGTCGTCCACGGTTCGCCGGGGCGAGCCTGGTTCCACGTTGCGCCGTCGGCAACATAACCCTCATCCGCCGGCCAGAAATTAACGCCGCTCCCTTCGCTCCACCCGCGGGTCACCCGGTACAGCGCCACCTGCATCTCGCTGCTGACGTCGCCATCGAAGCGGTATAGCTCCAGGGTCGCTTCCTGGATGGTGATATTCGCCGGCAGAGCCGACAGATCCCACCGAATCAGCAAGGCATCGTGCTGCTCATCCGAATGATGCGTAAACAGGCCATCTGCCCTACCCAGGTTCACGTCAGCAAAGCCCTGGTCGCCATTCACATCCACCGCCAGGGTGGTGTCGGCAGCGCCCTGGTAAGACGCTTCGGGGTGAATCCCCTGCTGAAACACCATCGTTTGCTCTCCAGATGGCGGCGTGGTGGCCGTTGGCATCGGTGTTGTGGTGGCAGTCGGCGTTGGTTCGGTGGTTGGCGAAGCGGTCGGGGTCGCCTCTGCCTCGCTGGTCGGGGAAGGGGTCGGAGGGGTCGGGGCGTTGCCCTTCCAACGGTGGTAGAAGACGTTCAGCAGCGGCACAAACTCAGCCGTGGCCTTCTGGTCACCGGCTGAGTTGGGGTGGCTGTCATCGTCGCTGCTCGGATAGGCCGAGAAGTTGTCGCTGTCGGGGTGGACGATCCGCTCAACCGCCGAGCCGTTCCAGGAGTGGTGGTTTCGGCTGTCGGTCAGCACATTGAAATAGTCGAAGACGGCAACGTTATGGTAGGGATAATCAGTCAGCCATTCGTTCACCAACCAGCCGGTTAGAGAGCGGGCGTTGGCCGCGTGGGCCGCATCCGTCTCACCTTCCCGCAGCGGGGCGACGTAATCAGTACAAAAAGGCGGTCCTGGCGCGTGGCAAAATAGTCCAGCAGGTCCCGGTAGATACCCTTCGCATTTGCCACCGTGAAATATTCCGAATACGCATCCTGCCCGCGCAGGGGATTATCCCCCTCGGTCGGCGGCTCGTCCGAGCTGCCCCCCACATGGGAATTGGGGAAGCACGACTTGAACACCACGACCTCGTTCTCCCCGGCCGGAACCCCGCCCTCATCCAGGCGAGCGAAAGGTTCAGTGAACTGGGGGTGCTGCGCATGCTCGGTATAGAGCGCCTCCAGGTAGGTCGGGCTGTTCGGGCCGCGGAACCACTCCCACCAGTTCCCAATATCGGTGCGGTCGCCAATGCCCTCCGGCCCCCACCCCATAGTTCGTATCGCTGACGAAGTAATTCGCATCGCGCAGGGCAAGCCCCAGGCCACCGTGTGCGTCATCCAGCCATGCTTCACCGGTGGAGTGATGGATAAAGACCAGACGGACCGGTGTCTCAGGTGGAGCGGGGGTATCGGCCTGGGGATGACCTGTCTCAGGCATGTTGGCCTGGGGGGGGCCTGCCGCCGGCGGAGCGGGGGGTATCGGC
>JAAUSY010000285.1 GCA_012032475.1 Chloroflexaceae bacterium
GCACCCCGCGCCCCGGTGAGCCAACCGACAACCTACCCCGCGCCCCCCGCACCACCGACTGAGCCGACTGTCGCAGCAACCACGGCGACAACGATGACAGAAACTACGACCATCATCACAATGACAGAAACCACGACCATCACGGACACCCCGATTCTGACCAACACGCTTGATGAGTGACCAGCGGCAGGCCGCTGCTGGTTGTCCGAATGGATGGAAAAGAGAGGAGACGTAGGGCCGGCGGCCTGTCTTTACACCAGCAGACTGCCCGTCCTACGTCTTTCGCTTAACAGAACGAGAGAGGACGGGCGTTGAAATCGGTTCGAAGGTCGAAAACCTCATCCAAAAACGAGGTTCCCCGTTATTCTTCTCGACTTCTGTATGCATTCCTCTTGATTGTATGTATTAGTTTCGTGGGAACCACTGGCTACTACTTGATTGAAAAACAATGGTCGGTGCTAGATGCATTCTATATGACCATTATTACGCTCACAACCGTCGGGTTCGGCGAAACACACGAATTATCGGACCGGGGAAGGGTTTTTACGATTATCTTGATTGTCTTTTCTATGGGTATCGCAGGATACTCAATCTCAACGATAGCTTCCTTTGTGCTTGAAGGACAATTGAACGATATTATCCAGGGGCGCAGAATGGAAACCTATATCTCTCATCTCTATCATCACATTATTGTGTGTGGAGGTGGGCGCACTGGCAAACATATTGTATCTGAATTATACAAAACACGCATGCCATTTGTGGTGGTTGAGCAGAGTGAAGAGGTTCTGGAATCCCTGCGCACCCATGTGGGGGATATTCCCCATCTCCAGGCCGATGCCACCGAAGATGACACGCTGATCGAAGCCGGTATCAAAAGGGCCAGGGGGCTTATTGCGGCGCTTGGTGATGACAAAGACAACGTATTCATCGTGCTCAGCGCCCGATCCCTGAACCCGCGCCTGCAAATTATTGCGCGGTGCAACGAAGAAGCCAACGCCGAAAAACTCCGCAAAGCCGGGGCCAATGATATCGTCTCACCCAATGCCATCGGGGGGATGCGGATGGTCTCGATGATGCTTCGCCCGAATGTCGTGGCGTTTCTGGACGAAATGATGCGGGTGACCGGGCAGACCCTCCGGTTTGAGGAGGTATCTATCGAACACGGGCACAGCCTGGTTGACCAGACGCTCGAACAGGCGCATATCGGGCGGAAGACCGGGCTTCTGGTGGTGGCAATACGCTCACCCGATGGGAGCATCCGCTATAATCCTGGTGGAAAGACGATGCTCAAACACGGCGATGTGCTCATTATATTGGGAACGCGGGCACAGATTGCCGAACTCTACAACCTGCTGAACCAGTCGTCTTACGATACGAGCCTTGCCGATGTGCTGTACAATATTGAAGAATGACGCGTAGCACATGACGAACGATGAATGACGAGCGACGCGCATCAGACGCAATCACCAGAGAATCAGAAATGGTGCAGAAGCAACGGGCACGTCGCAAAAGAGGGGAAAAGATGCGCTACAAGCAACTTGGACCAACCGACCTCACCGTTTCGGAGGTCTTTCTTGGGTCGGTGCAATTCGGGTGGACGGCCGACGAATCGGCATCGCGAGCTATCCTCGATGCCTTCGTGGAAGTGGGCGGAACCAGCATAGATACCGCAGATATCTATGTCACCTGGGCAGAGGGAACGCACGGCGGCATGGCCGAGGAAATCATTGGGCGCTGGATGCGCGAACGCAAGAATCGCCACCAGATCGTTCTTGCCACCAAGGGCGCGGGCGCATGTGGCCCGGAGCGGATGGCGAAGGTCTCAGTCGCTCCCACCTGCTGCGTGCGGTAGATGACAGCCTGCGCCGGTTGCAGACCGATTATCTTGACCTCTACCAGGCTCACTGGGATGATGAAACCACGCCGCTTGAGGAAACCCTTGGAACCCTTGACGAACTGCTCAGGGAAGGCAAATTGCGTTCCATCGGGTGCTCCAATTTTTCTGCTGAGCGGTTGCGGTGCTCACTGGAAACCAGCGAACGCCTGAACCTGGTGCGCTACGGGTGTCTACAACCTCACTACAATCTGGCTCACCGGGGCGAATTCGAAAACGACCTCCGCGAAGTCTGCCAGCAATACGGTCTGGGAGTCATTCCCTACAGCCCGCTCGGTGGGGGCTTTCTCACCGGGAAATATCGCCGCGGGGACCCCGTGCCAGCCAGTGCCCGCGCCAACTCCATCCAGCAGCGCTATTTCAACGAACGCGGCTGGCGTCTTATTGATGTGCTGGATAGAGTTGCCCAGGAACAGGGGGGCACGATTTCACAGGTGGCACTGGCGTGGCTCATCGCTCAGCCAACTGTCACGGCCCCCATCATCGGAGCCAACCGCCTGGAGCATCTCTATGACAGCCTGGGGGCGCTTACCATCACCCTGGAAGCCAGCCATCTTGCCGCCCTTGATGAAGTGAGTCGGGTCAACAACGCCGGAGACCTACCCAAACCGTGATATCGGGGGTGGGGAACCGTTGAATCACGATTGATTGACATTGGGGCACTGAGGTGCTACCATACGTATCAGGAGCCACCCGGAGGGAATGATGCTGCCGTCTGACGATTACGACAGTCCCTGGAAAGAAGCCCTGGAAACCTTCTTCGAAGCGTTTATGGCCTTCTTTCACCCCCAGGCCCACGCCGAGATAGATTGGTCGCGGGGATATGTCTTTCTGGACAAGGAATTGCAGCAAATCGTGCGCGAAGGGGCGACCGGTCGGCGCGTGGTAGACAAACTGGCCCAGGTGTGGCGCACCGATGGCACCGAAGCCGGGGTACTGGTGCATGTCGAAGTCCAGAGCCAGGACGAACCGGACTTCGATGAACGCACGACGGTCTGTTACCACCGCCTGCGCGACCGCTACCGCCGCCCGGTGCTCAGTCTGGCGGTGCTCGGTGACGAACGCGCCAGCTGGCGACCCGGCTTCTACGAAACGAGCCTATGGGGATGCACCAGCACCTTCTGCTTTCCGGTGGTGAAATTGCTGGACTACACCACCCCTGCGCGGTGGGCCGCCCTGGAAGCCGACCCCAACCCCTTCGCCACGGTGGTGATGGCGCACCTGAAAACGCAGGAGACGCGGCACCACCCGGAGCAGCGCAAGGCGTGGAAGCTGCGGATAACGCGTCGGCTGTATGAGCGCGGGGTCAGCCGGGCAGAAATCCTGAAGCTGTATCGGTTCATTGACTGGTTGCTGTGGCTGCCGGCCGCGCAACGGGATGCCTACTGGCAGGAGCTTCAGCAGTATGAAGAGGAGCAGCAGATGCCATTCATCACGAGTATTGAGCAGATAGGGATAGAGAAGGGGCTTCAGCAGGGGCTTCAGCAGGGGCTTCAGCAGGGGCTTCAGCAGGGGCTTCAGCAGGGGTTGCTGGCGGGGATTGAACTGGCGCTGGATCTGAAATTCGGCCAGGATGGGTTGGCCTTGATGCCTGAGATTCGGCAGATACCCGACACCGCGGTGCTGCAAGCCATCCGCGACCATATCAAGGCGGCGCTCACCCCCGATGAACTGCGCTGCATCTACCGCCACCGGGAGCCACCCGGAGGGAATGATGCTGCCGTCTGACGATTACGACAGTCCCTGGAAAGAAGCCCTGGAAACCTTCTTCGAAGCGTTTATGGCCTTCTTTCACCCCCAGGCCCACGCCGAGATAGATTG
>JAAUSY010000286.1 GCA_012032475.1 Chloroflexaceae bacterium
ACCCCAGGTGGTCAGGTTGTCGGGAAGCTGCACGCTCACGGTTGCCGACCGTCGCTGTCGGTTGTAATGGTGCTCTCCCAGTAGGCGGTGTCGGCAAATTCCTCGCGGACGGTGGGCGCGCTCCCCTGCCCACTCCCATCCTCTCCCCGCCCCGGCTCAGACGGAGCCGGCGAGGCGGTCGGGGCCGGTGAGGGAGCCAGGTTCTCGTCTTCACCAAACGCATCTTCCCCGTCCTTTTGTTCTTCCTCTTCCTCGTCCAGTCGAACCAGCCGGTCGGCGGAGATCGCCAGGCCGCTCGCGGTGAAGATGCCCAGTGGTCGCTGGTCATAGAACGCCTTCAGGATGGCATTGGGCACCCGCGGCATCAGGCTCAACACCGCTTTGTCTACCAGGTCAAGCGACAGTTCGGCCGCGACCGGCTGGCCTTCCAGGTCCGTCACCTCCACGGTGAAACTCACTTCCTCGCCGGGTTCGGCCTGCTCCACATCGGACGTGATGCTGACCCGCAGGGTTTGCGGGTCGGGTTTGACTTCCAGCGGGAGGATGCCCACCTTGTAGTCGGCCGGCACCGACGGGCCGCTCCCATAGAGGGATGGCGGGCTGAACAGAACCACCGACACAAACACGTTGGGCGGGTGCTCGGCGGTGAGCGGCAGGCGGTAGATCGTGCTGTTACCGTTCATCTTGCGCACCTCGTGGTGCAGGATGCCCCCGCGCTCGACAGTTATCAGCGCCCAGTGGGGGTTCTGGAAGGGCGAAGGGATGAGTATCTCCGCCGTCTCCCCTGCCGTGTAGCTCACCTTGTCGGCTATCAGGGAGATGCGGTCGTTGTTGTCGCGCCGCCACGAGACGTAGCCCTCGCCGGCCACCCACAGGAAGAGCGACGAGCGGACGCGGTGGCCCTGCCCGTCCTGCGCGTGGGCCACCACGCGGTAGGAGCCGCCTTCCGGCGGGGTGAACGACACCACCGCCTGCCCGTACTGGTCGGTCATGACGGTCTGCTGGTGAACCAGGGTTTCCTGCTCTTCCCATTCCCACTGGAGGGTGTCCTCAAGGTAGGTGTTCTCCCAGGTGAGGCGGAATACCTCAACCTCGATAGACTGGCCTGCCTGTGGCTGTTCTTCCGTGTCCAGCGCTATCACGTCAATGGCTTGCACCTCGCCTGCTGTGCCAAAGTAGGTCTGTGATGCAAGCCCGACATACACTGCGCCGCTGTGGACGACCACGTCGCTGCGGTTGCTCACCACCTGGTTGTCGCGGCCCGTCACCGTGGCCTCGATGGTCAGGCGCACGCTGTCGCTGATGGGGAGGCCCTGGCGGTCTTTCAGGTCGGCAGGCAGGTCAATAGTCAGGTGTCCCTGCCCGTCGGTGGTACCGCTGCCGCTCATGATAGGCTCCGGGGTGGCTCCCGGCATCCACCAGCACTCCCAACAGAACCACGGGTCGTCGTTGGGGCCGAACTGATAGCGCCCGTATTGGGCCGGAGCAAAGCGGTAGTCCACGGCGCTGACGGTCCAGACCACCGGCGCGTTCTCCACCGGCATCCCGAAGAAGTAGGCAACTTCGACGGTGGCGCGGAGCGGGGTGCCGCGGACGATTTCGTCGGCCTGCGGCTTGACCTCCACCTGAAACTCCGGCGCCCGGTAAGCGGCGACTTCAAACTCCGACCAGAACATACGGTCTCCCTCGTTGCCGCGGTTCACGTTGACCTGGATGGTGTAGGAGCCGAGGGTTGCACTTTCGGGCAGTGCCAGTTCCCCGTGAAAGGTTCCATAGGTGTTCACGGGCAGGGTTTCGTGGTAGACCTCTTCGCGGGCCGGGTTCATGACGATGACCTCAACGGGGCCAGAGATGACGGGCAGGCTGAAGCGAGCGTCGTCCTCGTTGCGAAGCACCCCCTTGAAATAGACCGTCTGGTCGGGTCGGTAGATGGGTCGGTCGGTGTAGATATGAGCGGCCATTTCTGGCAGATCAGACGTGGTGGGGAGCTGAAAGTCCCACGGGCTGACCCCGTTGCTCCAGTTGGTGTCGGCAGCAGAGAAGGGTTGGCGGGCAATGGCAATCACGCCCCGGTTCTGAAGGCGGTCTATCTCCACGCGGGCCACGCCGTCCTGGTCGGTGGTGGCGGTGCCAAGCAGGTTGCGACTGCTGGAGTCGTAGAAATCTACCGTCAGGTCTGGCACCGGCTGGCCGCTCTGGAGGTCATTGGCCCACACCAGCGCGTCGCGTTCGCCGGCCTTGAGCGTCAGGTTGATGGGCGAGACGACCAGGACATGCCGGTCCGGGTAGTGCGGTGCGTCGGGCCGCTCAAGCAGCAGCAGGTAGACCCCCGGTTCAAGCGCTCCGCCGTCTTCGGCCAGGTTCGCCCGGCTCACCGTGGGCATCCCCTGGTTCTCTTCGCTGGGCGATGTGGTGATTGGCTCCTGCCACTCGCGGAGCAGCACGGCGTTGCCGGGTATCTGGTCGCCGTAGAAGCTGTCGAACAGGCTTTCTGGTTCCATCCGATACAACCGTAACGATGCCTGTGACAGATTGACGGTGCGCAACCCTACGCGGGTCGGGTTATAGGCGCTGTAGGTGCCCACGGCTCCGGGCGTGACGAGGTTGGCGGAGGGTGGGCGCGGCTGCGTGCGAAAGTGTACATCGAGCGTCTGGCCGGTGGCGTTGCCGTAGGGGTCGGTGATATCCGGCGCGATGTGGACGGTATAGCTCGTGGAGGGGCGCACGTCAAAGTGCAGGTGGAACGAACGGTCATACGGGCTGAAGTATGTATAGACCTGGGTGGGGGAGAAGGGTGGGGTCATCTGGAGGTTAGGCATCACTGTGGCGGGGTTAATGGGCGTGTTGAAGAAGATGGTAAAGCCGGTGTAGTAGGGGGCCTGGGTGTTGCCGTCGGTGGGGTCGGTGCCGGTGATGCGCGGCAGCGGCACGGTCGTGAAGGTTCCGTGATAGGCGGTGGGAAGCGGACGGCCACCGGACGCGCTCTCCACCCCCGCAGTGAGGTCAATCGTGTACTGGCGGTTGAACGCGAGTTGCTGCGTGGGCGTAAAGACGAGGGTCGCGCCGGTGCCGACTACCTGGAAATCGCCCGCAACGCTGCTCCCGCCATCCGAACGGAGTTGGAAGGCCGACTGTGCCGAGGCGGGGTCTACCGGCTGGTCGAACTGCACGGTTATGGTCGTCTCAATGGGCACCAGGTCGGAGCCACTGAACGGGAACACCGAGACCACTTCGACTTCGGGCGGCAGTGCGGTGGTGAAGCTCCAGCTATAGGGTTCTTGCATCGGGTTGCCAATCACGTCCTGGAGGTCATCAGCCACACCGACGGTGTAGGTGGTGCCCGGCTCCAGCGGCTCAGAGGGCTGAAATACGTACACCGAGGTGTTGAGCCACGCGCCCGTGCCTTCAACGTCCGGGCTGAATGTGAGCGGATGCGGCAGGGTGTCCTGCTGCTCGACCGTCGTCAGGGCGACGACGGGCCGGTTGAATATCACGGTCAGTGCCGTATCGGTTGCCACGTCAGGGGTTCCATCCGCCGGGATGACCTGCCCCACCTTTAGATAGCCCTGGGTGGCGAAGCGGAACTGGTAGGGACCCTTCAGGGATACCCCGTCGGCAGACCGGGCGCTTTCGCCGATGACCACCTTGTAGGAGGCGTTGCGGGGAGCG
>JAAUSY010000099.1 GCA_012032475.1 Chloroflexaceae bacterium
CGTGGCCCGTGCCCTGGACGCCGCGGTTGCGGTCCACCTCACCCACCTGCTGGAAGTCCCCACGCTGCGGGACCTGGGGGGGGCGACGGCTGGCAGGCGCGGCATTGCGGGCGGACGAGCAGATGGTCTACGCGACCCTGCTGCGCGACCAGGTCTTCTGGTATCCCCCGCGGCTGCACCGCGACGCCGACCGCCGCGAGGCGGACTTTCTGGGGCGGGCCCGGGCGCTGCTGGACCCGTCGGGGGTGGGATGACCCCGCCGTTTCAGAGGAAATGACCTGGATATCAGTCGTCATTGTTGCACCTTACCAACTGCATAGGCCGCTCAATTATCGTCGCCCCGCGCCCAGGCGGGGGTGGCTATCCTGTCGGGACACTTTCCCCCCGTTTGAAGCGGGGGAGGCGTTTCGCCTGTTGTCATGGCAGAAATGGCGATTGCCTCTGTGGGTAAACTGGTGGAGGTGGGGGACGTCGCCCTCCCCGTCCTCGATCTGGCACCACCAATGACGCAATGGGGAAAAGGAAACTGGTACCCCCAGCGGGATTCGAACCCGCGATCTTCACCTTGAAAGGGTGACGTCCTGGGCCGCTAGACTATGGGGGCACACACTTCGCTGATTATACCAGAAGAAGCGTGACCTGGCAAGGGGACCCCTCGAACCAGGGCGACCGCCCCATTTTATGGTAAAATGCCGCACCCGAAGCGATACCACGGCTGCCGCAGAGTGACCGCAGTTATTGCATCAGACAAGTTTTTGTGATATAATGCAAAAGCGTAGCGTTCTCATACGTTATGGTATGAAGGTGCAATCGTGTGAGAACAGCGCAGAACAGCATGGATGTTTTCCATGGCTCCTGATGGCATCAAGGTCGCGAGGGGCACAGACAGATCGTATGGCATATGAGATGAAAAGGGAAAGCATGCTGGTGTGCGCTCAAGAGCAGAATGATTGCACAGACCCGTACCTTTTTTGAGCAGCCGGTCTGAATAGATTCAGGAGGTAGGATATGGATTGGTCCTTGAAAACCGCCCCGTTCGACACGCTTGAGCCGAGTGGATTGTCTCCCGAAATATCGGCCATTCCGATCATGCGGAACGAAGTGAACCACTTTGAATTGGGCAACCCGGTGCTGTACCTGATGATGGCGATGATCATCATCCCAACCGTGTTTTCGTGGTACTACGGCCAGTCATACGTCGAGAAGGTATCGAAAGCCAAATCCAAGAAAGCCAAACAGTGGTAGCAGGGCAAGCGCAGGTTCCCGCTCAGCGTGCAGGCTCCCTGGGACGCTGAGCCATGACCCGATAATCTGGAACTGGTTGGTCGAAACAGCGCGAGATGGCTTCTTCTTCCGGGTGCTGCCAGATACCATCCATGGAAATTCAAACCGTTTCGGCATACGGAGGGAACATTGAACCGCACCAGGGAGAAGCAATCCTCGTGATGCGCCACTCTGGAGGGAAACAGAGATAGAGCTTCCTTCCGGAGTGGCTTCCTAGTTGGAAAAATGCACGTATTATGACGTTACCTTTCATTATTGTGGGTGGTGGGGTCGGAGGCCTGGCGTCAGCCATATACCTGGCAGCGCAAGGGCGGCGGGTGCTGGTGTTAGAGAAGAATGAACGGGTCGGTGGCAAGCTCAACCTCCTTCAAGAAGCGGGCTACACCTTCGACACCGGGCCTTCGCTCTTCACCATGCCATGGATCGTGCGGGATCTCTTTGCCGCAGCGCAGCGGAACTTCGAAGACTACCTGGATATCTCCCTGGTCGAACCGATGTTTCGTTGTTGCTGGCCCGATGGAACGCAATTCAACACCTCGCAGTGTGTCCCGCAGCTCGTCAAGGAAATCGAACGGATCAGCCCATCGGATGTCACCAACTTCTTCCGCTTCGTGGCGCGCTGCGCCCAGGTCTACGACCGGGTGGCCGAACCGTTCCTCTACCAACCCTTCCGCGGGTTTACGGACTTTCTCAAACCGCAGTTGTTGAGCGATGGCCTGCGCATTGATGCGTTCCGCAATGTTGACGCCACGCTCGGACAATTCTTCAACAGCCCCCACCTGCGGCAAATGTTCAACCGCTACCCCACCTACAATGGGTCGTCTCCCTACCTGTCGCCCGGAACGTTCAACATCATTGCCTACGTCGAATTCATCTACGGCGGCTGGTACATTCGCGGGGGGATGTATCAACTGGCCCGGGCCCTGCTGCGTCTCGCGGCAGAGTTGGGGATAGAGATCCGGACCCGGGCAGAAGTGAGCGAGATAGTGGTCCGTAGCGGGCAAGCCAGAGGGGTGCGCCTCAAAGATGGGCAGGAAATCGAAGGCTCGTGTGTGGTTGTCAACGCCGACCCGCTCTACGCCTACCAGCACTTGCTGCCGGGTCAGGAGCACATGGCAACCGCCCTGGATAAACTCCAGGCCTCCGCGAGCGGGTTCATCCTGCTGCTTGGGGTTGACACCTGCTACGAACAACTGACCCACCACACCATTTTCTTTAATCGAGACTACCCGCTGGAATTTGACGCCATCTTCGAGAAGGGCGTTCCCGCCGCCGACCCAAGCATCTATGTCTGCACCACCTGCCTGAGCGACCCATCGCACGCCCCACCAGGCCACATGAACCTGTTTGTCCTGGTGAATGCCCCCCCGCTCAATGGCCGGGTTTCGTGGAAACGAGAAGCCGAGGGCTACCGCAACCAGATCGTCCGAAAACTCGAACTGATGGGGCTGCACCAGCTCCAACACCACATCGTTTTTGAAAAGATCATGACCCCCCAGGATATGCAGAACTACTACCACTCAGCGCGGGGGGCCATCTACGGCCTGGCATCGAACAATCCTTTCAGTGCGTTCCTGCGCCCATCCATGCGGGCCCCCAGAATCAAACGGCTCTATTTTGTCGGAGGCGGGACCCATCCAGGTGGCGGAATCCCCCTCGTAGTGCTCTCTGGCAAGACCGTTGCCCAGAGGATTGCTTCTGATAAAAATATTCCGGAATGAAATTGGGGGATTTTTTGCGCGCAAAAAACCACCAGAAGGACGAAAAAAAGCCAGGGAAGCAGCGTTGAGACGGACCTTTTTGTCCCTTTGGAATGAGGAAATTGTCACTTCAGACCGACGGAACAAACAGGGAAAAAGGCGGAAAAGAACGGTCGGGATGGCCGGTTGCATTATTCGCAATAAACAACAATTTGTGGTATAATACAACCGTACGCTGCACGAGACGTACATTCGGGTGAAAGAATCTAAGGAGGGTAAGAAAGGCTCAAACGGGTTTGTGGGGATCGGAGAACCTGAAGGTCCGTCCTTCTGAACGGCAGGAGCCGGAAAGAACGGGTCTCTGATACCTGGATGATGAGGACGCAAAGGGGATGCAGCGAGGAATATTCCGGTAGCTATGTCTCTCTACCCTGCGAGTCAGGCCTTAGTCCTTCCTTTTCGTAGGCACATATTTCGCTCGGAGGTAGTTTCGCGGCAGATCGAGGGAAAGGCGCTTCACGGTGATCTCATTCCTGGGGAGTGTCTGGGTACTATGAGTAGTCATATTCATTCTCAGGAGGTAGTACGATGGATTGGTCTCTGCAAACAGCTGACCTGCATGCGATTAATCACTTCGGTGTTGGCAACCCGGTACTGTACATGATGATGGCGGTTATCATTCTTCCGACGGTGTTCTCCTGGTTCTACGGCAAGACCCAGATTGACAAGGACGACGATTAAAGTCGGATGGTCCCATGACCGGATAATCAGGCAACAGTCCCCACATACTGCGTCCTCGTAGGTGCCAGGGTGTTTCTGTTGTAATCGTGCGAAAGTCGCTCTCTTGATGATAAAAGTCCCGGCGGAGCAGGTCCCTGTTCCGCCGGGACGCTTTTTGTCCCCCTTGCCCGCATCGCTCCTCACGCGTCACCGGGGGGCACACCAGCAGCGCCCGAAAGAAACCGTTACCGCATGGAGTATAATGGTCCCCAACGACATCGTATCATTCCTTATCACACTCAGTTTGGTATCAGGAAGGACCGGAAGGAGACGAGCCATGGCGCAAACACCGTCGGAAACCACCCCCGGCCACAAAGAACGACCACGAGAGGTGAACACCGATGCGGATCTGGCCGAGACCCCCATCTTCGTCGTCCGAGGGGTGATGAAAGAAGCATTTCCTGACACCGGCTTCGTTGAGGAACACGACGAAGCCGAAGGGACCTTCGTTCCCCAGGGAGCATTGACCTTCGTCATGCTCATGCTGAGCGGCTACGTCATCTACTGGGCGTATGTCTGGTTGATCATCATTGAACGGAGGTAGCGAGGTTCTCCCATGCATATTGATAAGCTCGAACGGTTCTGGATGCTCGCCATCGCTGTGGTAATCGGTTCGCTCAGCGCGGTCTTGCTGGTAACCGCGTTTCTGTTCGAGGTGCGCTTGCCCACCCCCTACGAGCAGTTTGACCCGGCGGAGATCGAAGAAACCGAGTTTGCCGAACCAGGCGTGCGCCACATGGGCGGGAACAAGTATCACGTGCATGTGTTGGCTCAGACCTGGTTCTTTACCCCGGACGAAATCCGCATCCCCAGAGGCGCAGAGGTCACGTTTTTTGTAACCAGCAAAGACGTCACCCACGGCTTCTTCATTGAAGAACACAACGTCAACCTCATGCTGCTGCCTGGGCATGTCGCCCGTATCACCACCCACTTTCAGAAACCAGGCACCTACAAGATCCTCTGCCATGAATATTGCGGGTCGGGGCACCACACCATGGTCGCGGACCTTATCGTTGAAGCGCCTTCAGATTCGGATTCAGATGAGGAAAAATGAGGATGGGAAACGATGCAAAGAGCAAAAACCATTGACCGACCCGTACTGGCGCGGCTCACCTTCCCGCCGCTCTCGATGCTGAAAGAAGAACGCTGGCTGATCGGGTCGCACATCCTGGTGGCCCTGCTGGCGCTCTTTCCGGGCATCCTGATGGGACCATTCCAGGCATTCAGCCGCTCGCCGGGCTTTGTGGCAATGTTTCCGGAATGGGAAATCCCCGTTTTTAGCTTCTACTACCAGGCGCTGACAGTCCATGGGGTCATGAACGCCCTCTTCTTCACCGTGCTCTTCATCGTCGGGCATGCCTACTTCGTCATGCAACGGTCGCTCCAACGCCCCCTCTGGAAGCCAGGCCTGGCGTGGCTCGCCTTTGTCGTGATGATCGCTGGCCTGCTCGCCACCGCCTATGCCATCATGATAGAGGGCCGGTCGAGCGTGCTCTACACGTTCTATACGCCGCTCACCGCGCAACCCTGGTTCTACCTGGGGTTGACGCTGCTCATTGTCGGAACCTGGATGGCCGCAACCAACCTGTTTATGACCTACGCCGGCTGGAAGCGGGACAACCCCGGCAAACGATGCCCCCTGGCCGTCTTCGGGGTGATGTCGAATTTCCTGATGTGGTGCTTCGCCACCACCAGTGTTGCCCTCCTGATGTTCTCCATGCTCATCCCGGCCTCTTTTGGCTGGATTGAAAAAACGGACCCGCAGTTGGCGCGTATTCTCTTCTGGTTCTTCGGCCACCCGCTGGTCTATTTCTGGCTCTTCCCGGCCTATATCTCGTGGTATACGATGCTGCCCGCTCAGGCCGGGGGCCGCCTCTTCAGCCAGCTTTTGGGGCGCGTCGCCTTTCTGATGCTGGCAATCTTCTCGCTTCCCGTCGGCGTACATCACCTGCTGGCCGATCCGGGCATTAGCCAGGTTGCCAAGTTCGTCCACACCGTGCTGACATTCGTGGTCATCGTCCCCAGTTTGCTTACCGCGTTTAACATTGGCGCAGCCCTGGAACGAGCTGGTCGGCAACACGGAGCCACGAGACGGCTCGACTGGCTGTGGAAGCAGGACTGGAAAAATCCCGTCGTCACGGCGCAGATTGGCGGATTGTTCATGTTCATCTTTGGCGGGTTCAGCGGCATGATTCACGCTTCGTTCACGCTGAACATTGCGCTCCACAACACCTCCTGGGTGCCTGCCCACTTCCATATGACGCTTGCCAGCGCCGTGATGCTCACCTACATCGGGATGCTCTACTGGTTCGTTCCGTTGCTGCGTGGGCGCGTGCTGTGGAGCCGCACGGCAGCCCTGGCCCAGGTCGCCACCTGGGTCGGGGGGATGATCCTGTTTGGGCATGGGATGGGAGCCGCGGGAGTTGGCGGGGTTATCCGCCGCACCGATCTTGCCAATGCTCCCTACTTTGGCGATGAAACAGCCCTGGCCTTCCAGAAAGCGTCTGTCTGGCTGAACACCACCGCCATCGGAGGCGGGTTGCTACTCATCAGCGTCATTCTGCTCTACACAAACCTGGTCGGAACGCTGTTCTTCTCGCGCAAGCCGCTCACCGAAAACCAGGTCCCCATCTCGACCGAGGGCGATACTCGCCTGCCGCTGTGGTTGGAAAACTGGTGGATGTGGCTTGGGGTGATGATTATTCTCGCCGCGATGGCCTGGGGGCCGCTCCTGGTGGATGAAGAAATCCTCTTCAATGCGCCGATTACCGGCCCCACTGGCCTGCCCATGCGGTGATACCATACCAGCAATGGGTGACGGGTGACGAGTGACGGGTGATGAATGTCGTCACTCGTCGCTCGTCACAGGCCACAAATATCCGGTGAGTAATTCGCGGAGCCGCAGCCGGGCGCGATGCAGGCGCACCTTGACAGCGTTTTCCTTCAGCCCAAGCCTGCGGGCCGTTTCGGCGGTGCTCAACCCCTGCACTTCGCGCAGCACAAAGACCACACGCAGACTCTCCGGGAGCGCCACCAGCGCCATATGAAGATAGTCGCGGAGTTCGCTGTTCAGCGCGGCCTGAGAGGGGTCAACCATCCAGCTTCCGCGGTTCTGGGGCAGTTCGCTGGCCTGAAGCGTTTCTTCGACCGCATCGAGCGAGGTGGTCACGACCCGCTGGCGGCGCAGCTCCATCAGGGCTTCGTTCGTCGCAATGCGGTACAACCAGGTGCCAAGCCCGCTCCGCCCATCAAAAGCCCGGATCTTGTCGCAGGCTTTGAAGAACGTCAGTTGGAGCACACTCTCGGCCTCGTCCGGGTCGGTGAGCAGGCGCATCGCCTGGGCATAGACCAGCGAGGCAAACCGCTTGACCAGGCAGGTGCAGGCGTCCGGGTCGCCATGGCGCAAGGCCCGGAGCATCTCCTCTTCGCTATCATAAAGATGAACCTGGATTTCGGGTCCTGGCACGACCGTCCTGCTCCGTGAAACCCCCATGGCGGCGCTTGTCCCTCCATCATACCACAACTCGTCGCCAGTCATTCGCCACGGGTGTGGTATGATGGACTATAGAATGGAATGGAACGGAACCAGGCAACCAGACCAGGAACAGGAGCGACACCATGATAACGCGGATAACGCTTGGGTCAGAAGCACAGAAGCGCTTTCGCGAAGCCTTGCGGCGGCTTGACCACGCCATCCAGACCGACCGCGAAACCCAGGAGCAGATTTGGGAGCGGGCCCGAACTTTCATCAGCACGTTCTACCAGGTCTTCGAACTCATCGAGCAAGAAAGCCTGGTGCTCGAAGAAGTGCTGGTCAAGATGCAGCGGATTGACGATAATCAGTTTGAGGTGAGCAATAAGAACTATCCCACGGTCAGGCTCATGCTCGATACCGAACTGGCCTATGATACCCGGCCAGTTTCCGCCAGTCAGGTACCCCCCGGCGAAAGGTCGCCACCGTGGGTTCCCGAACTCTCAGCCCGGATGTTTGCCATCTTCTCGCCACCCTACCAGGGTCTCTTGCGCTCCTACACGATATTTGCCGATGGTTCGTGGAAGCGGACCACCTTTGCTCTGGGGAGCGGGGGAGTGCATGCTCAGAGTGCTCTGGTCCCCACGACCAACCCCAACGTGCTGGTGCTCGAAGCCATAGACTTGCTCACGGTGGTGTGTACGCACCACCCGACGTGGGCCAACCTTGCGGCGGTCGCCGACACGCTCACGATGGAGCACATCCGCGAGCGGAGTTGTGTGAAGCTGCACCTGACCGGCCTGGGAACCCCACCCCCACCAGAACGGTAAGGAGCCAGAGCGGGCCAGCAGCTTCGCGGGGGGCGAAACCTTTTCCCTGCTTCGGTCGTCTGAAAAAAGAACGGATGTTTTTGTTCTGGTCCTCGTCTGGCAGTGGTGAGGCACGACGAGCCGTGGCACGCATCGCTGGCATCAGAAACATCATCTGGGGACCGGCGGCAGAAAGAGCGAAAGGGGGTGATACCGATGGCAATGGTGCTGCGCGAACTGACCCATGGCAGCAACAAGGCCTACCAGAAGGCCTACCAAAGAGAGCGCCGGGGAATGGGCAATCTGGTGCTGCTCGTTGTGACGTACCTGCTGGTCTTCCTGGCCTCCTCGGTGTTCGTCGGGCGCTTGCTCACCGGGGTGCAGGCGGTGCTGGCAGATATGCGCTACGGCAACCCGCACCTCACCACGACCAGCGGCTATGCCTTTCTGGGAGATCGCCCGGAGGCTCCCACGCTGGTGGTGGCGCTTAACCTGGACGGACAGGTCCATATCCTGGTCATCCCGGCCAGCGATATGAACCGCCTGACCCGGCTTGAGGGACCCTACCTGTTTGGAGATTCGGGCCGAGAAGTGCCGCATATCGAGTTACGGGATATGAACGACGATGAGCGGAATGACCTGGTTCTCTCGGTGGTTGGCGAACAGGTCATCTACCTGAATCGGGTGGACGGAAACTTTGGCCTCATGACCGCAGCGGAGCGGCAGAAGATGCTAGAAAGCCAGGCACCGTGGGATCCATGATGAGAGATGAGATATCCACTGACCCCGAACTCAGGTCGTCACCCACCATGCCCGGCGCGGAGGGCCACCTCCTCCACCACCGAATCGTAGCGCGGAGCCATCCGCGCCCAGTCGTAGGGAGCCGCAAGCGCCCGCCAGTCGTGGCGCTTCAGTCCGGCGCACTGCTGCACCGCGTGGGACAGCCGCTCCACCAGGTCGGCAAAGGTGGTATACAGACAGTTGGCGTGGAACCGGTCCGGGAGCAACTCCGGGTAGACCAGGCGGTGCGGGAGCACGGGAATGCACCCGCAGTAGAGCGCTTCGAGCAAACCAATGCCAAGTGTTTCCTGGATGGCCGTGCTGACGATGATGTCGGCCTGGTGCAGCAGGCGGCGGTAGGTGGCGGTATCGGCGGGGTAGCCCCAGTGGATGAGGCGTGGGGACCACCGCTGTCGTGCGGCGACAAACTCCGGCGTATGGGGGTCAACCGCTTCACCGGCAACGATGAGACGGAAGTCGGCTCCACGGGCTTCGAGCGCTTCCAGAGCCTCGAAGAACACCTGCGGTTGCTTGTCGTAATCCCACCGGCTGCTCCAGAGAATCACCGGTGGGTGAGTGCCGGGAGGGGGGAGCGGTTGAGGGAGGTCGAGGCGCTGGAGGTCTATGCCTGTCGGGAGCACCTGGCTTTTTGCGCCGATAATCGCAATCGTCTCGCGCTCCTGATAATCGTGGTAGCGCCCCAGCAACCCCGGCAGCGCTTCGGTGAACCAGCGGCGGTGGAAGTCGGAGTTGAACAGCACGCGGTTGGCGGTGAGCGCGGTGGTGTAGTTGGTCCAGGCAAAGCTGAGGTCGCGGGGGCGTTCGGGTGGCAGGGGGTAGGTCAACTGGTTCTCGAAGAAGTAGACGACCATGGGGAGGTGGGGGGGCAAGCTATCGCGGGTGAGGGACCGGAACACGGCCAGGTCGAGCATATCCGTTGTGAAAACCAGGTCGGGCGTGGGCATGAGCGCTGCCCGTTCACGGACCATCCGCGCAAAGGTCACCGCCGCTCCCCGCATACGCCAGCGCCACCCCCCGGTGGTGGGCAGCGTGAGCAGGGTGATGGCGTGGCGGCTGTAGGCAGCGTAGCCTTCGGCGGTGGCCGCGTGGGAGCCGCCATGGTAGGGATCGAGATAGAGGATATTCATTCGGTGTGCCACCAGACCTCCATGGCCCCGTG
Organism: Chloroflexaceae bacterium; assembly: GCA_012032475.1. Classification (GTDB taxonomy): domain Bacteria; phylum Chloroflexota; class Chloroflexia; order Chloroflexales; family Chloroflexaceae; genus JAAUSY01. The sequence goes on from JAAUSY010000099.1 coordinate 10,006, forward strand.
GATACCCGCGGGGGGCCCGCCCTCCTCCCAGGGAACCCCCAGGGCCCACAGCAGATAGCTCATCCAGTTCTCGCCACTTTTCCGGGCCGCGGGACCGCTCAGGATGAGATAATCGCGGGCGCGGGTCAGCGCCACATAGAGCAAGCGCTCGCGCTCGGCCCGTTCCATGCGCTGCTCTTCCCACCAGGCCGACTGGTAGGCCGCCGGATAGGACCATTCGCCCGTCTCACTTCGCAGGCGCAGCGCCACCCCGCAGGCTCGCCGGGCAAGGCAATAGTTGCGCTGGTTGGGAGGGTTGCGGCCCAGGTCGGGCAGCACGACGATGGGAAATTCCAGCCCTTTGCTGGCATGGACAGTCATCAGCCGAACGCTGCCCTCGGCTTCCAGGGGGGCTTGCCCCTCGCGGGCTTCGGCCTGGAGCAGGCGGTCCAGGTAGCTGGTAAAGTTGCCCAGTCCGGTGCTGCCCATGCGGCGGGCGACGTGCAGGAGTTTTTCAACATTCGCCCGCCGCCGTTCGCCATCGGGTAGACCACTGATAGTTGCCAGATAGCCAGTCATTGCCAGGGTTCGGCGCAGCAGTTCGACCACGGTTTGCTGACCGCGGATGGCATGCAGTTCTCGCAGGGTGTCGCGGGCAAAGTCTCGTCGGGGGTCGGGGGAAGCTGAAGGGTCCGCAGGGTCGGGAGACATCAGGGCATCCCACAGGCTGTGGGGATTGGCAAAGCGCAGACGCACCAGGGCCGCATCGTCAAGCGCGAAGAGCGGCGAGCGCAAAACCCCAACCAGCGCCAGGTCGTCCATGGGGTCGTTGAGCACCGAGAGCAGGTGGATGAGGTCCTGTACTTCTTTGCGCCCGTAGTAGCCGTGCCCGGCGCTGGTGAGGTAGGGGATGCCTTCGTTCCGCAATGCCTGCTCGTAGCGCTCGAAGACGGTCGAGGTCCGCAGCAGCAGGGCGATATCGCCGTAGTGGGGGAGACGCCAGGTGCCCGGCCCGCGGCGTGGTCGCAGACCAGGTTTCCGTCGCTGCCGGCTACGAGAGCTTTGATACGGGCAGCCAGGGCGCGAGCTTCGGTGTGGAGCGCGAGGGGGTCCCCCATCTGCTCATCCTGCTCAACTACCTGAGCGGAGCCATCGTCATCGGGAAGCGCGGAAGCGGAACGAGCGGGCGAGGAGGAGGCACCGGGCAGGTTGGCGGCGATGTGGAGTTCCACACACCGCTGATAGTCCGGGTGCTTCCGGTGGGCGAGCAGCGGCTCGAACCGGATTTCATAGGGTTGCAACGGGCGTTCGCGGGCGAGCATGTTTCCTGTGACGAGGTTAACCCATTCGAGGAGCAGTGCGTGGGAGCGGAAGGAGGTGTTCATGCGCACTGCCTGCCCCTGCCGGGCCAGCAGGTCCGTTTCGACCAGGCGAAAAACGCTCACATCTGCCCCACGGAAGCGGTAGATAGACTGTTTGCCATCTCCAACAACGAAGAGTGGCGGAGGGTCGGGAGGTTGCGGGTCGGTCGGGGGGGGGTTGGGGCGGGCAAGCAAGCCCGGTCAGCGCGTAGATAATGGCTCGCTGCTCATCGTCCGTATCTTGAAATTCGTCTACCAGCACGGCGGATAGCTCGGCCTGCCAGCGAAACCGCACCGATGGGCAGGTTTCGAGGAGTTCGCGGGTGCGGCGCACCAGGTCGTCAAAGTCCAGGGCTTCCCGGATGGCTTTGCGGCGGGTGTAGTGCTCCTGCACCATCCGGTAGAGCCTTGCCAGGTCCAGGGTAACCTGAGCGGCGCGTTGTTCGAGGGCGCTGCCGGGGGTGGCATCCAGGAGGGACTGGTGGGAGCGGTAGGTTTCGCGTAGCGTCCGTAGTGCCTCGCGGGCAGCCTTCAGATCGTCGGCTCCGCCGGGCCAGGCGCTCTTGCTGCCTCCCTGGAGATTGATGCGGTCCAGACGGGAGAACGGCAGCGTGCCAGGAGGCTGCGACAGGGGAAACGCCGCGGCCAGTTGCCAGACCTGGTTCCCGATATGGTCATCGGGGGGAGCCTCCGCCACCAGTTGATGCAGGGTTGCCAGGGCTTGTCTCCAGGATGGGTGGCTGCACATCTCCTCTACCACGGCGGTCCGGAGCGTTTCCAGGCGCTCACGCCAGTTGTTGAGCAGAGCGTCCGGGCTGTCCGGCAGTCCTTCGAGGGCGGCCCGAACGTTGGAGCCGCCCTTGACCAGGGTAAGCAGGATGGTCTGGAGTTCGTGCGGGCTGAACTCTTCGAAAACCGTGGTCGGGGTGGAAATCGCCTCGCTCAGCGCACTATCCACGCTTTCGGCCAGCAACACCGCAGAATCCGCTTCGTCAAGGACCGTAAAGTGGGGGTCCAGTCCTGTTTCGGCAGGTTGGTGGCGCAGCAGCGTCGCGCAAAAGCCGTGGATGGTTCCGATGCGGGCTGCCTCGACGGCGGCACGGAGTTCTTCCCAGAATGGTCGTTCGGTAGGGGGAGCCGCCCGCGCCCGCTGCTCAACCGTGGTGCGGACGCGGTCCCGCATCTCACGGGCCGCTTTATCGGTGAAGGTGATGGCAAGAATGGAAGAAGCCCACCCGGACGGAAGCATTCCCTCCGGTGCTGCCCGGCCCCGCTCAACCAGCAGGCGGAGGTAGCGCTCAACGAGGACGCGGGTTTTGCCGCTGCCGGCCCCGGCCATAACGATGAGGTTTCCATCCAGGAAGATAGCGTCGTGCTGCTCAGGGGTAAAATTCATCGCGGCAATTGCTGGTCACTCGGCCCGTTTGAGGTAGTCAATCAGTCCCGCCCTCCCAAACTTCCGTTCCAGGTCAAACATATGCTCCAGGGCCGGGCGATAGGGGTGGAACGATTCGAGCATCCGCCGGGCGGCTCTGGTTGCACCGAGCCAGAGCAGGTGATAGAACGCCACCCATTCGGCAAAGCCCTCACGCAGGACCTCGTTTTCGAGCAGGGGGCATTGTTCGCCCTGCCAGGCGTGAGCATATTCATGGGCAACCGTCATCCGAAAGGTCAGCCGTGGCAACCCGTAGAGCATATAGATGACGCGGATGTGGCCGTTGCGCACGTAGAGTCCCAACGTGCGGATATCCTGACCGGGGGAATATCCAGGGGGCAGGCGGTGGCTCTGCTGTCGCAGGTTGTGCAGGGTTGGCGCATCAACCAGGCGAAAGGCAACCCCTACATTGAGCCGCATACCGAGGTGCGAGACCAGGCCATCCACCGTTTCCTGGAAGACGGCCAGGGCAATCGCCGGGTCGTAGATGGCGGTGCTGTGGCACTGAGGACACAGGAGCCGCCCATCGTGCAGCTTCCAGTGGTGGGAGCCAAGCGGCACGCCACAGCTTTCGCACCGCGGTCGTGTCTTGATGCAGGTCTGGCAGTAGCAAGCGTCGTTGCCAGGGATGGTGTAGTAGCGGCCTGTGAGCAAGGCTCCGCAACATGCACACGTCGCGCTCATCTTCGGTTCCATTCATTCCCCTTCCCCTCAGTTGAGCAGGAGCACCCCGTGTTCGTTGCACTGCTGGCGCACCTCGTCGCTAGCTCCGAGCGAAATCAGAATCCCCCGGACCTGTTGGTTGGGGTTCTGGGCAGCCACAAGCTCAACTTTCAGGGCAAACAGATTCACATCGTCGGCATCGGCGGTGGCCTTGACTTCAAAGACGCTGAGAAACCCATCTTCAGCAATGAGGTCAATCTCCGTCGAAAAGCCTCGCTTGAAGGCATATCCCTCTCGGTCAACCAATTTCTGCCGCAGCCGAATGCTTTCTGGCATAATATCCGGGTTTTGCAGCCCGTAGCGCAGCGCCAGGGCAAAGGTATCTTCCAGGTTACGACCCTTGGCGTTGCCCATATCTCCAACCGTAACCTGAAACCACGCATCCCGCAGATCCATGCGTCTCAGCATGTCGGCCTGAATGGATTGTATCTGATGGATGCTCCGCCTGATGTCGAGCAAGGTTCTTTCGGTGGTCTCGAAGCGCTGGTCTACCTGCTCGAAGCGCTGGTCTACCTGCTCGAAGCGCTGGTCTATCTGCTCGAAGCGCTGGTCTACCTGCTTGAAGCGCTGGTCTACCTGCTCGAAGCGCTCATTCATCTCCCGGCGCACCTCGGCCATCTGCTGCTCGTGGCGGTCGGCGCGTTCTTGGGCTTCGCGGCGGATTTCTTCCATGCGCCGCGCATGCTCGTCGGCGCGTTCCTGGGACTCGCGGCGGATTTCCTCCATGCGCTGGGCGTGCTCAGCAAAGCGCTGGTCCATCTCCTGTCGCATCTCGGTCATCTGCTGCTCATGGCGGTCGGCGCGTTCCTGGGCCTCGCGGCGGATTTCCTCCATGCGCCGCGCATGCTCGTCGGCGCGTTCCTGGGCCTCGCGGCGCATCTCGGCCATCTGCTGCGCATTTTGCTCGACATAGCCCTGGAGGGTCTCGCGCAGTTGTTTGACTTCATCCGATAACTGCGAAAATGTCTCCAGCATGCGGGCAAACTCGTCTCGCCGCGGGAAGTGCTCGGCCAGGATACCTTCGATGGTCGTGGCAATCTTCGGGTCGGCCCGCAGGAGTTCGGGCAATATTTCAATGATGTAGTCGCGCACCTGGCGCAAATCCTGTTCGTTGAGCATCGGGTTTGGCCTCATTTTCGACATGGCATCGTCTTGTCTTGCGTTCCCACAAAGGTACTGGGTAGGTGTTTAGCTAAAGCATACCATACCCATGTTCAAGACGCAATGGGGAAGCACAAGGTTGCCACGAAGCCAGAAAGGGAGTACTATACCTTCACACAAGGTCCCACCAGTTCTATGCAGAGGAGTTGACGATGGCAGTTCTAGCGCTCAATACCCTGGTGCAAGCCCGCTATGTGATGATACGCTGCCGCGAAAGTGGCCCTATCGAAGAATCCTACGAAGCCATTGATACGTATACCCGCACCCCGGTGGTGGTCCGGCGGATACTGCCCGTCGAGGCACCCGACCAGCAGGAAGCGCAGCGGTTGCGCGAGTCCTTTGAGCGGGAGGGGCCGGTCCTGGCAAGTCTGTATCACACGGGCCTCCCCAAAGTGACCGACCATTTCGCCAACGCAGCAGGGTATTTCCTGGTGATGGATGACGCTGGCGGAGAGCCGGTCGCGGCGAGGTTGGCGCGACGAGGGGAAGCGTGTTCGGTGGGAGAGGTACTGGAATGGGCCGAACAACTCCTCTCCATCCTGGAATACCTCCACCAGCATATCCCCACGGTCACGCACCGCAACATCTCGCCCACGACGATGATGGTGTCCCCGGAGGGGAAGGTGGTGCTGACAGATTTCGGGATGGCTCCGGCTCCGGTCAGCAGGATACCCCCACACCACCTGCCCTATACCCCTCCGGAGCAGTTTCAAGGCGTGAGCAACGACCCGCGGAGCGACCTGTATCGCCTGGGGGCAACGCTCTACCACCTGTTGACGGGCACACCCCCGGTCAGCAGCCTGCTGCGGGCAATCGCCATCGCCCAGGGGCAGCCGGACCCGCTCTGCGCCATAGACCGGGTCAATCCCCTGGTGTCTCCGGAAATCAGCGAGGTGGTGATGGGCACCCTGTCCCCTGGCATGGAGCGGCGACCTGCCAGCGTGGTGACCCTGCGGGCGATGCTTCACGCGGCGCGTCACCCCCTGACTGCGAGGGGCATTCCGGGCGAAGGGAACGGGGGTGTTGGGGAGATACGGCCCCAGCACCCTCCGACCAAGCGGTTCGCGCAGCTGCGGTTTGTGGGCAAGGGTATGCCGCGAAAGGTGGCCTGGTCGCCGGATGGTACCCTGATTGCGGTGGCTTCTTCGGTGGGGGTCTGCCTGTACGATGCCAGTACGTTTACGAGAATCTATGAAGTCGAGCGAACCGAGGGCATAGACAGCGTGGCCTTCTCGCCCGATGGAAAGATTCTGGCCTATGTGTCCGGCGACCATGTTATCAAACTGCTCCAACTGGAAAATAACGTCTTGCTCCAGACGCTTCAGGGCCACACCCGCGGAGGTATCAGCATTGCCTTTTCATCGGATGGTCGGGTGCTCGCGTCTGGTTCGGCCGACCGCACGGTGAATCTGTGGCAGGTCAGCGATGGGACGCTGGTGCATACGCTGCGGGGGCACGTGGCGGATGTCACGAGCGTGGCCTTTGCGCCCGGTGGTCAAACGCTGGTGTCCGGGTCGGGCGACCACACCATCAAGCTGTGGCGGGTGCAGGATGGGGTGCTGCTCCGCACCTTCGAGGGGCATTCGGCGGATGTGACGGGAGTGGCCTTCTCGCCCGATGGACAGACCCTGGTGTCCGGGTCGGGCGATGTGACGGTGAAGCTGTGGCGGGTCGAAGATGGCACCCTGCTGCTCTCAATTCAGGAGCATACGGCCTGGGTTACCAGCGTGGCCTTCGCACCCGATGGGCAGACGCTCGCCTCCGGCGCGGCGGATGGCCTGGTCAAGGTGTGCCGGGTGCAGGATGGGGCGCTGGTTCAGACGATGCAGGAAGACCTGGGATACGTGGACAGTGTGGCGTTTGCGCCCAATGGGCAGACGCTCGCCTCGGTATCCAACGATATGGTGAAACTTTGGCGCGTGAACGATGGCGCGATGGTCTACGCGCTCCAGGGGTATACCTGGGCGGTCAACAGTGTGGCCTTTGCACCCGATGGGCACACGGTGGCTTCCGGTTCCGGGGACCGGACGATCAAGCTGTGGCGAGTTGAAGATGGGGCGCTGATGCAGACGCTCCTTGAGCATACGGACTGGGTCAACAGTGTGGCGTTTGCGCCCGATGGCCGGACGCTGGCCTCCGGTTCGGGAGATAAGACGGTGAAGCTGTGGCGCGTGAGCGATGGGAGGGTGCTGCACACGCTGCGCGACCCAACGGCGTGGGTGGCGAGTGTGGCGTTTTCTCCCGACGGGCAGACGGTGGCGGCGGGTTCGGGCGATGAGATGGCGCGGTTGTGGCGCGTGTGCGATGGCGTACTTCTGCACACGTTTCAGGGGCACATGGTGTCAGTCAATAGTGTGGCCTTTGCGCCCGATGGGCAGACGCTCGCCTCCGGCGGGGGAGACCGGACCGTCCGGC
>JAAUSY010000287.1 GCA_012032475.1 Chloroflexaceae bacterium
TCTGGCTCACCCAGCGATGGTGGTCGTCGCCATCAAGATATTCCTTTTCGCACGCGTTGCCCGCAGTGAACGCCCGCCCAGATACCCGCTACGGTCCATCGGGCGCAGGTCATCACCGCCCGCGGCGGGGAAACATCAACGCTATCAGCAGTCGGCATTGCTCCCATTCTAATGGGGAATGCAAGATTTCGCGATGGTTTTGGTAACTGTTGCATTTCATCCCGCCTATCAGAATAATGGGCAGTTTTTTGTGAACTACACCAACCAGGAGGGACACACCGTTGTGGCCCGCTATCGGGTGTCATCCCATCCGGATATGGCCGACGCAGCAAGCGAGGAAGTTATCCTGACCATTGAGCAACCCGCAGCCAACCACAACGGCGGTCTGGTGGCCTTCGGCCCCGATGGATACCTCTACATCGGGATGGGCGATGGCGGCGCGGCGGGCGACCCCTGGGGCAACGCCCAGAATGGGCAAACGCTCCTGGGCAAGCTCCTGCGAATTGATGTTGATGGCGTTGCGGCCAATGCTGAGCAGGTTTTTCCCTACGCGATACCCACTGATAATCCCTTTGTCGGGCGCGACGATATGCGCTCGGAAATCTGGGCACTGGGACTGCGCAACCCCTGGCGCTTCTCGTTCGACCGCGCAACGGGGGACCTCTATATTGCCGATGTGGGACAGAACGCCTATGAAGAGCTGGATGTTCAGCCTGGGGGGAGTGCTGGCGGCGAAAACTACGGTTGGAACCGGATGGAGGGGCATGCCTGCTACCCCGAATCCTCCCCCTGTCGCCGGGAGGGGTTGGCGCTGCCGGTGCTGGTCTATCCCCACCAGGGAGGTGACTGTTCAATCACCGGGGGGTTTGTCTACCGTGGCAGCGCCTTCCCCGCCCTGATGGGTATCTACTTCTTTGCCGACTATTGCAGCGGCAAAATCTGGGTACTCCGCAAGGCCAGCGCAGGGGAATGGCAGAGCACCCTGGTGCTGGACACTGATATGAGCATCAGTTCGTTTGGCGAGGATGAAGCCGGGGAACTCTACCTGACCTCGCTGTGGGACGGGAAGGTCTACCAGGTGACCACAAAGCAGGATGAGTGACGCCCTATCACGCTTCCTCGCGCCGAAGGTTCATCACGCGGAACCCTTCGGCAAAGGCACAACCGGCCTCTTTGCCTATCTCAGCGTTCCACTCGCGGACCCAGTGGGCCGCATCTTCCCCCACCTGCGATGCATGGCAGAGCAAAGCCTCTATCTTCTGCTCGATTACGTCGGAAATATCCACATAGGTGGTGGGCTGAAGGCTGAGCGTTAGGTAGACTTCGTTGACGTGATGCGGCTCATAGCCCTCTGCTAGCAGTTCAGGAAAGATGGGCCGGGTCTCGGCACTGGGAAAGGCCGCATAGAGCGCGGCCTCCCCGGCGGCGCGGTGGTCCGGGTGGTTGATGTAGCGGTCAGCCACCAGAACGGTGGTGGGGTCCTGGCAGACCACCCGCTCGGGGCGAAGTTCGCGGATTATCCGCGTCAGGGTGCGCCGCAGTTCCAGTGTTGGTTGCAACACCCCATCGGGGTAGCCCAGAAAGCGGACCTCATGGACTCCCACCTTCTCGGCAGCGGCGCGTTGTTCGCGCTGGCGCTGCTGGATAAGCTCGGTCAGGTTCGTGTCCGGCTTGTTGCTGCCCGACGAGCCATCGGTCACAATACAATAGCTGACCTGTGCGCCCTCTGCCGTCCAGCGGGCAACGCTCCCGGCAACTCCGAACTCGATATCATCCGGATGGGCCACAATGAGCAGGACACGTTCTGGTTTTGGAGGGGCATTCTGATGGGTTATATCGCTCATAGCCTGTTTTCTCTCGTTTCTACCTGCTTATCTGTCTTTATTTCCCATTGCCTTTCATTGTACCACGCACGCTCCCCGCATGCACCACTGGCCTGACCGGACTTGAGGAAGCGGAAAAGGAAGCGGCGCAGGATGAAAACACTCCGCTCCGCGCAGGCGGTAGAGTTCGAAGCGCCCGTGCCGGGCGAGCAGGTGCAGGCACTCGCTCCCGGCCCATTCAGCATAGGCCTGCAATTCGTTGCCGGTCGGTCCTATCACCAGGTAGGCGGGAGAGAACTGCCAGAAGTCATAGGTTGGCGGTGGCTCCCCCTCTCCAAAGCGGAGGTACCGCACCCGCCGGTTGGTTTCTGCGAGGGAGGGATGGTGATACCGTCTCGTCGTGAGCACATCCAGCGACCACTCGTAGGTTTCAATCCGGGCATCCACAGGGACGGTCTGCTCAATTGTCGCAGCCATGGCGAACAGGTCGTGGTTGGCGGGGGGGGCAGCCGCAAGTTGGAGCCAGAGAGCCAGCGGAACTGCCACCGGTATCCCTCCCTGGAAGGCCCGAAGCAACCGTTGCCGGTGGATGGCAAGGCGGTGTTCCAACCACGCCACCAGGTCAACCAGGCGCACCGCAATGAAGAGATACAGCAGCGTATAGGCGGCCACCCCGTAGCGATACCACCCCGGCGAGAGCAAGATGTGCCACCCCAGAGCTGTCATTGTCATCAGCAGCAGCGTGCCCCGCACAAGCCCTCGCTCACTGCGCTCGCGACAATCGCGCAGCGACGCGAGCAACCCGACCGTCCCGATGAGCAACAGGGGATACCTGGCCTTCAGGTGAGACCCCAGAAAGACCCACCACCTGGATGGGAAGACACTGGCGCTGCTAGTGTCGGTGAGGTCGTACAGGATATATTTCCCATACGCGAGCACGCCGTGCATGCCTCCCTGGTAGAGGAACGAGAGGAGCATGGGCACCGGGAAGAGCAGCACCATCCACAGCGCCACCATACGCGGCCAGCAGCGGTAGTAGCACCAGTTTGCAGCCAGGGCTGCCGCGAAGGCCGGAGCCACCAGCAGCATTTGCGGCTTGGATACCAGCATCATGCCGAAGGCCAACCCTGCCGCGCCACTGCTCACCACCGACCGCGTTTGCATTGCTCGCCACCAGCACCAGACCCCCGTCAGCAGAAACCCGACCGCTGGTATCTCTCCATATAACCCGCGCTGGTGAAAGAACACGATGAGCACCAGAGTCGCCGCAATGATGCCTGCGGTCCGGTGGTATAATCTGGAGACCAGGCTATAGAGGAGCAGTAGTGTGAGCCAGCCGGCCAGCGCAACAAGGAGACGCGATTGCCAGATTCCTACCCCGAACTGACAATAGGTTGCGGCGACCGGGAGCAGCACGGTGGGACCGACCGAAATCTGCGTGGGGATAATCTCCTCAAAATATTGGATACCATAGGTTCCGTGGACTATGGTGTTGCGGGCAATCTGCCCATAGATGCCCTCATCGTAGGAGAAAAAACTCCCGCTCTCTATACGGTAGCACAGGAGCAGGAGAGAGATGATGGTGATCCAGACTATCGGAATCACATTGTCTTTCCGGTCAATACAGTTACCAAAACCATCGCGAAATCTTACATTTCCCATATAGTTTTGACGTTTCCCCGCCGCGGGCGGGTGATGACCTGCGCCCGATTGACCCTTGGCGGGTATCTGGGCGGGCGGTTGCACTGCGGGCAACGCGTGCGAAAGGGAATACTCTCGCTGACGACGGACCCACCATCGCTGGGTGAGCCAGATCAT
>JAAUSY010000100.1 GCA_012032475.1 Chloroflexaceae bacterium
TTCTTGATAGGATGCTCACCGAAGGACGGATGGAACTTGACTCCGCGACCCGACGCCAGATCTCTGCCAGCTTCCAGGACCGATGGTCGAACTGGTGCCCAGTATCATCCTCTACCAGCCGCTCTATACCTTTGCCGCCAGCAACGAGCTTGGCGGGATGGGGTTTGAAGCGCCAGAGTCGGCCAGCAATCTCCTGCTGGTGGGGGCCGAAGACCGCTACCGCCAGGTGTCCGGCTGGTTTATCGAGCGTTCCCGCGAGATTCGGGGAAATGTGCGATAGGCTGCTCCTCCGGAAAACCTCCGGTGCTGACTTTCTGATGGGGTATCTGTGTCAGGGTGTGTCCAACCATCGGCGCAGGTCTTGAGTAGTCCTGTTGCGTTTTTCCTCCCCATTCCACCTCCCTCGTCCGTCATCCGAAGGAATCAAGAAAACGATGGTATAATGTCCCCTGGTCGGAAGCAGGGGATTGCTGCTGCAACCGTGTTGGGGTATCGGAGCATGAGCGAGGACGGTTGCCCCAGAAAAACCGACGCGAAGGGGAACCCCGGCGTTGCCCGGAACGCGGTGAATGCTCCTGGGATCGAGGCTGTTGAATAGTGGAAAGGTAGCGACACCTGTGTACATTACAATGCTTGCCGCGGAATGTGCTCCCGTCATCAAGGTCGGCGGTCTGGCCGATGTGGTGTTTGGCATCAGTCGGGAGCTAGAAATCCGGGGGAATGCGGTCGAGATCATTTTGCCCAAGTATGACTGTATGCGCTATGACCAGATCTGGGGGCTTCATATTATGATGCCCGACCTGTGGGTGCCCTGGTATGGGGGGGCCATCCACTGCTCCGTCTGGTTCGGGTTTGTCCATGGGCGCAAATGCTTTTTTATCGAACCGCACTCGTCCGACAACTTCTTCAACCGGGGAGCATACTATGGCTTTCACGATGAAGCCTTGCGGTTTGCCTTTTTCAGCAAGGCGGCCATGGAATTCCTCTTGAAGACCGACAAACGCCCTGACGTGATCCACTGTCATGACTGGCACACCGGGCTGGCACCGGTGCTGCTCGCCGAAGTCTACAAGTTCCACGGGATGCAGAACCAGCGAACCTGCTATACCATCCACAACTTCAAGCACCAGGGCGTGGCCGGGGCGAACATCCTGTGGGCCACGGGACTCCAGCGCCCGGAATACTATTTCAACTATCACCAGTTGCGCGACAATATCAACCATGGGGCGCTGAATTTCATGAAAGGGGGGATTGTCTATTCGAATTTTGTCACGACGGTTTCTCCCCAACACGCCTGGGAAGCTCGCCATACGGACCAGGGATATGGCCTGGGGCACACGCTGCATGTGCATGCCGACAAATTCGGGGGGGTGCTCAACGGGGTGGACTACGAGGTGTGGAACCCGGAAACCGACCGCTTCATCCCCTGTCGCTATGGGGTGGACACCCTTCAGGATAAGTATGGCAACAAAGAAGCCCTGCGCGACCGTTTCTGGCTGCGGAAGGATTACAAGCCCATCATTGCCTATGTCGGGCGGCTGGACCAGCAGAAGGGGGTCCACCTGATCCGCCACGCCCTGTTCTATGCGCTCTGGAATGGAGCACAGTTTGTGCTGCTGGGGACCAGCCCCGACCGCGATATCAGCAACTATTTCTGGCACCTCAAGAACTATCTGAACGACAGCCCGGACTGCCACCTGGAGCTTGGCTTTGATGAAGACCTGTCGCACCTCATCTATGCCGGGGCGGATATGATTGTCGTGCCCAGTTTGTTCGAGCCGTGCGGTCTGACGCAGATGATTGCGCTGAAATATGGGACCGTGCCGATTGTGCGAGCCGTTGGCGGGTTGGTGGACACCGTTTTCGACCGCGACCACTCCGACCGGCCCATCCACGAACGGAACGGGTATGTGTTTCACCAGACCGACGCGTCAGCCCTCGAATCGGCCATGCAACGAGCTATCGGTCTCTGGTATTCCTACCCCGAAGAGTTTCGCAGCCTGATTGCCAACGGTATGCGCTACGACTATTCGTGGAACTATCCAGGCCAGCACTACCTGAACATCTATGAACACATTCGTCATAAGTAACGTCATCCTGGGAATGCGTGAGGATACGATACGAACGATACATACGATACGAAAGGCATGAAACGAAAGGAGCCGATTGACCATGCAGGAACTGGCGGAATACATCGAAGGCGTGCCGAACATCTCCGGCGCGGAAGCAACCATTCAGGCGGCCATGGGCAGGCATCAGGGCGAGGCCATCTACCTGCCCGGAAGTGGAATTGATTTCGGGCGCATTCGCAGTTGCTGCGCCAACGCGCTGCACATGCACCAACCGCTCATCCCCGCCGGGGCGATGACCTGCGCACCGCTGATGTCATCAGCAACCTCAAGCACATGATGGACCACCCGCACCTTGGGGACAACCACAACGCCACCGTGTTTCACTGGTGCTACAAGCGCATGGGCGAGTTTTTGCCGCAGCTGGTTGACGAGGGCAAGCAACCGCGCATTATGCTGGAATATTCCGGCACACTGTTTCATGGGCTGCGCCACATGGGATTGGACGATGTGTTCGACAGCCTGAAGACTATCACATGCCACCCGGATTACTGGCACACGACCGAATGGCTCGGTGCTCCGTGGGGGCACGCCGTGGCTCCCTCCACGCCGGTGCAGGATTACCGCCTGCATGTGCAGGCCTGGCAGCACCACTTTGCGGCTATCTTTGGCCTGGAGGCGCTGAGCCGGGTGCGCGGCTTCTCGCCATCGGAGATGGCCTTGCCCAACCACCCCGATGTTGCCTATGAATTTGTCAAGACGCTGAAAGACTGCGGCTATCAATGGGTGCTAGTGCAGGAGCATTCGGTTGAGAACCCGGAGAACGGGTGGGGTCCCGAGCGCAAACACCTGCCCCATCGCCTGGTCTGCAAAAATTCCGCCGGCGAGCAAACCGAGATCATCGCCATCATCAAGACGCAGGGCAGCGACACCAAGTTGGTCGCCCAGATGCAGCCCTACTACGAGGCGCAGGGGTTGTCGCGGTGGGAGCTTGCGGGCAAGCAGGTGCCCCCGATAGTCACCCAGATTGCCGATGGCGAAAATGGCGGCGTGATGATGAACGAGTTTCCGCCCAAATATCTGGAGGTGGCCCGTCAGGCGTCCGGGTCGGATGTTCCGCTCGTGAACGTGACCGAATATCTGGAATACCTCTTCTCGCTCGGCATCAAGGAGACAGACCTCCCCGCGCTTCAGCCCATTCACCAGAAGCGCATCTGGGAGCGCTTCACCCCTGGGGACGGGCCAGAAAAACTAGCACAGGTGATTGACACGCTGAAGAAGGAAGACCACCGCTTCCACATGGATGGCGGAAGTTGGACCAACAACATCTCGTGGGTGCAGGGGTATGAAAACGTCATCGGCCCGATGGAGCAGACCAGTTCGCTCTTCTACGAAAAGGTCCTCAAGCCCGGCATTCCACCCAGCGAACCCCGCTACCGCAACGCCCTGTTCTACCTGATGGCCTCGCAAACCAGTTGCTACCGCTACTGGGGGCAGGGCACCTGGACCGACTACGGTATTGAACTCTGCCGTCGCGCCAGCGACATTCTCACCTACGATTTCTAAAGACGAAGCAGAAACATCCGGTTCGACCATTGAGCGAGGAACCCGCGTCAGCATCCCACGCAACGACACGTTGGGCAACCAGTGGCATCTCTCGTCGCTCGTCACAGGGGACCGGCGGGTTCCATCAAATTTCGCCATCTTGCTTGATATGGGAGTAGCCATGGGCTTTATCTATCATGCGCTGGTGCTGAACCTGCACCAACCCGCGGGCAACCTCGAACACTTGCTTGAGCACGCCGAGTGGGAGGCCAGAGAAATCTTGTGGGCGCTCGACCGCATCCCCCGCTCCGTCTGGCCCTATGAGGACATTGCGCGGGTGCATCTTTCGCTATCCGGAACCCTGCTGGAAACCCTGAGCAACCCCGAATTCCAGAGCCGTGTCTATGGCACAGTCAAGTGTGGGGATTTGCTCTGGCACTTTCAGAACACCGGGGTCTTTGAAATTCTTGGGACGGGCTACTATCACCCGGTGCTGCCGCTCATCCCCCAGGCCGATTGGGACGCCCAGCTTGAGCGCTGGCTCGGCATTGGGCGACACCTGTTTTCCAGGGGGCACTTCCGCGGCTTCTGGCCGCCAGAAATGGGCTTCTGTATGGAGATGATTCCCCTGCTCAAGCGTATGGGGTATGAATATGTGCTGGTTGATAGCAAGCATGTCGAGCCAGTAGACCCGATGAACTGGGAGGAGATTCGCTATCGCCCTCACATCGCAGAATATGGGGGGCATGAAATCATTGTGGTGGTCCGCGACCGCGAGTTGTCGGATGCCCAGGAATCGGGGATGAACTATGGCTGGTTCGAGCACGAGTTACACGAGCGCACCCGGTGGTGCAACTTCCCCCCGCTGGTAACGACCTGCACCGACGGCGACAATGGCGGGTGGTTTCGCAACACCACGCCCAAGGGGAATTTCTGGCACGTCTTCTATGAAGACTTTCTGGGGCAGGTGCGCCGCGAGGAAACGGCAGGTCGCCCCATTCTCATCAGCGAATACCTGGACCGCTTCGGGGCGCATGGCCGGGTGAAGGTCAACACCGGAGCCTGGAACACCGGGTGGCACCACGGGGTCGGGTTTGTCCAGTGGACGGGTTCGCAAAAGCAAAAGGATGCGTTCCAGCGGGTGCAAGAAACCAGTGAGGCATTCCACGCCACGCGCCAGGAGCTTGGAGACCAACCGCTGAACGACCTCCGGCGGCGCTACCAGATGGAAGAAGCTCACTGGCACCTGCTGCGGGCCGAGACCAGTTGCAACTTCTACTGGGGCGAAGACTGGGTGGACCGCTGCCACCGCGACCTGGATATTACCTGGCTTAACCTGAACGAGGCGAAGAAATAGGCAACATTCGCGTATCCCAGTGACGAGTGATGAGCGCTATCACTCGTCACTCGTCACTCGTCACTCGTCACGCATCACCCGCCACCAGACCCTCAGCGGTCCTGCAAAATCGCTACCCCCGGCAGCGTCCGGCCTTCAAGCAGTTCGAGCGAGGCCCCGCCACCCGTGCTGATGTGGCTGATTTTGCTTGCCAATCCCGACTGCTCCACCGCGGCCACCGAGTCTCCGCCCCCAACCACGGTGGTAGCTCCGGCCTCGGTTGCTTCAGCCATGGCCTGGGCAATCGCCAGGGTTCCCCTGGCAAAGGGGGACATCTCGAAGACGCCCATCGGCCCATTCCAGATGATCGTCTTTGCTCCCTTGAGCGCCTCTTGATAGGCTCCGACCGATTCCGGCCCGATATCAAGGATGCGCCAGCCGTCGGGCACATCCGTGACGGGGACGACCCGGTGCTGGGCCTCAGCACTGAAGGCATCGGCAATCACGGCATCGGTGGGGAGCAGCAGCCGGGCACTGGTCGCCTTTGCTTTCTCTATCAAAGTATGCGCTATCTCGACGCTCTCTGGCTCCACCAGCGAATCCCCCAGCCGGTAGCCCTGCGCCAGCAAGAAGGTGTTCGCCATTCCACCGCCAACAAGCAGCGCATCCACCCGGCCCAGCAGGTTTTCCATCACCCCGATTTTGTCGCTGATTTTCGCTCCGCCAATCACCGTCACAAAGGGACGCTGCGGATTTTCCAACGCGCCATAGAGGGCGTTCAGTTCGGCTTCCATCAGGAAGCCGGCCACAGCCGGCAGGTGGCGGGCCACGCCTTCGGTGCTGGCGTGGGCGCGGTGGGCCGAGCCAAAGGCATCGTTGACGTAGACATCGCCAAGCTGAGCCAATTCTTGCGCCATCTCATCGTCGTTGGCTTCTTCGCGGGGGTCGAAGCGGGTGTTCTCCAGCAAGAGCACCTCGCCGGGTTGCAACGACCGCGCCGTTGCAAGCGCTGCCTCGCCCGTCGTGACCCGGATAGAGGTGACTTTCTGGGCTTCGGGCAGCAGCTCGGACAGCCGCCCCACCACGGGCCTGAGCCGCAGCTTCTCCACGACCTTCTTCTTGGGCCGTCCAAGGTGCGACATCAACACCACACTGGCTCCGTTTCCCAACAGGTAGCGAATGGTGGGGAGCGCGGCGCGGATACGCGTATCGTCGGTAATCACCTCGTTATCGTCCAGGGGAACGTTGAAGTCAACCCGCACCAGTGCCCGCTTTCCCTGCCAGTCTATATCTCGAATAGTCTTTTTATTCATCCTCCGCATTCTCCTTTATGTCATGTCTTTGCGTGGTGATGCACGCTGCTATTGTAGCATATCCTGGACGGCTCGGTTTTTCCAGGCCAGTGGGGTATCGTCGCGTCACCATCAGCACCAGGCGATTCCTCTGGTATAATCTCCCCCATGGTCATGACCTGGTATCTGCTCAAAGGCTTCAACCTGGGGTTTGCGGCAGCGATGCTGCCGGGGCCGTTCCAGGCCTATCTGCTCTCGCAGACGATGAAAAACGGCTGGCAACGCACGCTCCCGGCGGTGCTGGCCCCGCTCCTGAGCGACGGCCCGATTATCGTTCTGGTGCTATCGGTGCTCACACAGGTGCCGGAGTGGTTTCTCAGTGTGATACAGGTCGTGGGGGGGTTGTTCATCCTCTACCTGGCGTGGGGGGCGTTCCGGTCGTTTCGCCACACCCGACCCGCGCTCGAAGCCACCACCGAAACAACCACCCGGAGCTTATTGAAGGCCATCCTGGTCAACGTGTTCAGCCCCGGCCCGTGGATTTTCTGGAGCACGGTCACCGGGCCACTCTTGCTGGAAGGCTGGCGAGATTCCATTGGCGCGGGGGTGGGGTTCGTGACAATGTTCTATGCCACGTTCATCGGTTGTCTGGGGGTGCTCGTCGCACTCTTTGCGCTGGCCCGCCGCTCCGGCCCCGCCGTGATGCGGGTGCTGACTGGCGTTTCGGCACTGGTGCTGCTGCTCTTTGGCCTGTCCCAGTTGTGGGCCGGGGTGGTCAGGATGACTTCCTGACACCGGACGGTCGCCCGCTCCGCACCACCGCCCAGGAAAACCACGGGACCGCCGTCAGGATGCGCCGCCAGCGCCGGGGTTGGCGCACGAGCCGGTAGGCCCATTCGAGGCCAAGCCGCCGCACCCAGGACGGAGCCAGTGGCACCCGCCCCGACAGGTAGTCGAAGACACCTCCGACACCCATCGCAACTGGGACGCGGAGGAAGGGTTGGTTGCGGGCAATCCAGAGGTCCTGGGCCGGGTGCCCATAGGCCACCAGCAAGATATCGGGGCGGGCCGCGCCAATCAACTGGCGCAAGAACGGCTCGTGGCGGGGGTGGGGCGAGCCAGCAAAGCAGCCGGCAATGCAGAGGCCAGGCGAATGCGTTGTGAGCACCGCCGCTGCCTGTTCGGCCACGCCAGACGCAGCCCCAAGCAAGAACAGCCGCCAGCCACGCACCGCTGCCAGCTCTGCTATTCGGCGGGTGAGGGCCACGCCCGTGGCCGCCCGCGCAGGGGGGTACCCAGCCAGCGGGCCGCCAGCAGCAACCCGAACCCGTCGGGGACAGCAAGGTCTGCCCGGAGCAGCACCTCCCGAAAAGGGGCGTTCTGCTGCGCCTCCATCACAAACTCCGGATTGACCGTGACGACTTGGTGCGGGGTGGACACACCCTCCGCCGCCTCCAGAAAGCCCGCAATGCGCCCGATGGCTTCGTCTTCGGTCACGTTGTCCACCGGGATGCCCAGAATAGTGACACGAGCGGGTGGTGTTTGGGTTCGAGATGGCTGGTTCATACGCAGGGCATGGTACCACACCTGCCCCCCGGTGACGAATAAAACCCGCCGCAAGCCACGCCACTTCAGTGGCGGTGGTTCGGCGGGTTTCTCGCAGGCTTCAGCCCGCCGAATGGCGCTCTTGCCACAACATCACCCACGTGGTATCATTGGTTCAGGTCTCCCACCCATAAACCGAAGGCCCACGGGCAGACTTGAGGTTCTCAGGCGTCGGGAGCGCACCTTTCCAACGTATCGGTATCGGGTTCCATCGGCGAACCTTCCGATGGGTCAAACCGGTCGAGTTCGAGCCATGCGGCTCAAGCATCGGAGACCGGCTGCCGCTTCGGCGGCAAGCGGAGTATGCGTAGAGGCCGGGGCACCGGCCCCTCGCCTACGAGGGTAGCTTGCGGACCACCGCAAGAAGCCGCGGGGCTTTAGCCCCTGCGGAGTGTCACGAGTGATAAACCCTGACGGCAATCCCAGAACCGCAAGGTGAACCGGCTCACCGGACGATGGTATCACTCGTCGGTATCACTCGTCGGTATCACTCGTCGGTATCACTCGTCACGACTCCCCTGTCCCCTGATACACCTCTAGGAGGCGGTCTATCATCGCCTCAAGGGGATAGTGTTGCTCCAGCCGGGCGCGGTGCTGGTGCCCCGACTCCTGCCGCGTGCCGGGGTCTACCAGGTGTTCCAGGGCAGCATCCAGTTCGTCTGCGCTCCCTGGAGCGACGATGAGGCTATTGCCGTTGTTTCCGAGCAATTCAGCGATACCGGACACCCTCGTTGCCACCACGGGCCGTGCGTGTCCCATCGCCTCCAGCACGGTATAGGGCATCCCCTCGTAGCGCGAGTGCAGCACAAACACATCCAGGCAGGCATAGACTGCGTCCATATCGGTGCGAAACCCCGCTACTATCATCCGCTGGTGCAACCCGGCGCGGTCTATTGCGGCGCGTACGTCAGGCATCAATTCGCCATCGCCCACGATGACATACTGCTCTTCACTGGACGGGTAGCGTTGGGCCCGGCGCGCCGCCACTTCCACAAAGAGCAGTGGGTCCTTTTGTGCCGAAAGCCGCCCGATGCTCCCGACCAGACGGGTAGACTCGGCAAGCCCCCATTCCTGCCGCAGCCGGGCGCGGTCGGCGGGGTGGCGGTTGAGGTCAGGCAGTTCGACACGGTTCGGAACTACGCTCAAACGTTCGGAGGAAACAATCCGGTTGGTACAGGCATACGCATATTCATCCTGCGATACGGCAACGACTCGGTGGGCCAGGTGACCACACACCCGCTCCAGCGCCAGGTACATTGCCCGCCGACGCCCGGTGGTTCCCGCCGAGACAAAGGCATGGGGAGTGTAGACAATCCGCCGCGCCCCGGCCAATCGCGCTGCCACCCCCCCGACTGCTGCCGCCTTGGAGCTATGCACATGCACCACATCGAATGGCCCGTGCTGCCGCAAATAGCGGGTCAGCGCAACCACCGAACGCGTATCGGCCAGGGGGCGTATCTCACGCTCCATACGGATATCGCCCACCCGGATATGGGGAATGAGGGGTTGGAGCCGGGCGCGGTAGCGGGCATCGGCCCGGCGCAGGGAGTGGAGCAGGTGGATATCATAGGGTTCCGCTGGTTGGTTCTGGCGCAGCAACCCGCCAGTCACGTCCAGCACGTGCCGCCCCACCCCGGCCAGGGTTGCTTCAACCACCTGGGCAATGCGCAGCGGTGCGTGTTTCATGGCGTTGAACGACGACCGGGCCTCAGAACCGCAACGTGGACCATGCGGCGAAGGAACTTCAAGAACGAAACGGTTCTGGCAAACGCAGCGCTGGCCGTGAAATATAGCCCTCTTTCCACATCGTAGTAAAGTTTTCTTGCTCGAACCGCTGGATTTTCCACATATGGGACGAAAGACCACCGGCTCCATAGTTGAATTTATGCAGAAACGCCAGTTTCAGTTCGATTTTATACGCAGGAAACCCGCTAAAAATCAGGTATAACCAGAGCCGGTAGTCTTCTGCATAGTGCTGCCCGCTCCGAAACCGGTGGCGCAGCGAGCGTTTCAGCATCACGGTGGGGGTGATAAAGTGGTTAGAGAGCAGGAGGTGGAACCTCCCGACGCGCCATACCCGGTAGTTGGACGGGAGAACCACATCAGCCGCCCCGCCGCGAACCATGCCAACCCGGTGGGATGTGAGCGCCACCTCCGGGTGGTGGCCCATCCAGCCATACTGGATGGCGATTTTTTGGGGATGCCAGGAATCGTCGGCGTCGAGAAACGCCACATAGGGCTGTGTTGCTGCGTCCCACCCGGTGTTGCGGGCAGCCGAAGGACCGCGGTTGCGGCCCAGGGAAATCACGCGGACCCAGGGTTCCCCACCGGGTGGCTGATAGTCCCGCTGCACCTGTTGCACCACCTCAAGGGTCTCGTCGCCGCTGCCATCCTCCACCAGGATAACTTCCGCGGGCCGCATCGTCTGCCCGGCCACCGACGCCACCGCACGCGCTATCGTCGCCGCGCATTGGTAGCAGGGGATCACCACACTGACTGGAGCAACCGTCATATCCATATCAATTCCATATCAATGCGAACCTCGCGGAGTATCCAGAGCGGCGGATGACGGCTGCCCCAGCGATGGCGTCTGCTGCTTCCGCTTGAGATGCACCATGGCAAGGCGCTGGCGCAGCAGGGCTTTCAGGCTCAGACCCATTGGAATAAACAGCCAGGCATCGTAGAGGTTTCGATACACGACGAAAGTGATGATGGCTGCTGTGCAGCATACCACAAAGCTCGCGCAGGAAGCCAGGAGCACGGCGTGATCGGACGAAACCCGCGAAACCATTCGGAGCGGGAGAATGGCATAGGCAGCGACCAGCATCGTGAGCATGCCTCCTGCCCCCTGTTCGGCAAGGATACGGAACAGGGTATTGGAAATCCCGCCGGTTGCCTGTTCTATGCCGAGCTTTTGTTGAAATGCCCCGGCCAGCACACTGGATGCCCCCAACCCCACCCCCACCAGCGGGTGGTGCTTGAACATTTCCAGGCCAACCAGCATATCATTCGAACGGGTCACTACCGACGCGTTCTTCTCAATCATCACGACTCGGCTGAGCCACAGGGATATGCGTTCGTTGGTCAGCACCAGCACCCCGGCTCCTGCTATCAATATGACCACTCCGATGAGGTCAGAGCGGGCTAGCTTTCGTCCGGGAGGGTGCAGCAACCAGACGAACAACAGCACGGCCAGGACACAGAATGGTACCAGCACGAGCGATTGCGAACTGGTTGCCAGGTAGCCACAGGCGACGAGGCTGAACAGGAGATACCGCGTTATTCCGCCAGCGATGAGGACTTCAACGAGCATGATGACCAGCAGCGGCAGCAGCAGCGAGGCCAGGGAGGAGGCTTCGGGCGTGAGCGCGTGCGCCCGACCGAGGAGGCTGGTTTGCTCATAGGTTCTCAGGCTGAAACTGGCATTATTGATGGGGAGATAGGCCAGGGGCAAGCCGCGCCGTATGCCTGCGACCTGGTAGATGGCATAGGCCGCCGAGAGGAAGCCCCCGGTCTTGAAGCCGCCGAGGAACGATTGGATATACGCCACGTTCCGGGTAAGCCACCACGACAGGCTCAACGAAAAGACAAAGATGATAGACTGATTGAACAGCGAATCAAGGGAGCGCTGGAACGCTATTGTGGTGAAGAGCGTCGAGAGGATGCTTGAGAGGAGGAATACCCCGTGGACCAGCAGCAGTTCGCTGGAGATGTGCGCATTCAGCGGGATACGGAACCCGGAGGCGAACATCACGAGCACCATGGAGAGGAACAGGGTTGCCACCAGCACCATGGCAACCTGCAAGCCCCACATATCTTTGACATTCACCAGGGCAACCGCAGGCATCCAGAGACTGATGCCGAGCAGGTAGATTTGGAGGGAGGCCAGTTTTTTCATTCCGCTTGCCTTCACTTTCTCTTCAGGCTGCGCCCCCACGGGAACCGCCAGGTTCCCAGGACGGTAGAATGGATACCGAGCCTTTTCGGGATCATCGCCGCAAGCGCCATATTCCACCCGACGGTGCTCACCGATGCGGCAAGTGCCGCTCCCACTATCCCCCACAGGGGTATCAAGAGAACATTGAGCACGATATTCAAGAGCAGACCCACGGCCATAACCACCGCGGCATCGCGTTCATAGCCGGTCATGGTGAGCAAAATCCCCACGGACCCTACGGCAATATACCCCAGTTGCCCGATGCTCAAGAGGACCAGCGCCGGGTATCCCTGGGGGAACTCCGGGCCGAAGAGGCGCAGGACCCAGGGGCCGAAAAAGATGAACACCGCAGCAATGGGAGTCGAAGCGAACAGGATGGTGCGGGCATTTCGGGTGACGAGGTGCTGGAGTTGGGGGATATGTTGCATGGCGTAGAGCCTGGCAACACTGGGAGAAAGCGCCACATTGACCGCAATCAGCACAAAGTTGATCAGTTCGGCCAATCTGACGGCGGCGGCGTAGATTCCCACTGATTCCGGAGAGAGCATGGCCCCGACGGCCAGGATACTGACGCGATTGTTCAGGATACCCAGGAAGCTGCTCAAGGCGAGCGGCAGCGCCGTGATGAGCCAGGTTCTCCTTTCATATTCCGGGGGCGCACTCTGCACCTCCCTGGGAAAATGGCGAAAACAGGACCAGAACGTGACCAGGAGGGCAACGGCTGAGGCCACCACGTAGACCCAGAGGGCGTGGAGCGCATTGAGCGCGATGCCCATTCCCCACACAGCCGCCACCGCAAGCACTATCGTGACTGCGGGCCGGACCACCAGTTCTGGGAACAACCCCTCAACGATGGAGGAGAACCCGTGCAGATATCCCTTGCCGAGCAGCAGCAAGGCGGTAATCGGCAGGAGCAGACACCCTATCCAGAAGGCCGCCAGGAGATAGGGATTGGTCGCCTGGAGCAGGGACCAGGCGGCTCCACCACTCACCACCGTCACGCTCAGGGAGACGGGCAGGACCACCCGGACCGACCAGCGGATCTGCCCGTGCATCAACCCGTAGGCCGACCGGATCTGATAGACCGCGAGGTCTCTGGTCAGGAGCTGGTTGACCCCCAGAACTGCCAGCAGGACCAGAACATTCATCCAGGCAACGACATAGGCGTAGATGCCAAATTCGGCGGCTCCGAGCAGGCGCGTCAGCACCACGCTGAGCAGAAACAACAGACCGGTGCCCCCGACTCTGACGATCAACGACCCGATACCCCCGCGAACGATACGTTCTTCGATGGAAGAAGTCGCGCTTCTGGTTTGCGCTTGCAGGCGTTGGAAGAATCTCTGGAGATGGATAACGTGGCTCATATGCCCATTTCGATCAACGAAGCAGCGTGGTTGCCAGGCGAAGCCAGTCAACGGTCTTCTGGGTCCATCGGCTATAGATAGCCCAGATTCGGTAAAGACGCTCGTATCGCTGGTTGAGGTGTCTGAATTCCTCAACTTCTTTCTGGAATGACGGCCCCTGTTCGGCAACGGTTTTTTCAAACCGTCCCTGGGCATCGTGATAGAGGGCCATATCCAACTGATTGCATCTTTCGATGAGCAATCGTGTCTCGTCAGAGATGGGTTCCGGGCCGGTGCGGTGGGGCGCGACGTTGAGCCTGGTATAGAAAACGTGCTTCCAGCCAAACTGCTTCTTGAGGATGAGCAGGGTTTCGTCGAACCGCTCCGAAAGCCCGACCACCAAAAAGTGCTCCCGGAGGTTCTGCCGGGCTTCGGTCAGTTTTTCTGCTTCCTGCGACCTGAATACCGAGGGGTCTGTTTCGCTTTCCGGAAACAGGCCAGTGAGCCATTTGGTTTGCAGGTTTTCCAGGTCGAGGGCGTGTCCACCCCGCAAACAGGCGTCCAGGTCCATATGGTTCGCCTTGAGCGTATCGTACAGATGCCCCCGGCCCCTCCGAAGGGCACACTGATAGTGCGAGATGGCCCGGCTGACCGGGTGGCGGAGGAGGGTGAAATAGGCAGCGGGTTGAGGAAAGCAGGTATGCGCTCCGAAGGTCATATGTCCCTTGGCAACCTGCATTTTTGCTCTCACCGATTCCGGGAGTTTCCTGGCCCGTTGGATTCCCTTTTCTCCATGAATTGAGATGATGTCGAATGGCCGATATTGTCGCTCGATGATGCGGTGCAGGGTTGTTCCTGCTGCTTTGGGGATGTGCATGAAAAGAAGAAGGCAACGACCATTCCCTGTCATAGGAATAGGGAAATCCTCTCTGGTTGTTCAGGTTGGGCAGATGGTACCTGTCGTTCGCTCCGGTTCGCAAACGCTGGCGCATTATAGCAAAAAAGCCCCGCCCTGGCAACACCCGAACACGGCGCTGCTAACGGGGAAGCTGCGCGATAAGGCCTTTCAGATACGTCTGCTGAGTCTCTCGGATGGCGTAGTGCAGGGCCATTTCATAGGACTGCCGCGCCTGGTCTGTTTTCCCCAGTTCCTTCTGGGTATGCCCTAGATTTGTGTAGAGGGCATACAGCCAGTCGGGGTGGTGCTCGAAGTGGATGGCCTGCTGAAAGAACCGCTCGGCGTCGGTGGGGTGCCCGCGTTTTCTGGCCGTATGTCCGAGCCACATCAGGACCATCGCATCGTCGGGCCGTTGCGCGGCGGCGTGTTGCAACAGGTCCCAGGCGGTGGCATAGTGCTGCTGTCGGAAGGCAATCCGGGCCTTGCAGATAGCCGCTTCCGATTCGTAGGGGGAGTGAGCATGCTGCTGCAACTGCTCGCAGGCCAGGTTGGCATCGTCCCACTGGTCGTATTGAAGCATCGAGTGGAACCAGAAGAGGTAGTTACGGGTTTCTTCGGGAATAATCTGGGCAATGCGCTGGTGGAGCCGTTGCCGCTGCTGGAGGTGCTCCGGGCTGGAAGCAACCCCCAGGTTCTCGACCAGCGTCTGAGCAACGGTCTCGTCGGGGAGTTCCCGCAGGGCCAGAGAAGCAAGCGCCAGGGCGGTTTCCTCGTCGTGGTGCTCTTGGGCAGCGACGGCAAGACGAACCACAAAGAGCGGCAGATTCTGTGCCATGCGCTCCGTGCCAGTGTGGGCCGAGAGTGGGAGCGAATCGTCCCACCCGGCGTTGCGCCAGGCAAACAGATTGCGCCGCCAGGAAGGGGTCACCCCCGCAAGGTGCTGCGGTGCGGCTTGTTCTCCCCGGAGCCAGGCCGCAATGAGTGCAAGGTCTGCGTCGGGCAGTGCAGAGGGGTCGAGGTCCCGGTCTAGGTCTGTCCGCGGGCAGGATGCCGCCCCGGATGGCGCGGGGGGCAACCAGATGAGGTAGGTTTCCGCGCCTTTTTCTTCGACCGTAGTGTCTACCTGCTCCTGGATGCACCGGGCAATGGGTTTCCAGCTTTGCACCCGCACCAGATTGTGCCTCAGCAGTGGAGACAGGGCAAGGATGAGGACGAGCGCGAGGACAAGCACGGGGACGAGGACCAGCAACGCATTTGCTGCCCGCACGCCGGTTGCGTGGGGAGCAGAGCCGCGGGGGTCCCTGGGGCCGGTGGTAGGTACGGCTTGTTCTTCCGTCGCAGTTGTTTCCGACGGTTGCTTCAGGAGCACCAGGGATGCCGCGACAGTCAGTCCCCATAATCCCCATACCAGTGGGGACGGACGCACCATCCCCAGGTCACCGCATCGAACAGGCCATGCGTTGCTAGCGCTGCCTGACTGCCGACCAACCCCGCCCCTACCCCGCTCCACCACCCATCGCCCATCGCCTGCCCGGCGCAGTAGACTCCCCACGCGGTTCTGGCAATCAGCAGCAGAGCCGCCAGCCACAACAGCAGGCCGGGGATACCCAGGTCAACCGCAACCTGGAGAAAAAGGTTGTGGGCGTGAGGGATGGTCCCCGGTTCGTGGAGAAACAGGGGGGCAAGGATATCGCACATGGGACCGAACCCGCCCATGCCCACCCCCGTGAAAGGGAAGTCGCGGATGATGGCGACACTCCGCGACCATATCTCCAACCGCCCCGCGAAACTACCCAGGCTTTGTTCGGTTGCCAGCGCTTCGAGCAACCGGCCCGGCCCGACGAACAACCAGCCAATCAGGAGTATCACCGCCACCAGGGGAAGCAGCACCAACCCATATCGCCAGCGCAGCACGGCCATGAGGATGAGCACCGCAACCAGCGCGAGCAATGCGCCGCGAGACTGCGTCAATACCAGCAGACCCATCATACTGAGCGCCGTGGCACTGAGCAGCAGTCCGGTGCGCCAACCAGTAGCCCGCCAGGCAAACAGCGCCAGCGCCAGGGGAAAGGGGAGCAGCACCACCAACTGCCCGGCCATCACGTTCGGGTGAATCGTGTCGGCAAGCCGCACGGTCAGGCTCTCGTGCAGCGAAGCAGGGAGAAAGGGGAATTTTGCGGGAACCCACCGAATGACGAACGGCACCGCAAGTGCCAGAAAGAGGCTGCTCAGCACCGTCCCCACCAGCAGCAACCGCAACCGCCCAGGAGTAGCGGCCCAGTTGACGAGCGCGTAGTACACCCCGATGCCGGTCAGCAGCCGGTAGACCTGGGGCACAGTGATTTCCGGCCACGCCGTTGCCCACAGCGTCACAGGTAGGAGCAGCACGAGCAGCGCAATCGGGATATCAAGAGGGGTACGCATGGTCGGGCGACCGGAGGCCAGCCAGCGCACCGGCCAGAAGCACCCGGCCACCACCAGCGCCGGCAGCAAAAATCGCTCCGATGCGACACTTGCCGCCACCGCGAGCACGACCAACCAGGCTTCGGCTCCGGCCAACCAGCAAACACCTGCCCGCCAGAAAGGGCGGGATTTCCCCTGCCACACGCTGTTTCTCATCGCTCAATGCTCAATGCTCAATGCTCAATGCTCAATTGATGGGACTTGATACCAATTTGCGTTTTGACGAAGAACACTGGGATGGCAACAGATTGCCCAAAAACGTGGCGAGATATGCTACGCCATAATGCAAATTGGTATGAGGCACCAAACCGGATTCGGGGAAGATATTCACCACCAGCGCGGCTCTGCCGCCCCGGAGCAGCAGAACCCCATCTCGCAGCATACATCACCGCCTCGCTGGCGTGAGACCTCACTCGTGTTTGGCTCCGTTCTGCCCAGAACCCTGGAGTTGCTGGAGGAGGCGCTCCAACTCTCGCACCCGTTCTTCGGCAGCCTGCCGCCGCTCCTGCTCGGCCTGCGCCTGCGCTCGGCCATTCGCCG
>JAAUSY010000101.1 GCA_012032475.1 Chloroflexaceae bacterium
TAAAACGAGGCGATATCATCATATAGGTCAGACCTCCGGTGGTGGTCAGGAAAAGCAGCAGACTCAACAGTTTTGCCCGTGCGCAACCAGGAGATGAGGATTCGGCGCATTCCAGGCTTGACCTGCGCTCCCTGATATTCACCGGGCCGGGCGGATCGGGACCGTCTCCGGGGGAGCAGCGCGAGCCGGGGGCGTTCCTGGGTGCGGGCTTTGAGGGCCGGGTTGGGGATGGGGCGGTTGACCCGAAACGAGAACCGCGCAGCCTGAGAAGCGTCCGACCGCTGGTGGTTTCTCCGGGCTTTCCGCATCTGCCGCCGGGCTTCCACCCGGGCCCGGGTATTCGGTTTGTTATAATCAACCTGCTTCATGGTCATTTCACTGGTCGGTTGCTGGTTGCTGGTTGCTCGTTGCTCAGTGCGGAAATCGTCACGGGCGCACCGGGCCAACCACCTGGATTTCCAGCTCAAGCGCTATCCCAAACTGGCGCAAAACGGTGTTCCGCGCCAATTCAATGAGGCGTAGGATGTCGTCGCTGCGAGCACCGCCCAGGTTGAGCAGATAGTTGGCGTGGCGCTGGCTGATTTCGGCTGCGCCGATGCGTGTTCCCTTCAGCCCGGCCTGGTCGAGCAGTTGGCCGGCAGTTACCTGGCTCCCTGGAGGGTTCTTGAATACGCTGCCGCACGAATGCCCCACCGGGGTTCTTTCCTTGCGGTTGGCGATGATGGCCTTCATCGTTTCTTCCACGCTCCCCGCATCCTGGCGCTTGAGGACCAGCTCCGCCGACAGGATGACCGCAGGCATGACCGCGCCCGGCCTGGGGCACGTGCGGTCCGGGTCGCTGGCCGGTGCTCCCTCTCCCTCCTCAGAGCGGCGCGAAGAGAACCGGCGGGGCTGTTTCAGCACACTGCTGCGATAGCCATAGGCAAAGTGTTCGACCGACCATTCCTGAACCTGGTCTTCAATCAGGAGCCAGGCGCGGCGCAGCACGCCGGCCATCGAACCGCCGTAGCATCCCGCGTTCCCATAGATAGCTCCGCCAACGCTGCCCGGCAGCCCGGCGGCCCATTCCAGGTTGCTCCACCCCTGGGAGCCGATGATCCAGGCCAGGTGGCCGATAGGGGTGCCTGCGGCAAGAGAAAGCAGACCAGTTGTTCCCTGGTTTTCGAGCGCCCATGAACGGGCGCGGTAGCGGAGCACCAACCCATCGAAGCCTTCATCACAGATGAGCAGGTTCGTTCCGCCACCCAGAAGCAACACCGGTAGGGTGCGCTCCTGGGACCAGCGCAGGGCCCGGCGCACCTCGCTGGTGGTGGTGGCCTCGGTGAAAAAGCGGGCCGGGCCTCCGACGCGCCAGGAGGTGTAGGGGGCCAGCACTTTGTTTTCCACGATGGATATTCCCACGGCTCCAGACCAACCTTCCCTTCCAGGTCCAATCGCCACCCATTACGGGTATCACGGGTATCACACGGCGATACGTTCGCGCAGGGATTGGGCTTCATCAAAGTGGCCCATCTCGTCCCGTATCCGCAGCGCCTGCTGCCAGTATTCGCGGGCTTCTTCGCGATTTCCTTCTTCGACCAGAACATCCCCGATACGCTCATAGATTCGCGCTATTCCAACTTGGTCGCCAATCCCGCGGGCGAGCTTCAGTGCCTCCTCGTAGCGCGACCGGGCCTGTTCGAAGCTCCCGGTGGCGCGGGCCACATCGCCCAGGTTGAGCAGCGTAATGGTCAACCCACGCCGGTTTTGCAGCCCCACTTCGATTTGACGGGCCCCCTCGAAGTGTTCGAGCGCCTGCCCATGGTTTCCCAGGCGGCCCTGAATGGTCCCCAGGATGCTGTGCGAACGCGCCTGCCCCAGCTTGTCGTCCATCTGAACGCGCAGGCGCAGCGCCTCGTTGATGCATTCCATCGCCTCGTAGAGTTCATTCAGTTCGATGTGCGAAAGCCCCAGTTTCTCATAGAGCATGGCTTGCCCAAGCCAGTTGTTCGACCCGATTTCGACCTTGAGTGCCCGGTGATAGAGTTGGAGCGCCTCTTCGCCCGACCCCAGGACGCGGTAGATATCGCCAATGCCGGTGCAGACCCGCGCCAGGCGGTGTTCTTCGCCCGATGCGGAGATGCCGCGGTGGGCCAGGTCGAGCTGCTGGAAGGCTTCCAGGTGGCGTCCCTGGAGCTGATGCACCTTTGCCAGGTGAAAGCGGGCCTCCAGTTCCAGTTCGCGCATCTGGTGGCGCTCGGCCAGTTTGAGCGAGCGCACCAGGTCTGCTTCGGCAAAGGCCAGTTGCCCCAGTTCGCGGTGAACGCGTCCGATGGTGAGGTAGCCGCGTCCCTGGGCTTCGACGTTGCCCTCCACCTCGGCCAGTCGGAGGAGCAGTTGGGCATAGCCGAGTGCCTCGCGGAACTGCCCCTCAAATTCGAGCACCGCCACCTTGATGGCATAGACGCGCATCTCGTAGGTGAGGCGGTCGGCGGTTTCCAGCTTTTCGAGCAAGGTCAGGCTGCGGTCTATCCAGCGGCGAGCTTCGAGAAAATCCAGGTTTTCGATATGGGTCTGGGCGATTTCGAGGGCCACACTCATAGCCTCTCCATATTCCTCTGCCTGTTCCCAGTGCCACATCAGCGCCCCATGCCAGCCTTCAGGTCGGGTTTCGCTGTCCGAATAGAGCTTCTGCAAGGCTTCGGCAGTATGTTTATGAAACGTCTGTTGTTCGGTTTCCATTTCCATGGTCGCTTGCCCTCCCTTCCTGGAGCGAGTTGTCTGTTTGTCTGCTGGTTGTGTGGTATCTGCCTTTTTCCTGGGGGCTAAAAACCCCGCTCCCCAACGAACATGCCGACCAGTGTCAGAGCCAGTGACGAATGACGTAGGCCGGGGCGCAGCACGCGGTGCCCATATGAGCGAATCGCCGCCTGTGAGCGACCGCACCGCGTTCGGGGAACCGGCCAAGGAGGAAGGGAACGCCCGGTGCGAACCAGGTGGGTGCTCCCTCCCCCATCAGGGACGAAAACTATTTCCCTCCACCGCCCGCCTGCCAGAGCTTGGGGAGGTTCTGGGCAATACCGGCCATCACGATGAGGAAGAGCAGGGCTATCAGCCAGGGGGCAATATCGGTCACATCGGGCAGTATCCCGATGACATTGCCCAGGAACCCTTCCTGTCCACCGCCGGATTCGATCCAGAAGGTCGTGAGTGCGCTGGCCCACATCATTGCCGTCAGCGCTCCGCTAAAGACCCCCAACCTGCGCCCCATCAGGTCGGGCTTGGCGCTATACCACTGAGGGCGCGTGTTGAAAAACCACGAGAGCACCACCACAATGAGATAGAGCGCCACGCGGAGCGGCAGGGGCAGCGCCAGCGCATTGCCAAAGAGCGGGTCCCAGGCGGCCGCGGCGGCGGGTCGCCGCCGGTGAGAATTGCCACGATACGTGGGATATTGGTATAGAGGTTATTCAGATATCCCAGGATAATCTGCCCGCCGTTGATGAAAATCAGGTAGCCCAGGGCGCTGACCACGGTAATGGTCAGAAACCCGCGAAACCCTATCCGCCAGCCAACATAACCACCAACTGCCATCACGATGGCAATCAACATCCAACCGTTGAGTTGAATTTCGAGCATGAGCCTTCTCTCCTTCCTACCAGGTTGCGGAGGGCGTCCGCCAGGTGCTTCGCTGCGTCGGGACGGGCGAGGGCGCGACTCCGCTCCGCCATTCGGAACCGTTCGTGTGGGTGCGTCTTCAGAAGCCGGGATACCTGAGCGAATAATGGGCCATCCTGGGGAGGTCCGTCCCCCCCCATTTCAGCATCGGCTATCTTGATGGCTGCGCCGTGCCGGACCAGATAGTCGGCGTTTTCATCCTGGTGGACGTAGGGATAGGGCACCAGGATGGCCGGTAGCCCCAGGGCGGGGAGTTCTCCCAGGGTCGAGGCTCCGCTCCGGCAAAGCGCCAGGTCGGCCGCACCCAGAGCCTGAACCATGGTCGCCGGCGCGGAGGGCGTGGGCTGGTTTTCCAGATAGGGAAAGATCCGGTAGCGGGCTTGTTGCGGGGCGTCAAGCTGCGCTGCTGCCGCTCGCAGCCAGGTTTCATCTCCCTCGCGCCCGCAGAGGTGGATGACATGCGCTAGGTTCAGGATATCGGGGAGGAGGGTTTCGACGACGCGGTTGATGCTGCGGGCCCCGCGGCTCCCTCCATAGACGAGCAGCACGGGCAGGTTGTCCCCTTCGGGCATCCCGAACGCTGCCCGGCAGGCGACGCGGTCTTGCCGAAACAGCTCATCCCGCACGGGATAGCCCGTTGCCAGGGGGGGGAGCGACCCGTGGCGGGCCAGCGTGGCGCAAGAATCCTCGACACTGCACGCCACCTGAGTGGCAATCCGCGAGAGCCACCGCACCGCCAACCCCGGCACGATATCGGGCAGGTAGAGGAGCGTGGGGATGTTCAGGAGCCGCGCCGCCAGGAACAGCGGGGCACAAACATACCCGCCAGTCCCCAGGAGGGCGTCCGGGCGGAGTTCGCGCAGGAGCGACCAGGCGACCACCGTTCCGGTTGCCAGCAGCACCCCGTTGCGGGCAACCGTCAGGGGGTTGCTCTGCCCACGAAGCGCCGCCGTCGGGATGGCGCGGTAGGTCAGGTTGCTTTCGCTCTGCACAATGCGCTGTTCCATTCCTCCCCTGCTTCCAACATAGACGACATCGGGCAGCGGAGCCACATCATTATCATTATGACGATCCTCATCATCAACGGGGACTCCGCAATCTGGTTGGCTCGTGGCGGCTTCGGGTTCTTCTGCGCCGCGCTGCAAGGCTGCGGCTACGGCCAGCGCGGGATAGACGTGTCCGCCGGTGCCGCCCCCACTCAGGCAGTAGCGTAGACGGCTGCCGGATGGCCCGGGCCAATGAGGTGAGCGCGGGTGAGCGTGGGATGGGTAGACCGGAACTCTGGGCATGGGGGGACTCCTCGGTTGTTCGGGTATCACGATTCGTATGCCGTGAGATGCTCAGCAGAACCCCGACCCCGACCAGGCAAATCATCAGTGAGGTTCCGCCATAGGAGAGGAATGGCAGCGTCAGTCCCGTGAACGGTATCAGCGAGGTGGTCACGGCAATGTTGACCATGGCCTGGAAGAAAATCCACGAGGTTATGCCGACCGCCACCAGCGAGGCAAAGGGGTTGGATACCCCGCTCGCAATGCGATAGCCGCGATAGGCCAGCAGCACAAAGCACCCCAGGACGAGCAGCGTGCCGACCAGTCCCAGTTCCTCCCCCAGGATGGCATATACCGTGTCGGTGTGCGCCTGGGGGAGCCACTGGAACTTCTGACGCCCCTGCCCCAACCCGGTGCCAAAGACGCCCCCGCTCCCAAGGGCGTAGAGCGCGTGGATGGGCTGATAGCCGAACGTATCGTAATACTTCCACGGGTCTTTGAACGCCGCAATCCGCATATTGTGTTGCGCCAGGTTGATGAGCAGCAGGAAGGCGGCAATGCTCAGCCCCCCCGCCCCCAGGATATGCCCCAGGTTTGCCCCCGCCGCAAAATAGATAGACCCGGCAATGATGAGCAAAATGAGCGTCGTGCCGCGGTCGGGTTCGAGCATCACCAACCCGCACACCACCCCCAGAATGACCGCCAGCGGAATGAGGCCGTAGGTCACGTTGCTGAGCCGGTCGCTGCGCTGCGACAGCCAGTTTGCCATATAGATAATCAGCGCGAGCTTGACCAACTCCGAAGGCTGGATACTGAACAACCCGCCGCCAAAGCGTATCCAGGCGCGGGACGCGTTCACCTCGGTGAGCGAATTGGGCAGCACGAGCACAAGCACCAGGAGCATCAGGGTCAGACCGAGCAGGTGAATGGAGTAGCGCCGCCACACCTGATAGTGGATACGCTGCACCACCAGCAAGCCGACTGTCCCGATGGTGGCCGCAATGGCCTGGCGCACCAGGTAGTAGGCGTGGGTTTGGTGCAGCGTGTAGGCCTCGACAAAGCTGGCGCTGTAGACCATCACCAGCCCTATCGCCACCAGCACCCCCACCGTGACCATCAGGACGTAGTCGGGTTTGCGCGTTGTCGTATCAAACACCATGCATGCCCCTACCCTCACTTCAGAGCAATCGGATAATCCCCACAACCCCCACGATAACCCCGGACACCAGCACCGTTCCGCCCACCCCGATCCAGTCCTGCGGCGAGGTGCGGCGCTCCAGGCGGGGAGGGTAGAACTGCCGGCTGACGTGGTAGCGCGGGGCCAGGAACCATCCCCCCACGATACCCCCGACCAACCCTCCCAGGTGGGCAAAATTATCAATGACCCCGCCTGCACTGACGCCAATCAGAATATTCACCACCACAATCGTGACCATGCTTTGCAACTGGCGGCGGCTAAATTCACCCAGAATATTCCGGGTGGTATAGAAGAAGACCGCCAACCCTCCGATGAGGCCGAAGATAGCCCCGCTGGCTCCGACCGAGGGGCCGGTGGTGAAGACGTAGGAGGCCACGCTCCCCGAAAGCCCGGCGACGAAGTAGAGCGCCACAAACCGCAGCGTTCCGTAGATGCGCTCCGTTTCGGGACCGAGCGCATAGAGCGCAAAACCGTTGAACGCAATGTGCAGCAACCCGCCGTGCAGAAAAATCGCCGTGATGAGCCGCCAGTATTGCCCCTGGGTAATCAGTTCGTTATCCTTCCAGCCAAGCGACAGCACAAAGTTGGTCGGCCCGGCCAGGCTCCCATACGGGGCGTGGTTGACCAGGAAGGTCAGCAGCGAAGGCACCCGCGGGAGCAGGAAGCTCAGAACGGTCGTCAGCACAAAGACGGCCACATTGATGGTGAGCAGCACCCACACTGCCCGCACCTGCCGGGTGCCGAGCGGGAGCGTTCCGGATGGAGTTGGTGCTGGTGCTGGTTCCTGGTCAAACATGGCTCGTTCCCTCTTCCTGCTTGCTGGTTGCTGGTTTATCGGTTGCCAACTATCGGTGGCCGGTTATCCGTGGTTGCTTGCGGCTTGCTGGTTGGCTTCTGCTCTACCATTGCGGTCCCGTTATCGGCATAGTGCTGACCGAAAGGTCGCCGTTTGCGGCGAACGTCAGCGCCATAGATACCCCAATCATCGCCGCCATTGCGCCAATGAGCGTGAATCGCTGCGTCACCTGAATTTCGCTCCACCCGCTCTTCTCGAAGTGGTGGTGGAGCGGAGCCATCTTGAAAATCCGTTTTCCTTCGCCCGAACGATACCGCGTCCACTTGAAATAGCTCGTCTGGATGATAACCGAGACCGCTTCCAGGACGAAGATAATGCCCACGATGGGCAGAAGAAGCCACTGCTGCGACTGGAGCGCGACAATTGCCAGCCCGGCTCCGAGCGCCAGCGCCCCCGTATCGCCCATAAATACCTGGGCCGGGTGGGCATTGTACCATAGAAATGCCGCGCACGACCCGACGACCGTCAGGCTGAAGACCATCAGGTTGGTCAGGCGCGGGGCCGAGAGAAACGTCATAATCCCGTAGGCCCCGAAGGCGAGCGTCAGGTTCCACCCTGCCAGGCTGTCCAACCCATCGGTCAGGTTGACGGCGTTGGCGGTCCCAACAATCAGCAGCGTCGCCAGCGGAATGAACAGCGGCCCGACGTTGATAATCCCGATAAACGGGATACGCACGATGCCAGAGTGGTTCAACCCGAACGGCGCAGGCAGGTAGAGCACCAGGCTGGCAACAAATGCAATGATCAGCATCAGCAAAAACTTGTGCCGCACCGTAAAGCCGTGCGTCGGTGATTTCGACCCGGTGAGCGATTTCCAATCATCGAACACGCCAAGGATGCCGAAGCTCACCATTACCCCTATCGGCAGCAAGATAGACCAGCGATCCACCAGATTGAACAGAATGGTCAGCGCTACGATAGCCCCGACAATGACGGTGCCTCCCATCGTGGGGGTTCCCATCTTGACCATGTGGCTTTGCGGGCCATCGACCCGAATGCGCTTGCCCAACTTGTAGGCCCGTGCCAGGCGTATCCACCAGCCTTCGGCCACCAGCACCACCAGAAACGCGGCAGCGGCAAGCACCAGGGCGCGGGCAATATCATGAATCAGCACAGCTTTCAATATCGTCACGTTGTTACTCCTGCTCAGTGCGAAGTCGTATTTCAGGGTGCTCCTGGTTGGGTGTCGCCTATCGCCGGGGAGGTGCTGGCTACCAGAGCCGCAACGATGTGTTCCATCGCCGCCCCCCGTGACCCCTTGACAAGAACGTAGTCACCATCTCGTACCAGTTCGCGCACGATGGGAATGGCCTGCTCGTGGCACTCAACGACCACGACCCGGTGGGCGTCCATGCCCCATCTCCGGGCCTCTTCGGCAATCCACCGAACTCGCGGACCAATTCCAACGCCAACCAGGCGGTGAGCAACTTCGGCCACGCGCCGTCCAACCATCCGATGTCCTTCTTCCTCGTAGCCTCCTAGTTCGAGCATATCGCCCAGAATGACCATCCGCTGGTCTGCACTGCCACATTCAGCCAGCACATCGAGTGCCGCCAGGGATGACATAGGCGACGCGTTGTAGGTATCGTCAAGAATGGTACACGCCCCGGCTCTGGCAGACCCCGGCAACACCCGCAGCCGTACCTGGGAGGAAAGGTCCAGGCTTCCGAGGCCGGCGGCTATCTTCTCCCAGGGCATCCCCATCGCCAGACCCGTAGCGATGGCGGCCAGCGCGGTGTAGACACTATGTCTTCCCACCAGGGGAACCTTGAAGCTGGCAACGGCGTCATGGGAGCCAGAACCGCGGAAATACACCCGGAAAGAAACCCCATGCAACCCGTTCGTCTCAATCTCACCGGCCCGGACGTCGGCGTGGGGAGCCGTGATGCCGTAGGTCAGGACGCGGGCGCGAGTGTGCCCGGCCATCGCCGCGACCCGCGCATCATCCGCATTGAGGATGGCAACTCCGTCAGGGGGGAGCGCCTCAACCAGTTCAGCCTTGGCCTGGGCAATGGCCTCGATGCTGCCCAGGCGCTCCAGGTGCGATGGTCCCACGTTCGTCACAATGCCAAGGTGGGGACGGGCCAGGCTCGCCAGCAGCCGGATTTCCCCCGGTGCCCACATCCCCATTTCAATCACCGCCGCCTGGTGGGAGGGCCGCAGTTGGAGCAGGGTAGTCGGAACGGTCACCTCGCTGTTGAAGCTGCGCTGACTCTTCAGCGTGCGATACTGGCAGCCGAGCACCGTGGCGACGGCTTCTTTGGTCGAGGTTTTGCCAACGCTCCCCGTGATACCCACGACCGTCGGGGTCACGGTGGCCCGGTGATACCTCGTCAGCCGGTGCAGCGCCTTGAGCGGGTCATCAACGGCGATCAGCACAAAGCCAAAGCCCGGTGCCCCTGCGCTGGAAAGAAACGGGGGGGTTGTCGGCGTTCCCTGGTGCCTCTCCCCGTCATCCTGCTCCCCATCGTCGGGACAGGCGATGGGGAGACCGGAGCCATCAGGCGCGGGACCATGGACGACGACCCATGGCGGTGGGAGGCTTTCCAGGATAGCGCGGTGCGGCGTCAGCGCCTCTGCACTGACCAGAGCGCCCCGGGCCCCACGGGCCGCCGCGTCGGCCAGGAAACGGTGCCCGTCGGTGCGCTCGCCGGCCAGCGCTACAAAGAGCGCCCCGGGCCCGACCTCCCGCGAATCAGCAACTACCTCGGTTACCGTGAGGTGCTGCCAGGCGGGAGCACACGCCGCTTCCTGGTGGGCCAGCGCAGGATAAACCCCGCAGATGACATGCGCCAGATTCATGCCCATGCCGGTTCCCACCTGCCCGGCAACCAGAGAAGCCCCGTCAACAGCTTCGTGCTCATCCTGATGTTCATGCTCAGTCCCATTCCATGCCCAGGTCCATCCATGCCCATACCCCTCGCAACCGCTTTGCTGAGGGGCATTGTAGCATAAAATACTCTCCCCTGTTTCTGGCCTTCTGGGCCACCTTTATCACGCATCACGCACCACTCGCCAGGCATCTTGCCTCACCCCTCACGCCTCACTGGTGATCAAAGGACTGTCCAGCACTGACCAGGGCCGGGTCGGGTTCCAGGCGTTCATAGCGCATCAACTGGCTGACCACCTCGTAGAAGGCAGGGATGGCCGCATCCAAACCCCAGGCATCCCCTTCCGGGCGGTCAATCTTGACCAGAACGGCGTAGCGGGTCGTCTCAGCAGGGGCAAACCCGACCACCGACCCGATGACATAGCGGGGGTCGTACCCCCCGCCTGGCAGCGGAATAGAGGCCGTGCCGGTTTTGGCTCCCACCTCGTAGCCAGGCACAAGCCACTGGTCGGCCCAGTTTCCCGTCTTCGGCCCCCAGATGACCGGGGCATAGTGGTTGGCCGCGTTGACCAGCATCCGCCGGATGGTCCAGGCCACCCCCGGCTCAATCACCTGCCGAATGGTCGTTGGCATAGTAGTCACACATCCCTGCTCCGGCCCCTGGTTTCCCTCGTCTGCTCCGTCAAAGCTCACCTCTGCCCGACCAATCTCATTTTCTTCATATTCATAAGAGATATCGGCGGTCTGCTGCCCATCGGGTTCTGGCAGCGAGGGCTGGCTCTGGCACCGCTCGGCAACGACATATGGCTTCATCAGCACCCCGTCGTTGGCAATCGCCGCCACAGCCCGAACCAGTTGGAGCGGAGTCACCGCCACCCCCTGCCCATAGGAATTGCTCACAAAGATGGCCGCGTTGAAGGCGGGGGAGGCCGGGCCGTGGACAATCCCCTGCTCCTCCGCGCTCACATCCACCCCGGTCGAAACGCCGAACCCGAAATCTTCCAGAAAGGCATAGAACGTTTCCGGCCCCATCAGTTCGTTCAACAACACCGCCCCGACATTGCTCGAATAGTAGAGCATATCACCGACGGTGATCATCCCGTTGCCCGCATGGTTCCAGTTATGGATGCGCATCCCGGCGCGGTCAATGATGCCAATGTCATTCACCAGCGTATCCGCCGTAAACGAACGCGATTGCAACCCTGCTGCCGCTGTGATAATCTTGAAGGTGCTGCCCGGCTCATACAAACTGCTCACCGCCGGGTTGCGGCTATAGACCTCGATGGGATACTCCGTATAGTGGTTCGGGTCGAAGACCGGCCAGTTTGCCATCGCCCGTATCGCTCCGGTGGCTGGTTCCAGCACGATAATCGTGCCCCCTTCAGCGTCGTGGCGCTGCACCGCGGCTCGCAACTCCGTCTCGGCAACGTATTGCACCAGGGGTCAATGGTGAGCCTCAGATTGACCCCGTCGCGGGCAGGGGTGTTCTGCCGGGGGGCAATGGCAATCGGGTTGTGCCCGCTATCGAACTCCGCCCGCAGCGCACCGGGCGTTCCCCTCAGCGCGGCATTATAGAACCCCTCAACCCCCAGGATGCCGTCGCCGTTGTAGTTGACCGCCCCGACCACATGCGCCGCGAAATCATTCAGCGGATAGACCCGTCGTGGCTCATAGACGAGGTAAAGCCCCTCTGCGTCCAGGGCCATCACCTGCTGCGCCGTAGACGGTTCGAGCCAGCGGGCCACCGGGGCCCACACCACATCCTGGCGCGTCAGCGTGTGCAACACCTGTTCCATATCCTGGTTGACCAGGGTCGCCAGCGTCAGCGCCAGTCCGGGCGCTTTTTCGGCGGCAATTTGCGAAGGGTTGACCCACAGGCTCTGTCGTTCGACGTCCATCGCCAGCACATTCCCGCGGCGGTCCGTAATCACCCCACGGTCAGGTTGCAGCACGATGTCCCGGCGAATCTCATTCTGGGCCCTGGAGGCAAGGTCCTCGTGCTGGATAACCTGAAGGTCGAACAGGCGCACACCGAGAACCAACGCCGCGAACCAGCACACCGTGAGGAGCGCATAGATACGCCAGCGGAGAAGAATAACCTGCCCGCCCGGACTGGCCTGGTCGCTGCGGTTGCCCAGGCGCGCCATCGCGGGCAGGCGCATGGTCCCGATGGTCCTGTCCTCCTGCCGTGATGTCCGAGTCCGCTGTTCCTGCATCATTCCTGGTTCGCTGCAAGCTGCTCGTCCACGATGGTGAGATAGTGAATCTGGTCCTGACGAATGGGCCGCAGCCCGATCTGGCTAGCACGCCTTCGGATGCGGTCCAGCGACTGGGCCGTGGCGTAGCGAACTTCAAGCTGATTCTGCTCTCGGAGCAGCCTGGTCTGCCGGGACTCCAGGTCGGCAACGGTGTAGCCGCGGGTTGCCAGAATCCCCGTTTGCCCCAGTGTGAGCAGGCTCATCAGGCAGAGCAGGACGACCACATGGAGGAGGTAGCGACTGCTGTCGAAGGCAAGGTATTTCGATAGGTCTCGACGGCGGACGCGGACGCGGACCTGGTGCTGAGGAAAAAAACGCTCCGTGTTGACAGCCATTGTTCAGTCCTCCCCTGCTCATATGCCGTTTGTGATTTGCTGGTTGCTGGTTGCTGGTTGCTGGTTGCTGGTTGCCGGTTGCTGGTTGCTTCGTTCCTCTGCTAGAGCCGCTCGGCCACGCGGAGCCGGGCGCTTCGGCTGCGCGGGTTGGCGCGTACTTCTGCTTCTCCCGCCACCACCGGTTTTCTGGTGATGATACGGAGCCGGGCCGGCTGTGGCCTGGCCTCGCTGCCGCCATAGCCCGACTCATCCCGAAAGAACTGCTTCACGATGCGGTCTTCCAGCGAATGAAAACTGATCACCGCCAGCCTTCCCCCTGGCCGCAGCAGTTCAACCGCCTGTGGCAGAAACAACCCCAGGTTGTCCAGTTCGCCATTGACCGCAATCCGCAGTGCCTGAAAGGTCCGCGTGGCCGGGTGGATAGCAGCGCGAACCCGATACTTCCCCGGTATTGCCCGGACCACCAGGTCGGCCAGTTCGCCGGTCGTTCGAATGGCCCGCTGCTGGCGTTGCGCAACCACCCGCCGGGCAATCCGGCGGGCGTATCGCTCTTCACCATAGGAATAGATCAGGTCGGCCAACGATGCCTCATCCAGCGTTGCCACCAGGTCGGCAGCCGTCGTCTCCTGAGTCGGGTCAAACCGCATATCCAGCGGCCCATCCGCCCGAAAAGAGAAACCTCGTTCTGGGGTATCCAGTTGATAGGACGATGCCCCTAAGTCCGCAATCATACCATTAACGTTGGTTAAACCGCGGTTTCGAGCCAGGGTGCCAATCTCGCCAAAATTGCCCTGCTGCAAGCCATAGCAGCCTGGCGGAACGACTTCCGCAGGCAGCGACCGGCAACGCGCCTGCGCCGCCTGCAACGCCGCCGGGTCGGCATCAATCCCCAGAACCCACCCCCCCGGCTGGCTGTGCTGGAGCAGCGCCGCCATATGCCCGCCCCCGCCCACCGTACCGTCAATATAGACCCCGCCTGCAACGGGGTGCAGGTTTTCGAGCACCTCCGCAAGCAGCACGGGGACGTGTTCATAGGTCATCTGGGTGTCCGGGTCCCTTTCCTAAACCCCAAGATCCGCAAGTTGCTCAGCTATCACCTGCCCGCTCCGGTCCAGCGTCGAGAGCACGCTTTGCCAGCGCTCCGGTGCCCATAGCTCAAAGAACGTATGCATCCCGGCGATGACGGCTCTATCGGTCAGGCCGGCATATTCGCGCAAGTTCTGTGGGATGAGAATGCGCCCCTGCCGATCAAACGTGACCTCGTTGGCTCCGGAAAAAAGCAACCGCCGCAGGTGGCGGGCCTCTTCGTTGCCGAGCGGAAGCGCACTGATGCGCTGCGCCAGTTCTTGCCAGGTGGGCCGAGGAAATGCCTGGAGGCAGTGGTCGAACCCGCG
The DNA here is from genome assembly GCA_012032475.1 of Chloroflexaceae bacterium. GTDB lineage: Bacteria > Chloroflexota > Chloroflexia > Chloroflexales > Chloroflexaceae > JAAUSY01. The sequence continues at coordinate 13,797 of JAAUSY010000101.1, forward strand.
GGTAATGACGAACCCTTCTTGCATCTCCTCGCGGAAACGAACCGGGATTGCCACCCGTCCCTTGTCATCTATGGTGTGTTCGAACTCTCCCAGAAACACGCCCGTGCTTTCCTGCCCTTGCTCCAGGTCGTTTGTCCCGAACGGCGCGTGCCGACCGACCGTTCCGGCTGTGAAAATAGTCTATTTGTTCGCTTTGTCTGCCTTTTCGGTGGATGTTTTCCCCACTTTCCACCACTTTTCCCCACATTTGCTTCATTATATACCACATGAGACGCGATTTCAAGGTATTTTTTACGAATACCAGTCAGGTGAGAATCTGCGTGATGTGATGGCTGGCTCTGCTCTGCCTGCACCTGCCCACCCGCGCTGACTATCATCACCCCGTCGCTGATGATGAGGAGATGTGGTATGATGGGAATGGAGATGGGAATGATCAGCCATTTCTCCACAGAATTCAGGAGGAAACATGCCACTTTCAGCAGAACGAGAAGCAGAAATCGCCAGCCTTTCGGCCCGCTACGGCTCCCCACGACGGATCGTGGTGGCGCTTCCATCGAACACCTTCGACCCGCTCGCCAAAACCGACCGCATCGGGGAGGTGTGTATGGTGGTGCGCCGCACCGATGGGTGCCTGGTGCTGGGCCGCAAGACCTTCTACCCACCAGGAACCTATCGTCTGCTCACCGGCGGGATAGACCACGGGGAACCGATTGAGGCCGCGCTTCTGCGTGAGACGTATGAAGAAACCGGCCTGGATGTCGTTGTCCGCCGCTTTCTGGGCATCCTGGACTATCTGGTCGTCCCCGGTAGAGAGGAAACTTCCTCAGAAAAAGAATTCTATACCTTTGCCTTCTTGCTTGACGAGGTGGGGGGGGTGCTTGAATGCCTGGACGAACACGAAAACCACGAGGATTTTCGCTGTGTTCTTCCCCAGGAACTCCCCGCCATTGCCGACATGCTGGAACATGTGGCCGACCAGATAGATGAGGAAATTGGCGGCTCGTGGCGTCACTGGGGCATCTTCCGCGCTGCGGTCCACCGCGTGGTCTTCGACGCCCTGCAAGAAAATACTGAGTAGCAACAGGCGCTCAGGCCGCAGTGAGTGGGGCTGAAGCTCTCGCTCGCCTCATGACATGAACTGACCCAACCTGACCCGACCTGACCCGTCCCTAATTCCCGCACAACTCTTTGCACGGGATACCATCGTGGTCATAATCGAGGTGGGTATACCCGCCGTCCAGAGCGTCAAAAGCCTCATCGCAGGTCGTAAAATCTTCGCACGTCACCTCCCCATCCCCGTTGCGGTCAAAATCGCGCTGCGGAGTCTGGGGAGGAGGCATGGGCGCAGGTGGAGGGGGCAGCGTCGGTTCTGCCGGCATGCTGTCTTCTGCCATTGGCGAAGGGTCAAGAGGCGTGGAGTCTGGCTCCTGCTCCTGAGCAGGGTTCTGCCGTTCGCCGCGGCACGTTTCTGGCGACCACAACCCGCGTTGTTGTTCTCTGGCTTCGCGTTCAACCTGGTCAAACACCTCCTGGTACGTGTAGGGCAGGTTGAACGTTTCGCCATATGCATAGCCGCGGGCAACCATCTCATAGTTGACCATACGACCATCCGGGAGCCACACATAGGCCAACAACTGCCCCTGACGGTCCAGTTCTCCCTGGGTCTCATCCGTCTCCAGCAGCACAAAGGGCGCATTGAGCAGTTCTTTAAGACCCACCATGGCTTCCGCTCCAAAACACTCGCCGGATTGGTCTGGTTGAGCCGGAAGTGGAGCATTGATACCAATCAGGTTGACCCGCTTGACCACCCCGGAAACTGCCACCTCCATCGTATGCCCATTGAGCACCTCCCGCACGATGGCCGACACGAGACCGCCGGGCAGGTTCGGGTATCCCTCCGGACCGGGGGCGGTCGGGGTCACCAGGTTGCTGCTTATCCATCCTTCGGTCCCTGCTCCTACCCGCTGCGAGACACAGTCCGCCATCGTTTGCACCACCTGTATGTAATACCAGTCCGGCTGGTTTTCCAGCAGGGCAACCAGATCGCCTGGGCACACCTGCCCCATCAAGCTATCTGGAGCCACTCGCGGCGCGGTGCGGAGGTTGCCGCCGTGATTCACATATGCCATCGGAGCGTCGGGCGGGAGCGGGCCCGCTGGTTCAACAGGTTCAACGGTCGGGGCGGGGGTTTCAGCCGTTGTGGTGGGCGAAACCGGCGAAACCGGTGAAACCGGCGACGACTGGGACCAACGTTCAAGCGCTTCTGTGCTGGTCACCATGGTTGTGACCATGGAGGTTTCTTTCAACGGGTTTGCCGTTTCCTCCGCCGGGAGCGGGGAAGCTCGCTCAGGAGGTATCCCCCGCGTCACCGGGTCGAGCACCGCGAGGGCCGGTGCACTGGTCAAAGCCGGCACCGGGGACGAGACCGGGGCGGCAGGTTTCTCCAGGGCGGGGGTTGAGGCTGACTCGGAGATGGGAGCTAGCTCAATCGGGGCACAGGCCACGACCAGCAACAGCATACCCCAAAGGAGAAAGAGCCGGGCAGTGGGAAACAGGCAACGGAGGTACCTATCCATTCCATTCACCGTAGCTGCCCAAACTGGAATGAATGGTAGAGCGCAATGCCTTGCTCCTGAGCATACGTCTCGACCTGCGGACTGCTGACCATGTGCGTCACCAGCACCGGGAAAATCTCTCCCACCACCCCTTCCAGGCGGTTGAGCTTACGACGAATGAACTGATCCACACCCTTTTGAGAAAGCTGCGCCTTCCCCTCGCCAATAACCGTCACTTCGCGTTCCTGGAGAAGCGCCTTCCCGATAATATTGATTTCGATGGATTCACCGTATTTATCGGTGACATAGCGGCGCACCAGATGCTCCTGTACCAGGATACCGTGGTCGCGTTCGAGCAGGGCCGGGAGAGCGCGGTAGGCCTCGTTTTCGAGGGTATACCCGATGGTCATCGCAAGGCCCCCGACTTCCTGGCGCGTGGCCCGGAGTTCTTTGGCAAGACGGGCGACTTCGGATTCGGTGCGCAGTTGTGCCTCGGCCAGTTCCTCAAGTCGCCGCTCGGTGCGCTGCTGCGCCTCGGCCAGTTTTTGCACCGTATCCTCCAGCGCTTCGACGCGCCGCTCAGTGCGTTGCTGCG
>JAAUSY010000288.1 GCA_012032475.1 Chloroflexaceae bacterium
GAACGGATGGCCGGCGGCCTGGTGCTCCACGATATGCTGGTGGAGTGGGGCGTGCCGGGCCTGAAGGCGCACGCCCCGGACGTGGTCGTTTTTTGCCGGCGTCTGGGAGCGCCCCCAGGGCGGAACCTTCGACCTGCCACAGAGCGGCGGACGACCGCTGCTGGCGATGGAAGTGACCTCGCCCTCCACGCGCCACCTGGATGTGGCCTCGAGGCGACCAGACTATACCAAGACGAGGTTTCTGCACTATGCGTGGGCGAAAATCCCGCTCTACATCATTGTGGACGAGGCCCGGCGGGGGAGCCGGCAGGCTCCGCGCATCCTGGGGTATGAATTGACGGAGGAGGGCTACCAACCGCTGCCGCTGGATGGGCGGGGGTGGCTGTGGGTGGAGCCGGTGGGGTTGTGGTTGGGGCCGGTGGGGGAACGGGTGGCGTGGTTCGACGAGGACGGCCAGGAAATCTGGGAGTACGAGCAGGAGCAGGAGGCGCGGCAGGCCGCGGAGGAACGCGCCCAGGCCGAACAGGAAGCGCGGCAGGCCGCGGAGGAAGCGCGGTGGATCGAGCGGGAAGCGCGGCGAATGGCCGAAGCGCAGGCGCGGGCTGAGCAGGAGGCGCGGCAGGTCGCCGAAGAACGTGCCCAGGCGGAGCAGGAGGCGCGGCGAGCCGAGCAGGAGGCGCGGCAGGCCGCCGAAGAACGGGTGCGGGAGTTGGAGCGCCTCCTCCAACAACGGCAAGGCTCTGAGCAGAACGGAGCCAAACACGCGTAATGACCGTGTGACGAGCGAAACGCCCGGCTCTGGTATCACGCGTCACTGGTTTGATTCATTCGGAGGGGAGCAGGTCCCGGGACCTACCCCCCTCCGGCTCATAGTGCCGATAAAACGGCTCCGTTCAACTCCATTCAACTCAACTCCACTCAACGCTATGCGGGCTTATCATCGTAGCGATTATCGCGTGATAAGCGGCAGGTAGACCTGCATCCCAGGCTCGTCGGACGGCTGGGCCGGGATGAACGCTGTCACCTGCACGGTCGTTTCCTCGCCGGGCATATACGGACTGGTGAAGGTGATGGTGGCGTGGTGCGTTCCCGATGGCAGGTCATCGCCGTCGAACATCACCTCAAAAGTGTCTGGCGTGGTCCCTGTGGTCTTGCCCAGGCTCACCCAGGAATCGCTGGCAGTGGCGCTCCAGGGGATGGAAGGAGCCTCTGGCCCGGCCTGGTTGTCCACCGAGAGCGTGGCACTGGTGACGCTGGTGGAAGGTTCGAAGATGATATGTTCCGGCCCGGCGCTCACCCGGTCCGGGGCGGTGGGAGCCATGGAAGGGTTGCCCAGCACCGTCACCTGCACCATGTCGGAGGCCGTGCCACCTGCCCCGTCGTCGGCCTGGAAGGTGATGGTATGCGTTCCGGTGACGAGTGTAGCGATAGTCAACTGGGCACCGGTGCCCAGAGGTCCCTGAATATCCGAACTCCACGAAAGCTGCTCCCCTTCCATCGTGCCCAGGTCAATATCGTAGGCATAGCCATCGAACGCGATAGTCTGGCTGTAGGCAATGGTCGCTCCGGCTTCGGGTTGCAGGATCTCGGCCACCGGCGCGTGGTTGGGCACGGTGAACGGCGTGTCGGAGGTGTCGCTCGTTGTGTTGATGCCGTCACTGGCCCAAACGCGGAAGAGCGCCTGCTCACCGCTCACGATATTGACACCGTCCAGTTCCACGCTGGTTTCGGTCAAGCCCTGGGCAATCATCTCCCAGGTCTCCCCGTTGTCGGGGCTATACTGCACATTGAACGAGAGGGGGTCGCCATCCGGGTCGGTAGCCGTCCACGCAACGGTCAGCGTTTCCCCATCCAGCACTTCGCCGCCATTGGGGCTGGTCAAGGTAATTTCCGGTGGCTGGATTCCAGCGCTGATGCTGGCAAGCAGCGTCCCACCGGGACCTTCAAGGTCCACCTGGGTGGTTCCCTCAACGTACGGCACCAACTCGGAGATAATCAGGAAACTGGCCGTGCTCTCTTCGCCGGGCGGCACCGGCCCCGCATCGGCTTCGTCGGGCGTGAAGGGGTAGCGAGCCAGTTCGCTGCCATCCTCGCCGCGCAGCACAATCGCGTAGTCTCCCGTTTCATCACGCGGGAGGATGTCGTCGGCATCGGGGATGACAAAGAGCGGGTCCATGGTCACTTCGGTGGTACTCACATTGATGGTGCCCATCACCAGCAGGCGCGGCCCCTGCTGCTGGAGGCGCGGCTCGTCCCCTTGCTCCTCTTCGGACGCCAGCACCGGGTTGGCCTGGAAGTAGTTCATCAGCCCTTCGGAGGTAAAGTCCCCCATCCACTGATTGTTGCAGTAGCTCATCACGTCTCGCCAGTAGGGGCTGTAGATGTTCCAGTTGCCGATGTCGAAGCCGTAGATCGTGGTGTTCGCCCACATTGCCGTAGATGGGCTGATGCGCCCGTTGGCATAGGGATAGGACGGGCCACCCTCGGCCCCGCAGAAGTTGGCGTGCCCACGCCCGTAGGTGTGCCCCAGTTCGTGCCCGCCATACCAGTCACCATAGCTGCCGTCGGTGTCCCATCCCCAGGTGCCGGAGCCGGTTGGCCCGGAGGCAACCAGGGCCGGGATACCCATGGCACAGCCGCGCATAAACCCGCCGCCGTCGTCAACCATGCCGTAGTAGCGGGAACCAATCGGGATAGACCAGTTGAAAAGGATATCCCAGATTTTCTTCGAATAGAGGCTTGAATTGACTTGCCCGCAGGTGGGCCGACCGGAGCCGTGGTAGTAACTGCGGTTCCAGACGGAAATCCTGTCGAGCGGGTAGGCTCGTTGCAGCCAGCTTCTCAGCATATTGGTGTGGAACGTGGATGGATAGTAGGTGGTGCTACCAACGCGGTACCCGACGCGATAGAGCACCAGGTTCACCCGTGGGACGGCCTCGAAGGAGACACTGGTCGTGGCGGTGTTGTTGGCGTAGCTGGTCTCCAGCGGCGAGCGGCTCCGCCACGAGAGCACCGGGTTCACGATACCCCACATCGTCACATTGCCTTCCTTGTAGCCGTTGGGGAGTTCGAAGAGGAAGGAATGATTGAGGACCCCGCGGTCTGGGGAGGGTTGCACTCTCACAAAGCCAAAGAAGCCATTCACCGGGTAGACCAGGGTGAAGTTGAACCCGCGCTGCACCAGCAGGACCGCGTAGGTCCAGTGCTGCCCGCTGGTTGAACGGACGTGGAAGCGCACGTAGGTGCGTTTGTCCCTGACCAGGCGGACGCTGTTGTTCAGGTCTTGCATGGCCTGGGTCACCTCCAGCCTGGTCGCAATCAGGTCCGTACTCGGTGTTGGGATGGGGATACGGGTGGGAGTGCGCGTGGGGGTGCGCGTGGGGGTGCGCGTGGGGGTACGCGTGGGAGTGCGGGTAGCCGTTGGTGTTCTGGTTGGTGTTGCCGTCGAGGTTTCCGTGGGGGTTCCGGTTGTATTTTCTGTGGGGGTTTCCGTCGGTGTTCCCGTCACGGTGGTGCTCGTTGGAGTCTCCGTCGCGGTCGGGGTGATAGTCGGCGTACTGGTCGGGGTGATAGTCGGCGTACTGGTCGGGGTGATAGTCGGCGTACTGGGTCG
>JAAUSY010000289.1 GCA_012032475.1 Chloroflexaceae bacterium
GGAGGGGACGGAGGGGACGGAGCGGGTTTCAGGGGGCACTGCTCAGCGCGGAAGCGCAGTGCCCGCAGCAGCAGGCCGTAGCCCTCCTCCTCGAAGTAGTCGCACCAGTGCCAGCACCGCAGGCGCTCCGGAACCTCGCACTCTTCCAACCGCAGCGGTATCACAAAGATGGTCCCCTCCGGCTGGAGGTCGGCGGTGTCCAGCGCGAGCTTGATTTCTCGCTGCGCATAGCCCGCTTTGCTCACGAACTGCGCCGAGAGGCAGGCCAGCACGACATCGGCAGCGCGAACGGCCTTCGGAATTTCCAGTTGCCACGCTTGCCCTGGCAGCAGGTCCTTCTTATCCATCCAGGGCTGAAACCCCTCGCCCTTCAACCGTTGATAGAGGTCGCTGACGGCCTGGCGGTCTTCGTGGGCGTGGCAGAGAAAGATACGCAAGCTCATGACCTGACAAAGCTCCTCCCTCGCATCAGGTAGCGCGGGTTCTTTTCCGATCATTGTACCACATGGCAGGGGGTGAGCAGTCAACGAGTGACGGGCGGGGCTGTGCCAGAAGGCCCACCTTCTCTCTCAAGGTCCCAGTTCATCCACGATGAGAATGGACAACTCCTGCACCCGACGCAACCCGAAATCGTTCGTCAGGAAGGCATCACACCCCGCTGCCTGAGCCACCGCCACCTGAAAGGCATCGGTCAGCGAGAGGTTATAACGACTGCGAAGCTGCGCTGCCTCCCGGCTGTGGGTTGCATCTATCGGCACAAATCGGGTGTGGTTGCCGTGGACAATGGTGGTGATAAATGCCTGCTGGAGCGGCACCTGTCCCAAACGGTAGGGTTGCACCAGGGTTTCCGCCAGGGTGATGGGCGATGTGACCGCCTGAATGAGACCAGCATCTATGGCCCGAAAGATGGGGATGAGCTGCGGGGCATACCGGGGGTGTTGCTCTACCAGGTAGACAATAGGCGCACTGGTCAATGAACAGCCGGGCGACCTGCTGAAGCACCTCCGCCACACGCATCACGCCTGCCCCCCACGATGCTCACTCTCCTGCCGACTACGCGAGACCCACACCTGGGCATCTTCCCCCAGGAAGGGGTATGAGGCAAGGCCGCACAGTGCGTCCCAGGCAGGCGGCTGTGGGGCAGCAGGAGCATAGTGCCATCGCAACCGTTCGGCAAGGCGGACGAGCAGTTGGAGTTGCTCATCCGCAGACAGTTGTTCAGCTTGCTGCAAAATAGTTTCCAGGGTCATCATTTCTCCGTATCCACACCCCACACCCCTCGTGGCCGGGTTGGGCAGGCTCCTCCTCATCCCGCAACGTCTCATTCCTGCGCAGCTCCCGCACTGCCTTCCGAATGGTGCGTTCGTTGATGTCCCGAAGGTCTCGCCGGGTCGTCAGGCCAAAGAGCGTGTGTTCATCATAGCGCGTTTTCCCCGAAAGGGCAAGCGTGTTCTGAAGCCGGCCCCCCGGCTTGACACCATGCCAGCACTCGACTACAATACTGGCACATCTCATCGATCCGTTGAGGATATGACCATTCCATTCATGTTGCGTCTCTAGGTTGTCGAGGTACCTTTTTACCCCACGATCCGCTGAGGATATCGAAGGTGCAAAACCCGCCCGGTGGCGGGTTTTTTGCATGGAGCAGGAGTTACGGAGAAGTTACAGGGCATGTGCATAATAGACATACCCGGTGTATAATCATCCCAATAGAATATCCCAAAATATTTTTACGTCAGGTGGGCGATTCCTGGCAACACCCGGTCCTTTGCCCGATCCCCAGGGGCAACGTCTGTGCCAAAGAAGAGGGCAGGAGCGGACGAAGCAAGCCGGCATCGGGAAGAACGGGTCTTCCCAGACGCCCCAGGAACCAGTTCCCACCGTTAGTCGCTAGTAGAGGAGAACACGGTCTTGAACGCAAAACCCAGGATTGTTATCCTTGGAGGAAACTTCGCCGGACTGCACGCCGCCTTCGAACTCCACCACACCCTCAAAGACAAAGCCGAGGTTATGGTCATCGCCCCAGAAGACAACTTCGTCTTCCTGCCATCACTCATCTGGGTGGTGACCGGGCGGTGCTCCCCCAGGCGTATTTCGTTTGACCTGCGCACCGCTCTGGAACCACGGGGGATTACCTTTGTCCACCAGCATGCGGAGCGTATTGACGCGGAGAAGAACCAGGTGGTCACCAACATGAACACCTTCCCCTACGATTACCTGGTGGTCGCGACGGGAGCCGACCCCGACTGGGACTCGGTGCCCGGTATGGGGCCACACCACAAACACACCCACTACGTTTGTTCTGTTCCCTGGGCCAGCAATGCCCAGAGAGGCTGGCGTGAGCTGCTCAAGGACCCCGGCCCGGTCGTTGTGGGGGCTGCCCAGGCCACCGGCTGCTACGGCCTGGGGTATGAAATGGTCCTGAACCTCGTCTATTCCCTCCACAAAGATGCCAATGCCAAAGTCCCGGTCACCTTTGTCACGTCGGAGCCGTTCCTGGGGCACCTGGGAATGGGCGGGGTTGGCAATGTCAAGGAGGTGCTGGAAGGGCTGTTCAAAGAACTGGGCATCGAGTGGATTACCAACATGGCGACGAAGGAAATTACCAACGATACCATCTACCTGGAAGACGGGCAGACTATTCCCTTCAAGTATTCCCTCTACCTGGCCCGCTTCAAGGGGCGCAAGGTTATCCTGGATTCGCCGGGCGTGGGCGACGAGCGCGGCTTTATCCCGGTGAATGCTCGCTACCAGCACACCACCTACAAAAACATCTACGGGGCCGGGGTCGCCGTTGCCGTGAAACAGCCGGAAGTAACCGACGTGCCCGTCGGGGTGCCCAAGACCGGCTATATGTCGGACGTGATGGGGAAGGTGGCGGCGCAAAACATCGAGGCGGATATCCTGGGGAAGCCCCCGCGAGAACTCCCCTTTGCCGATATCAAGCTGCTCTGCATTATGGATGGCGGGGACCGGGCGATTTCAATCATCTCCGACCGCGTGTTTCCTCCACGCAAACAGGCCATTGTTCGCTCCGGGCACATGTGGCACTGGGCCAAGCTCATGTTTGAGCGATACTATATGTGGAAGGTGAAGACGGGACGCATCTACCTGCCATAGCAGAGCCACCTGGTCGCCCAGGTGCTGCTGGTCTGCTCCTTTGGGGGCGGGGGCAGGGGTCAGGATGCTCTGACCCTGACCCTCGCTCCTCACTCCTCGCTCCCCGACCTCTGCCCACCACCACGAACCAGGCACGGTCATCACGCATCACTGGCATACTCCCCCCGATAATGGTATCATGCCACTCAAAGGCAAGTACGATAGGAGGTGTGCTGATGGTGCAAATCCCCCAGACCCTGGAAGAGAGCCTCTCCACCGTGGGGAGCAACGGAGAACCCGAACTCGAAGACGGGGACGACCCGTTTCGCTATGGCTGGCGCTATGTCTGCCGCCGTTCGAATGGCCGCGAGGAGTGGGAGCGGGTGCCCCTCACCGAGGAGGATGTCTTGCACCCCCAGATGGAGGATCACATCGTGCAAAGCGATACCCATTACCGCATCTGCCACTATCTCTATACCGTCC
>JAAUSY010000290.1 GCA_012032475.1 Chloroflexaceae bacterium
TCCTCATCGCTCAGCCCCATCAGGGCGACCAGTTCGGAGAGAATAGCTTCGTCCTTGATTTTCCAGCTCTCACGCTCCTCAGCCATACCGAAACCTCCTTGTTCCCCCCCAGGGGTCCCGACGACGTGGGGGATTGCTCTGCTCTACCTTCTCGTGACCAGACTACAGCACTTTGCCAATCTCTCGCGCCGCTTCCCGTGCTTCCAGGCGCACCATCCCCAGGTTGGCCCCCTGACGAAGGTTGATCGCCAGCAAGCTCTGGTCTCCGGCCGGCAGCACCATAAACAGGCCGTTGTCGGCATCAATGATGGTCTCTTTGGGCAAGCCGATTCGCAGTTCGCCCGATACTCGCCGCGTCACGCCCATCATGGTGGCCGCCACTGCCCCGACGCGGTCGGCATTCACCTCTGCCGACATGCGCGAAACCAGCACAATTCCGTCCATACCGACGGCGGCGGCCCCGGCCACATCGGCCCCGACGTTGCTGTTCAACCGGTCCAATACCTCCGCAATCTGCTCCTGTCGTGTTGCCATTGGTGTATCCTTTCCAATCCAATCTACGCCTGGAGGCGTTTCAAAGCCAGATAAAGAGTCCCATGTGGTCTGCTGCTGGTCAGGCGGAAGAAGCCCCGAACCACCCGGCGTTCTTCCGAAAACCGCGCCTCGAACTTGCTTCCTGAGCGGCATGTTCTTCAGGTACTTTTGCACCGGGGTACTGAGATTGGTCTAGACTCAAGTATACGCTACTTCTCCCAACCCTGCCATACGCCGGGCGGCATACCAGGTGATATGCCAGATGACCTATTTTTTTTGTGAAACACTGCGGGTCCCCCCATTATCATTATCATGGGTAGGCAGGAAGCCAGAACCAATCAACTCTCCGGTGTCTCTAACTCCGCTGGCTCAAAAGTGCCTTTTGCTCCTGCGCCCACGCGGGAGCAATGGTATCATTGCCCCACACCCTATCGTGTTGTATGGGATGATACCATCATGTATATAGTATCTGATGTAAAAGAAATCCGCAACCCTTGCAAACACGCGTGGTGTCCTTATTATCAGTAGTACGTTTGATTATCGTAGGTCTATTCGTCACACACGGTAACATTGAGGACGAGAAGGGGGACTGAAACGTAAGGAAACAAGAAAACGACAGAAAACGACCGCAAATGAAGATCCCGCAAACAACTTATGGTACAATCGGAATCAGGAACAATCAGGCGACCAGGTTCAGTAACCAAGGCTGGATGGGGAGAGAAACCTATGATAACGAATTCGACGGGTCACGACGGGACCCAGGAACTCCTTCAGGGCGACCAGGATGACCAGCTCCGTCGTACCTCGCTGCTCTTGCAACTGTCTATCGAGTTTCGCGAAACGCTGGACCCCACCGTGATTGTGGAGCGGATGCTCCAGGTGATGGTCCATAATCTCGGCATCACCAATGCCAGTGTCGTGCTCATCGGGGTGGATGGCGATGTTGACCTGGCTATCAGCCTGCTCCAGAGCCACATCCAGCAGGTGACCCCGATGATTACGCGGGCCGTGCTCGACCGCGGGTTGGCCGGGTGGGCCTTGCGCCATAGCCGGAGCGTGGTCTTGCCCGATGTCTCACGGGACAAGCGCTGGATTCCCTCTGCGGAATGGCAGCGCACCGGCAGTGCCCTGGTGCTGCCCATCCACCACGCCCAGACCACCCTGGGGGTGCTGACGGTCTACCATCGACTCCCAACTACTTTACGAGCCGTGACATGCTCCTCATGGAGGGGGTGGCCGCTCAGGCCGGGGTGGCGCTTGGTTCGGCCCGCCGCTACCGCGAAGAAAGCCGCCGCCGCGAACAGGCCCTGGCGTTATTCTCGATGAGCCAGTATCTCACCGCTGAACACACCTACGACGACCTTGCCACGATGCTGCAAGAAAAGAGCGTGGCTATCTTCGGGGTGGACTACGGTCTGCTGTTTCTGGTCAAAGAGAATACCCGCCTGGTGCCGGTTGCCATCCCTGCGGCGCTTTCCCACCCGTCCCACCGCCTCCTCATCAAGCAGGCGACCCTGGTGGCTCGCAATGCGTGCGACAAGAAGACTATCGTCACCGATGCGGATTCGCCGGATATGCCAACGCAGGCGTTTATGGCGGTGCCGCTCATTCACCGCGGAACGATGTCCGGGGTGATTGTGCTGGTGCGCACGTCGGGGAGCCATGTCACCTTCTCGGCCAGTGTCTGGTCGGTGCTGACAACCTTTGCCAATGTGATTGCCACGACCTGTGCCAATATGACCCTGGTGGAGCAACTGAAGCGCCACACCGAAACGCTGGAAGGGATGGTGACCGAGCGCACGCGGCAGGTGCAGCGGAGCCGCGATTTGCTGCGTATCGTGCTGGATCATCTGCCCGACGGGCTGGTGCTGATTGATTCCCAGGAAGTTATTCTGGAGGCCAACCGGGTTTTTTCGTCTACGATGCTCGGATGCGACCCCCAGGCAGTTATCGGGCAGCACTTCCCGTCCATCTGGGATGAGCTTGAACGGCGCGGTGAGCTGCGAGTCGAGGTGCTCCAGGTGCCCCGGCCAGGGCCGGAGAGGGAAGAGGCACCGGGCAAGGCGATGCGGGTGTTCTGCACCGATGTTCACCACCATCAGCACTGGTATGAGGTTTACCGCATTCCGGTGGTTGGACCACAGGATGAGGTGGAGTATTATGTCGAACAATGGATTGATGTGACGCAGCAGGAAGCCTTGCAGCGGCACCTTATTCTCCAGGAGCAGCGCAACACGCTCGGATATCTCACCTCCGGCGTGGTCCATGATATCAGCCCGCACCTGCACCACATTCAGGCCAACCTGCACGCGTGTATCGAAGATGCCCGCCTGCCCGACGAGGTACAGGCGCGGTTGCGGAGCGCCCTGGAAGAAGCCACCCGAATTGAACACACCCTCGACAGTCTCGATCAGTTCTACCAATCACCGGCAACTGCGTGGGAGTGCCTGGATATCAAGCAGATGTTGCTTGAGGTGCGACAAGCCACCGCCCGACAGTTCAAGTCCCGTCAGATTACGATGTCGCTGGATTTTGACAACCAGGACCAGCGTGTCTATGGGCAGCCGGAGGCGCTGCGCCAGGTTTTCCTGGGTATTCTTTTCAACGCGCAGGAAGCGATGCCCAATGGGGGGACGATCCGGATTATCGGGCGCTGGTGCCAGGATGAAGATGAGTATAAAGGGGGGAACGAAGCGGTGAATGAAGGGAGGGGGCAACGTTCTCACTCATGCTGGCATATCAGTATCCTCGACACGGGAGTGGGGATGAACAGCGAACAGCTCGCGACCGTTTTTGAGCCGTTCACGTCAACCAGGTCGCACAGTATGGGGTTGGGACTCTATCTGAGTAAGCGCATTATCGCGCAGCACCGCGGGAGATTGAGATATCCAGTCAGGTGGGACGGGGGACGATTGTGGAAATCTATCTGCCCTGTGATGAGCCGTGCGGTGGGGGTGAAGCTAGTAGCGAGTGATGCGTGACGATCTGTCCCGGACCGGCCGGTGAGCGGGAGTATAGTATAATATACCTATGGTTTTCACATGGGG
>JAAUSY010000102.1 GCA_012032475.1 Chloroflexaceae bacterium
CGCCACCGAAGGCCAGCACATCGAACTGGCATCTCCGAAATGAACCTGTTCATGCTGCTTGGCATGCTGGGCTGTCCGACGATCTGTGCGGGCAGCATCTCCTGCCGATTGGCACGGTCTACGACCCGTTTGTCTGCCGCGGGCTGGATGCCCTGATTTACGCGCTCTACTCCGGAGCACGGTTCATCTTTGCCGGAACGCCGTCGGGGGTTTCGCTGGCTCCCGAAGGCGGGTCGCACCAGTCCATTGTCACCCCTTCGCTTGGTATCGAGTTGCCGCGCCTGCGAGCCTACGAACCCTGCTTTGCCCTGGAGGTCGAGTGGATTTTGCTCGAGGCCCTGCGCCAGTGCTGCGACCACGCCCACGGTCGGTCAACCTACCTGCGCCTCTCGACCAGACCCATAGACCAGGACCTGCTGGCCCCAACCTTGCAACGACTCGGACCGGGCAGACTGCGGCGGCAAGTGCTGGCCGGCGGCTATCGCCTGGTGGACTGGCGCGATCACCCCGAAGAAGACGGGTTGGGCCACCGCGCCAATGGATATACCCCACCGGTGGTGCAGATTGCCACGGCGGGAACAATGGTCCCGGAGGCGGTCGCTGCGGCCGCGCTGCTGCGGCGCGAGGGGGTTGCCGCCAATGTGCTCAACCTGGTCAGCCCGCGCCATCTGTTTGAAACGTGGCAGGCCGCTCGAAAAGCCCAGGTGCACGACCCTTACGGTCCCGCGTCGGGCGGCCGTTCGACTGGCTCATCCTGCCGGAGGAGCGCCGCGCCCCCATCGTGACGGTTCACGATGGGGCAAGCCATGCCCTTTCCTGGATGGGAAGCATCTATGGCACCCTGGTCGTGGCCCTGGGCGTGGACGATTTTGGGCAGACGGGCACCCGCGCCGACCTCTACCATCACTTCGGCCTTGATGCCGAACATATTGCCGAAGCATCGTTTTCGGTGCTGGATATGGCCGGGTGATGACCGGGTGGTGGACGGGTGATGGCCGGGGGAATTGTGTGATTAATATAACAATCTTGTTGCCAAACACCCGTCGTGCATTTACAATGGGGCAACGGTTTTGTGGCGAAGTGTTCGGGTGTTCGGGTGCTCAGGTGAAAGTTGGGTGGTGACAGATGGCGGCTCGCTCAATGAGCGCAAGGGGCAGCGCCGCGGTGCTGCTCCGGAGTCGTTGCGACCGGCTCCCTGACTCGGACCCCAACAGGAGGTATTTGAATTAATGGAAATTCCAGCGTATGTAAAAAACGAAAAACTACGGACCTGGGTTGCAGAAATGGCAGCACTTTGCAAACCAGATGCGGTTCACTGGTGTGATGGCTCAGATGAAGAATACCACCACATGTGTGAGTTGATGGTCAAGTCCGGGACGGCCATCAAGCTGAACGAAGCCAAGCGACCAAACAGCTACCTAGTGCGCTCCGACCCTGGCGACGTTGCCCGTGTCGAAGACCGCACCTTTATTTGCAGCCTCAGCAAGAACGACGCTGGCCCGACGAACAACTGGGTTGAACCCAAAGAGATGAAAGAAACGCTGCTGGGCCTTTTCGATGGGAGCATGCGTGGACGGACGATGTATATCATCCCCTACAGCATGGGTCCCCTGGGGTCGCACATCGCCCATATCGGGGTCGAACTGACCGATTCGCCCTACGTCGTTGCGAATATGAAGATTATGACCCGGATGGGGAAGGCGGTCATTGAGGTGTTGGGAGATGAGGAATTCGTTCCCTGCCTCCACTCGGTCGGCGCTCCTCTGGAACCAGGCCAACAGGATGTTCCCTGGCCCTGCAACAAAGACCACAAGTATATCGTTCACTTCCCCGAAGAACGTTCCATCTGGTCGTTCGGGAGCGGCTACGGGGGCAACGCGCTGCTCGGCAAGAAATGCTTCGCGCTCCGCATCGCTTCCAACATCGCCAGGGATGAAGGCTGGCTGGCCGAGCATATGCTCATCCTGGGGGTCGAATCGCCGCAGGGCGAGAAGACCTACGTCGCCGCGGCTTTTCCGAGCGCCTGCGGCAAGACCAACTTTGCCATGCTCATTCCGCCACCTTCCTTCGATGGCTGGAAAATCACCACCGTTGGAGACGATATCGCGTGGATCAAGCCCGGCGAAGATGGCAAGCTCTATGCCATCAACCCGGAATACGGCTACTTCGGGGTCGCGCCCGGCACCTCCGAAGACACCAACCCCAACGCCATGGCCGCCATCAGCAAAAACACGATTTTCACCAACGTGGCGCTGACGCCTGATGGCGACGTGTGGTGGGAGGGGATGACGAAAGCCCCGCCTTCCGAACTGACCGACTGGCTTGGGCAACCCTGGACCCCAGACTGCGGGCGCAACTCTTCCCATCCCAACGCCCGCTTTACCGCTCCGGCCTATCAGACGCCTTCGATTGACCCCGACTGGGAAAACCCACGCGGGGTGCCCATCAAAGCCTTCATCTTTGGTGGCCGCCGCAGCGACGTGGTGCCGCTGGTCTACCAGGCATTCAACTGGAACTACGGGGTCTATCTGGCGGCAACGATGGGTTCGGAGAAAACCGCCGCCGCGGCCGGGAAGGTCGGGGATGTGCGACGCGACCCCTTTGCCATGCTGCCGTTCTGCGGGTATCATATGGCCGACTATTGGAACCACTGGCTCCAGTTCGGGCGGATGCTTCCCAACCCGCCGCGCATTTTCGGGGTGAACTGGTTCCGCAAGGATGAAAACGGTAAGTTCGTCTGGCCCGGCTTTGGTGAGAATATGCGAGTGTTAAAATGGATTGTCGAGCGAGCCAATGGCCGCGCCGTGAGCGTGGAAAAACCCATCGGGTGGATGCCGCGCTACGAGGACATTGACTGGACGGGGTTGGACTTCCCCCCCGAAAGGTTCCAGGAGGTGATGTCGGTTGATACGGACCTGTGGAAGCAGGAAGTCTTGCTGCACGAAGAGCTGTTCATCAAACTGTATGACCGGCTGCCGAAGGAACTCATGTTTATTCGGGAACTCCTCCTGACCAGCCTGTGGCGCTCGCCCGAAACGTGGGACAACATCTAATAAAAATACCGGTGATGCGTGAGCCGAGCACCAGAACGCCATCTGGTCGCGAGGTATTCACGCGTATCTGGTAGAACCTATCGGAAATGCACGACGAGCCGTTGCAAAGCGGCTCGTCGCACGTCGTGTGCCACCAGCCCGGAACCTGGCGAATTATGATAGACGCATCTTTTGAAATCTGGTATAATGAATCGGATAAAGATGGAAAGATAGAGATGGGGTATGTTTGAGGAGACTGAGACGTAGGTAGGAAAGAAGGAAAGAGTATGACAGTTACCACAGAACAGGTGCTAGCGGCGCTTGACACTGTGCCAGAACCGGAGCTAGGGGGAAGTCTGGTTTCGCACCAGATGATCAAGAACGTGACGGTGAACGATGGGGTAGTGGCCTTTGCAATTGAGTTGACTACCCCGGCCTGCCCGCTCAAGAATCAGATACGGGATTCGGCTGAGGCCGCGGTCCGGGCTATCCCCGGCGTGCAGGAGGTCCAGATCGAGATGGCCGCTCGCACCCGCGGGCACCAGGGGTTGCCCGATAAGCTGCCCATCCCTGGGGTTGAGCATGTCGTGGCGGTGGCGGCAGGCAAGGGCGGCGTGGGCAAATCAACGGTCGCCGTGAATATTGCTGTGGCGCTGGCGCAGGAGGGAGCGCGGGTCGGGTTGCTCGACGCCGACATCTTCGGTCCGTCGGTGCCGATGATTATGGGCATTACGGAATATCCGAAGGCCTATGAAAAAGACAATGGTCAGATGGTCATCATCCCGTTGGAGGTCCATGGCGTCAAAGTCATTTCACTGGGGTTGCTGATAGAGGAAGACCAGCCGGTCATCTGGCGCGGCCCGATGGTCACCCAGTTGTTGCGTCAGTTCTTCTACGATGTCACGTGGAGTCCGCTGGATTATCTCATTATTGACATGCCCCCTGGGACCGGCGATGTGGCGCTGACCATGGCCCAGGCGCTGCCGCTGAGCGGATCGCTCATTGTCACCACGCCGCAGGCCGTAGCAACGGCCGATGTCGTGAAGGCGATGAAGATGTTCCAGAAGGTCGAAGTGCCGCTACTGGGGATTGTCGAGAATATGGCCTATTTTGTGGCTCCCGACACCGGCATCCGGTATGATATCTTCGGCACCGGCGGAGCTGAACGCCTGGCAAACCAGCTGGATGTGCCGCTGCTTGGGCAGATTCCGCTTGGTCTCAGCGTACGGTCGGGTGGCGATGAAGGGATTCCGGCCACGACGAGCGACGCCCCGGACGCCTATGCCGAAGTGTTTCGCGATGTGGCCCGGCAGCTTGCGGCGCGTATCAGCGTGCAACAAGTTGCCGCACGGTAGAAGTTCCCCCACGTATCTTATCTGGCGTCGTGCGAGGACGCCAGGGTGGTTTGAAGCGCCTGCTGGAGCGTTGCCGCAGTTGCCAGGGTGTCCAGGGATATCCCCAGTGACACCAGCGATTCGGCAATCTCCGGGCGCACCCCCACCAGCACACAGTGGGTTCCGAGCAACGCAGCAGCCTGCACGCTCTGCACCAACCCGGCGGCTCCCTCCGGGTCGAGCAGCGGCAAACCGGTGATATCTATGAGCACCACGTGAGCGTGGTAGCGTTCGATACTCGACAGCAGCACCCCCATAAAATCGCTGACGCGGCGGGCATCGAACTCCCCGATGAGCGGCAGCACCAGCACCCCTTCGAGCACGGGGATGACCGGCAGCGAGAGCGAACGTATGGTCGCCGCCAGGGAGGCCCGTTCTTGCTGTTCGGCTTCGAGCTGATGCACGGTCGTATCAAGCTGCGCTCGCTCGCGCTCAAGCTGTGCAGTGTGCTGCTCAACCTCGGTGATATCCCGCCCCATCAACAAGGCCCCCACCACTTGCCCCCCCTCGCTGCTCACCGGCGTGCGGCGCATGAGAAACTGCCGCCCGGCCAGGGTCATCTTCCGGGCCACCGATACCGTGTCTCCAGAGGTCGCGAGGGAAGACAGGATGGCGATTTCATCAGGATCAGTCCCGGCTTCGGCTTCGTGTAACACCTCTGAGAGTGAATGGCCCGGTGCGAGGCCAAGCGCTGTGGCAGAGGGGTTGGCATAGACCAGGGTGTTTTTCAGGTCAAACACCATCACGGGGTCGTGCATCGCACGGATGGCGAGGTCGAGCGCAGCACGGGTGGGGGTGAGCAGGCGGGTGCGCAACACCAGGTAGGCCAGCGCACAGATGATGGGCAGCGACTTGACCACGCTGGCGAAGGCTCCCGGCAGGCGAAAGCTGGCGACAATCGTATCTCCTGCCAGCGAGATGAGCAGGGACAACACCAGCAACCCGATTGCCACGCGGATGTGTGGCATCCGGACGAAGGCCTTGACGAGAATGCCAATGTGGATACCCCAGGTGAGCAAAAGACCCACCAGCAAGATGTTCCCGCCTGGATAAACCAGCCGGACGCGGTAGATACCTTGGAACAGGGAGACCCCGTTGAAGAACCAGTCTAAGGGGAGCAGAAGGTCAACCACCACCAGGATGAGAATCGCCCCGTAGGGCAGGATGATCCACCGAACAGGTTGGGTGCCTTTCCACCAGTGTGGGACGAAGAGCAGGATGAACATGATCAGCACGGTGACATTGACGAGGATCAGGGAGATGTAGGCAATAGCGCCAACGGTGTAGCCAACTTCCGGGTGAACCACCCCCGCCCGAATGAACTCCAGGCTGTTCAGAAAGACCAGCGTCCCCGTGAGGATGACGAAAAAGCGGGATGGGCGGTAGTCCCATGCCCGCGTTGCCACAAACGTTGCCAGGGCGGTGCTGGCAATGATGATGATAAGAATGGAAAGGAAAATGACCATCCCGAAGGTTCCTGTTCACCTGTTTACCTGTTCACCCGCTCACCCATTCACATCAATGACCACCCGTCCGCGCACCCTTCCCTGGACAATCTCGTCTCCCAGGGTGAGGAGGCGTTCCAGCGGCTCCACCTGCACCACCGCGTCGAGTTTCTCCAGGGAAACATCACGCCCGATGCGCTCCCAGACGAGGCGGCGGCGCGGTGGTGGGCACCGCACTGAGTCAATCCCCAGGAGGTTCACCCCACGCAGGATGAAGGGAAAAACGGTGGTGACCAGGTCGCTCCCGCCGGCTAGTCCGCACATCGCCACGCTGCTGCCATAGGCCATCGAGGGCAGCAACCCTGACAACACCGCTCCCCCCACCACGTCCACCGCTCCTGCCCATCGTTCTGATTCCAGGGGTTTCCGGGGGCTTGCCAATTCCTCGCGCCCCAGAAAACCGCTGGCCCCAAGCGCTCGCAGGTAGTCGTGGAACTGGGGGCGGCCTGTCACGGCCACCACGGAATAGCCGAGGTTTGCCAGGATTGCGACGGCGAAACTGCCGACCCCTCCGGTGGCACCGGTGACCACCACCTCGCCCCCCGATGGCATCACGCCGTGTTCTTCGAGCGCCATCACACACTGCATAGCGGTGAAACCTGCCGACCCGATGCCCATAGCCTGGGCCATGGTGAGTCCCGCAGGCAGCGGCAGCAACCACCCGGCCTGAACGCGGGCCATCTGTGCGTATCCGCCCCAATGACGCTCGCCAACGCCCCACCCGGTGAGGAGCACCCGGTCGCCCGGCTGAAAATCGGGCGATTGGGATTCGACCACCGTGCCGGCCAGGTCAATCCCAGGGACCATGGGGTAGCTGCGCACGATTTTGCCCTTTCCGGTGATTGCCAGGCCGTCTTTGTAGTTGAGGCTGGAATAGGCGACCGCCACCAGCACATCGCCAGGGGGCAGGGCATCGCACGGCGTCTCCCGGATGGTGGCCTGGACGGTGTTCTCTTTGAGGTCAACCATCAGCGCTTTGAACGTATCCATGGCTCTGCTCTTGCTCCTTCCCTTGGGTTCTTCAGTTCGTTCTTCAGTTCGTTGCCCATTCCTCAGTTCTTCGCCAAGACAAAATCGCGGATGGCGGCAAAATAGTCGGACATACCGGTAATCATGATATCGTTGTGGCCTGCACCAGGGATAAGCACCAGGTGCTTGTCGGCAGCCGCGCACCTGCGGTGGAGTTCCTGCCCATCGGACGGGGGTATCAGGAAGTCGTCTGCGCCGTGGAGTATCAGGGTACGCGTAGTGATATGCTCCATCTTGAAGGCATTGCCGAACCCCTCCTGCTGTTCGTCGGCGCGAGCGACTCGCACTCCGAGGCGGGCCAGTAGACCGAAGGTGTCGAAGAAGCCACTTTCGATAATCAAACCGGCCAGCCGGTCGCCGGCGTGCAGGGCAGTTTCGATGGCCGGAACGCTCCCCAGAGAGCGCCCCATCACATAGACCTGTGCGGGGTTCAGCCCGTGGGCCGAAAGGACGCGGTCCAGCGCATTGAACACGACCATGGCATCCCCCACCAGGTTCTCTGCGGTCGGGTGTCCACCGCTCGCTCCGTAGCCGCGGTAGTCCATCACCAGCAGGGTGATACCCAGGTGGACATAGAATTCCGACAGGTCGTCGTAGTCGGCGGCAATCTCACCATTGCCGTGGTAGTAGAGGATGACGGGCGCATCGGGTGCCGCCGGGTAGAGCCGCCCACCCACGTCCACTTCGTCATCCAATTCGATTTCGACCATGTGGGCGTCTGGCCGCAGAAGGCCGAAGTCTTCGCGGGGGTGGAAGAGCACCCCCAGAACGTCCGGGCGGTTGAGGAGTTTCGTAGACATGCCAGATCCTTTCTCGTCTCGTGCGCGGTCCCATTTCATACCAGATACGGGTGATGACCTTCTCGGTGCTCATGCGCCACCCTGCCCCCCAATTGTACCAGAGAATCAGGAATGGAGTGCTACCTTGTTCGCCGCGCCTTCCTGTGCTATCATGGCGCGGTGTCTCCCACCCATATGACCGAAGGCCCGTGGCAGCAGCGAGCTATGAACCTTTCGCCCCAACCTGACCGATCCTCACGCCTCACCCAGACGGAGGTGGCGACCATTCTGGAGCAGGTGCGCGAGGAGGTGCGAGCGCGGCGGCGGGTTCTGGCGACCGCCGAAGACGAGAGGTTCCACACGGCGCTCGACCGCGAGCTTCAGCGCTGCGCCGAGCAACTGGAGTATACGCGGGTGGTCAGCGCCCACTGGCCGCTCACGGGGCGCGCACCGTGGGAACGCGCCTGGTTTCTGGGGCATCGCGTGGTGCGGAGGCTGCTCCGCTGGTACATCAACCCGATTGTGGAGCAGCAAAATGCGTTCAATGATGTGGCAGCCCGCACGCTGCGGCTGCTCATCGAGGCCCAGCAGGAGGTGCGCGAACAGCTTGCGAAGACCGCCATCCCACCTGACGGGGGGCCGGGCCGTGGCGGAGAACCGAGGGACGAGATAGCCGCACCGGAAGCAATACCCTCCCCTGCTTCCCCCGTTGCGCTTTCACCAGACACCCCCACGGCTGACATTCAGGCCATGGTGGAGCGGCGCGGGCAGGAAGAACCACCGTCGGCCTTCCCGGATATTGCGCTTCGTCCACTCCCAGCGCAGCTCGCCTTGCGCCAGCAGGTGGCAGCTCACTGGGTGATAGACGGGGCAACCCCCATGCAACGGGTGGCGGCAACAGTGCAGAAGGCCATGCGCTTCTATCTGCGCTGGCTCATCAACCCCATCGTGGAGCAGCAGAACCGCTTCAACGCGGCGCTGACGGAGATGACACCGGTGATGCTTGCTGCGGACGCGGAACAGCGGGCGGCGCTGGCGAAGCTCCGGGCGGCTCAGCCACAACGAACCCGCGCAACGGGAAAGGTTTTGAGAAACCCCCGTGACGAGTGATGAGTGATACCAAATACGGGTATCTCCCCGATGATTGCCCGTCCTCCTGTCAATGGCGTGAATACCCCTCTCTTGTAAGGAAAGAGGGGGCAGGATGGTGAGAGAAGGAAATATAAGTGATGCCTCGAATTTGGTATGATGAGCCACTCCAGAAGAGCAGAACTGTGTTCGGGGCCAAAGTTATCATCCGTACCTGGTATGAGAAGATCAGGCAGTTCCTGGCTCCCCTGATCCCTGGTATCAAATGGAATGCGCTGGTATTATTCTTGTTTGCGCTGCTTGCCCTGGCAGCGATGTACCCGGTTGTGCCGTCGTTTCGCTCACATGTCCTGGGCGCTCCTGGCGATAATGTCCAATACGCCTATATGACCGGCTGGGTAGGCCAATCGCTCCTGCTTGGAGAGTCGCCCTTTTTTGATCCTCGGTTAAATTACCCGGATGGTCTGGCACTGCCTGCTACCGACGCTCCTTTTCTCAGCATGCTGCTGGTTGCTCCGGTTACCTGGCTTCTCGGCCCAACCTTTGCGTATAACCTGATTATCTTCCTGTCCCACACCCTGTCAGGTTATTTTGTCTATCTCTGGATAGCGCATCTCACCGGGAACCGTATGGGTGGCTTTGTTGCGGGGGTGATTTTTCTGCTGGCTCCCTATCGCCTAGTGCATAGTTACGGTCACTTGCATATGGTTTCGACACAAATGCTTCCTCTATTCTTCTGGTCTCTCAATAGCACGCTGACTCCTCCCCGTCCGCGCGAACTGAACTTGTGGTTGCTTGGAGGGGCGACCTTCTTGGTTGGGAGTATGTCACAATACTACCTGGTGATGTGCCTGGTAACGGGAGTTGCCTATGCCTTACTGCTACTGCTGCCTCGTCTCGATTACCTGTTCAACTCCGGTTGGCGGCTCGTTGTCAGCGTCTTTTTTGGGACCCTGCTTGCCATTCTCCCCTCTTTCAGCATGCTCAGTTGTGGCATATTCCAGCCCTATGGCGTCGGACGCACACGCATCTGGTCAGCAGATCCCGTCAATTTCCTTCTTCCCTGGCAGTCACACCCGTTGTGGGGTTCCTGGATAAACCAGCTACGCCCGGAGCCTTTTTCGGGAGAGAAAACCCTCTATCTGGGAATTGTGCCCCTCATCCTGGCCGGGGCGGGCTTCTGGTTGGCACAAAAGGGACTCAGGGGGCGGGTGCGAGTCTGGTTGGCAGTTGCGCTGATTGCGGCAATCTTTGCGCTCGGTACTGATTTGTGGATCAATAACGAGCCGCTCCAGCACAGCAATCCATTCTGGCTCCCTGCATACTACCTCTCGCATGTTCCATTGCTAGGAACCATGCGCGTCTGGTCACGTTTTGGAGCTATCACACTCCTGTTTGTCTCGCTGCTAGCAGGGATAGGCACGATTGCTATCCTGGAGCACTCAGGGCGATGGAACCGGCTGGTGCTGGCTCTGATTCTGGTGCTGGTGCTGGTTGATTTTCTGCCGGGCAACGCCGGGGTTGCACCGCTTGGGCCGCGCCCGATAGATGCATGGTTAGCGCAGCAGCCGGGCGATTTTGCAGTGGGGTTCTTGCCACCGGAAGAGGACACTGCAAATTACCAGGTATTGTTTGGTTCGCTGTTTCATGCCAAGCAAGCACCCGCCTTCATTCACGCACAGCATATGCCCCGTGCCTACCGTGAATTCATGCTCACTGCCTATGAATTCCCTGCTCCTGCTGCCATTGAAGAATTGCACGATATGCGACTGCGCTACTTGCTCCTTGAGCGCAGTCGCTACAATGGTTGGCGTGTACCGGTCTGGAGTGAGATAGAAGCCGCTATTGCAAGTTCCCCGAAAGTAAAGGTCGTAACAGAAGTGGGTGATTTCGTGGTCCTGGAGTTTGCTGAACCGTGAAAACTTCAAGTCTGCTGCTGTCCCCCCCTGCCGGTCTGTCCCTCTTCCTGCTGCTGTTCGGCTGGTATGTGCTGACCATGAGCGGGCACACCTACTCCTCGGACGAGGAAACCATGCTGGCGGTGGCCGAAAGCCTCGTTGAGTGCGGGTCGTTTGCGCTGCCCCATGATTTCCTGATGACTTCGGTGGGCGGGGCTGATGGGCAGCGCTACAGCCGCTACGGCCGGGGCAGTCGGTGGCAGCGGTACCGTTCCTGCTGGTGGGGAAGGCCGTGGCCGCCAGTGCGCCCCCCTACGCCAGCGGTTTTATCATTCGCCTGTTCGTGCTGCTGCTCCCGGCACTGGCAACCGCTGCCACTGCAACCGTGCTCTTTGCCTGGGCACGGGTAGTCGGCTTCGGGGTGAGTCTCTCGCTGCTGGTGGGGTTGCTCTACGGGCTGAGTATGGCGTGGCCCTACAGCCGCATGTTCTTTGCCGAGCCGCTCAAGACACTGCTGCTGGTGCTGTGTGCCTATGGGGTGCGGCGTGAGGAGCGGTGGTGGTGGGTGGTTGCAGGGGGAGCCGCCGGAGCAGCGCTCACTGTGAAGATACAGGCGCTGCTGGTGCTGCCCTGCCTGGCCGGCTATGCGCTGCTGGGGTGCTGGCGCGGGTCGGTGCGAGAGAGCACCGCAGCTCTGATGGGGCGCGTGGCGCTGGGGGGAGCGGGGTTGGCGCTGCCGGCAGGTTTGCTGCTGCTCTACCATACCCTGATCTTTGGCTCGCCCTTCAAGACGGGATATGGGGGGTTGGACCCGTCGCAGGTGCTCGACGCTAACTGGAAGGAGGGGCTGTATGGCTTGCTGTTCAGCACTGGCGAAGGTTTGCTGATTTTCTCGCCTTCGGTTCTGCTCGGCGTGGTGGGGGTCGGCTTTCGGTGGCGGCAGCAGTGGCGCGAGTCGCTGCTTGCGCTGGCAGTGCTTGCGGTGGCGCTGGCCTTCTACTGCCGCTTCACCGCCTGGTACGGCGACGGAAGTTGGGGCACGCGCTATCTCTCATTCGTGCTGCCGTTTCTCTACCTTCCATCGGCGGGGTTGCTGGCGGCGGTGGCAGCGCGGGGGCGGAGGCAGCCAATCATTCCCGTGCTCGCTGGCGGTCTCATCGTCGTAACGTTGCTCATCCAGCTTCTTCCCATCCTTGCCAACTCCAACACCTACCTCCAGATAAGTGATACGCATGCACGGGTCGTGAACCCGGTGGCCTCCCCGCTGGTGGGGCATCTGCGGCTCTGGTGGGAGCGGGCAGGCGAATGGTGGCTGCGGATTGCTCCGCCGGCAGGCACGGCAGTGCTGCGGGATGGCTTTTCCTATTCGGAGGGGGACCGCACCAGGGGCGAGGTGCTGCCGCGCTGGACGTATGACCGGGCGGAGGTGCGGCTCTATCCCTTCTCCACGGGGGTACCGCTCGATGGGCGTATCGTGGTGGGCGACCACCGCCCGTGGCCGCTCCCGCGGGCAGATTTTTCGCTGCGGCTCGATGGGCAACCGCTCGATGGGGTGCAGCGGACAGACACCACCGGCCAGAACGTGGTCTGGGAACTGCGCTTTCGCCTGGCTCCGGAGCAGGTACATCGGGGGGCAGTGCTGACCGTGCAGAGCGATACGTGGAACCCCGACGATGTGACGGAGGAGAACCCGCGGGATGAGGACCTGGGGGTGCGGGTCGAGACGATGGAGTTTGTGCAGGGGGAGCAGGTGCTTGCGCTGCACGAGGCGCTGCCCATCCCGACGGTGAAGCGCGACCGGCGCGAACTCTGGCTCTGGTATTATGACACGCCGCGCCACCACCTGTTTGATGCGTGGCTCTGGTATGTGCTGGTGGCCGGGTTGCCGCTGCCGACGGTGGTGCTGCTGCTCGTGCTCATCGGCGTACCGGCGGTGGCGATGGTGGGGGTGGGGGGATGGGGTCTAGGAACTCATATGAATGGGGCGAACAGGGCAGGATTAGACCCATCGTAGCCATACCGGCCCATTCCTGGCCGGACCAGGGCAGGGGCGAGGTGCGGTATAATGAAAAAGAAAGAGTGATGAAGTTCTTGAAAGGGGACTCCATGACACCGGCACCAGGAACACTTCACCAGGCTTCCGCCGTCCTTTTTACGACCCACCTGGTCATTCATGTTCAGTTTGCGGGGTTGGGGCACGTATTTGCCGCCCCCTACGAGGTCGCATTGCCGTTTGTTGAGGGCGTATCGCAGCCGGACGTGGTCGTTGTGTTGAACGCCAACTTGCCCATCATCACTGACCGGCGCATTGTCGGGGTGCCCGACCTGATAGTCGAAATCCTGTCGTCCGACACGGCCCACGATGACCAGACCATCAAGCGCACGAGATATGCCCAGGCCGGGATACCAGAATATTGGATGGCAGACCTGTCGAACGACACGGTTGACCTTCTGGTTCTGGAGGATGGTATCTATCATTCATCGGGGGTTTTTGGGGGACAGGTGGCCCTGCCATCGCGGGTCATACCAGGTTTTCCGGTGCCTGTCGAGCACCTTTTCCCAGGGACCGGGATGGGAACAGCAGGAAGAAAATCGCATACCCTCGCTTTGGAAATGGTAGAAATGGGCGAGTTCTCCCCCAGACGCCGCCCTCAATTTGGAAGTGCCAGCGGGTTAGTCATTATGGCTGATGATTTTGATGCGCCTCTTGAGGATTTCCAGGGATACCAATCGTGAGCCGGGACGCAACACTCGACCGGTACACGGTCACGCGAGTATGGTAAACCCATGATCACCCTTGTTTCCCCCTGGTATGGCCCCGACACCGCGGGCGGCGCAGAAACCCAGGCCCGCAGCCTGTCCCGCGCCCTGCACGCCATCGGCGTACCGGTGCGGGTGTGGAGCAGCACCGGGCGCGACTCGTTCCACCCCGACGCACAGCACCACTATCCGCCGGGCGACAGCGAACTTGATGGTATCCCGCTCTGGCGCTTTGTGCCCTCCCCCGCCGGTGACGACGGCGTGCCCCGCTTCTTCCGGCAGCACCCGGAGTTGCTCCCCCCCCTGGAGCAATTCACCGTCCACGAGATGCGGTTGCTTGGCTCCCTGCTGAGCAGCGACGAGCTGTACGAGGCGGTGCGACACGCGCCAGAGCCGACCCGCTTTCTCTTCATCCCCTATGCCTTCCCAACGACCTTCTGGGGGGCACTCATTGCGCCGGAGCGCAGCTTTGTGCTGCCCTGCCTGCACGACGAACCCTACGCTCGCTACACCACCTACCGCTACCTCCTCAGCCGGGTGCGGGGGGTGCTGTGCAACAGCCACCCCGAAGCCGACCTGGTACGGCGACTTGCCGACGTGGGGGAGGAGCGGGTGCATGTCCCCGGCGAGGGCATCGCCCTTTCCCCACGCGGCGATGCGGAAACCTTCCGTCAGACTATCCTGCCATCACTGCTCCCTCCGTTGCTTCCGTCGCTGCCCCCCTCCCCCCAGGGCGAACATCCCCCCACGCTCCTCTATGTGGGGCGGCGCGACGAGAGCAAGAACTTCGGCCTGCTGCTGGCCTACGTCCGCGAATACTGGGCCAGGCGCGGCGGGAGGCTACGGCTCATCGTGGCAGGCCGCAACCCCATCCATCTGCCGCCGTCGCTCAGGCCGCTCGTGCTGGACGCGGGCTACCTCGATGAGGAGGCGAAGCACCACGCCTATGCCGCTGCCGATGTGTTCGTGCTGCCGTCGCTCTACGAGAGCTTCAGTATTGTGCTGATGGAGGCGTGGCTCCAGGGAACCCCGGCGCTGGTGCATCGGGGGTGCGCGGTGACGAGCGACCACTGCCAGCGGAGTGGCGGTGGTCTGACGTTTGGCGACTTCGGCCCTTCGCGGCAGCGCTAGACGTGCTCCTGCCGCGCCCGGACCTGCGGCAGACGTTGGGCAACCGTGGGCGGGGCTACGTGCTGGCGACGTGCCGGTGGGAGGATGTGGCGCGGCGGACGGCGGCGGTGGTGCTTGGGGGTAGTTGATGGCATACTTGACTTGATTGAGGGGGAGCGGGTGGGATATAATTTCCTGAGAGGACGATGCAAGAACGATGCAAGAACGATGCAAGTAACGATGCAAGTAACGATGGTCGCAAGGGAGGAAAGAGTATGCCAAGGCGCGATACCCATCATGATGTTGTGAAGCGCTCTTTGATCAAGGATGGCTGGACCATTACCCATGACCCGTTTCCTCTGCACATTGGGAAAAAACGCCTGTTTGCAGACCTTGGTGCAAAGTACCTGTTGAGTGCCGAAAGGGAAGAGCGGAAGATAGCGGTCGAAATCAAGAGCTTTGCAGGAAGTTCAGATATCCGTGATCTGGAGCAGGCTGTAGGACAGTACACCATTTACCAGAAAATCCTTGACCAGATAGAGCCAGACCGAGCACTCTATCTCGCGGTCAGTGAGGAGGTATTTCAGGATACCTTTACCATCGAGATAGGACAACTTGTGCTCAAGGAGGAGACGGTTCGGTTGCTTGTTTTTCATATGGAACGAGAGGAGGTTGTGCAATGGATACCCGCCTGAGATACCAGGAATTGATCAAGAAGGTGCTGCGGGAATATGCCCAGTATCGGCCCGCCTACGGCGACATTGACTCGCGGGTGGTGTTCGACGATGAGCACGGAAGCTACGCACTGCTCCAACTCGGATGGGACATGAACGGACGGGTGCATGACTGCGTGATCCACATTGACCTTGTCGGGGAAAAAATCTGGATACAGAGCGATGGGACGGAAGACGGGGTGGCCTGCGATTTTGTGGAGGCCGGGGTGCCGAAGGAACACATCGTCCTGGGGTTTCGCCCACCAAAGATACGCCCCCTGACCGAGTTTGCCGTGGAGTGATGACCAGTGATGGCCTGCCACAGCGGTCAGGATTCGGGTGAGCAGGGGATGAGAAGCGCGTATGGCCTGGTCGCATCGTCCCTGCTCGTCGGGGTGCTGGCGGCGCTGCTTTCCGCGCTGGTGCTGGCGCGTCCCTGGGGAACCTCCATTGACATCGGGGGGTTGTACGACCACCCCTACCTCCGCAACTTCCATGGCGGCGAATACAGCCGCGAACACCAGACCGACTTCCGCTGGACGCGCCCCACGGCGTCTCTGGTGCTGCCGGGTGCCGGGCCACCGGCTCCCCTGACGCTGCGGGTCCACGGCGACACGCCGGGCCACCGCGTCTCCCTGGACGGGGGAGGGGGAGCGCTGCCGGTCGTGCTGCGCTCCGGGTGGCAGCGGGTGTCGCTGCTCCCCCGCGCCAACTGGTGGAGCGGGGACGTTCGGGTCCAGGTGACCGCCCCGCCCCAGGTGAACGCGTTGGATGAGCGGGTGCGCGGCGTGGTGCTCAGCCGGGTGGTGCTCAATGGGCGGGGCGGATATCCTCCCCAGGGCAGGCGGTGCTGGTGGGGCTGAGCGCAGCACTGGCGGTGCTGCTGGCGGGGTGGGCATTTCGCCGGGTGTGGGTGGGCATTCTGGCGGGTGTCATCCTGATATCTGCGTGTGTGGCGGCTCTGGGGTTGCACGGGGGCACGTGGCGGCTCGCGCTCACCGACTACACCGGGCGGCTCGTGGTGGTACTGGCCGCGGGCGCTCTTCTGGCGCGGGGCGTGGAAGGGGGGCTGTCCCTGCTGAGCAGGCGCAGCCTCGTAGCCCTGGGGGAGAGAACGCGGCGGGCACTGGCGGCGGCGGCGCTGGTGGCCTTTCTGCTGCGGTTCGGCGGGATGGCCTACCCTCTCAATTTCATCAGCGACCTGCGGTTTTCGATGGCACGGGCCTCGATGGTGCGCGAGGGGGAGTTTCTGGAACTGTTCCTGCCCAACCCCGCGCTGACCCCGGTGCAGTGGGAAACCGACGCGACCATTCCGCGCTCCCCCTTCTACTATGTCCTGACGGCCCCGCTCACCGCGCTGCCGGGCGACACCGACCAGTTGGCGATGATGGCCTTCAGCAGCGGGGTAGATGCGCTGGCAGTCGTGCTGGTGGGACTGCTGGTGCGCGGGCGGGGGGAGCGGCGGGCCGCAGTGCTGGCGGCGC
>JAAUSY010000014.1 GCA_012032475.1 Chloroflexaceae bacterium
CGCGTCTTTGAGGGCTGTTTCGCCTGCGCCTGAATATCGGGATACCCGAACTCAGCGGCGGTCTGTGCGCCTTACGCTGGTTGCACGGCTCACAGGCCAGCGTCAGGTTGCTCACCCGATCCGACCCGCCCCGCGCTTTCGGCACGAGGTGCTCGATCTGGAGTGGCACGTCTTTCGCCCCGCAGTAGGCGCAGCGCCGCTGCCATTTTTCCAGCAGGTACTCGCGGACTTCGTAGCCGTGCAGGGTGCCCTGCTGATATTCGACGCCGCTGATTTCGGGGTGCTGGAGCGCCTGGGTATCGAAGCGCACCAGTTCCAGCGCCAGTGAGGTAATGGGGCACCAGCACCGCAGACGGGCAACCCACGTCTCGACGTTCGCCACCCGACTTTCCAGGCTCGGCGGCAACCAGCCAGCCTTGCGGGTACGGTTCAGGAAGCGGGGTTTGCGATAGCGGGTCTTGCGTTGCCGCCTGCTGCGCCGAATGGCCCGTCGGTCAGCCAGCGCCTTGCGAATGCGTTCCCCGCGGTGGTGCAACTCCGCTGCCCAGACTACCCGCCGTCCGCGTTTCCCCGTGGCGACCAGGGCGATGCCTGTCGTCTTGCTGCCAGGGTCCAGTTTCAGTTCCATCGGCTGCGTCTCACCGCCCTCGCGCTCCCGCAGGATGATGGTGAACGGCGCACGGCGAAACACGGCTGCCTTGCCTCGCTTCAAGAGGTGCCGGACCCGGGCCGGGTGGCACGGCATCAAGGGTTGTTTGTGCTGGTCCAATACAAAAACGTGTTGCATTTGTTACCTCGTGCTTTCTCGCCTTGCGGCGGTCAGGTGTGCCTCGTTCAGATAGGGAGGCTTGTCGTGCTGGCCGCACGAGCATAGACCGTCTGCTTGTTTAACGACCAGCGAGAGGGCCTGGAGCTGGCAACGCACCCCAGGGTCTCGTGACCTCCCTATCGGCTGCCCTTGCGGGCAAACTGGTCAACGTCGGCTTACGGTTTCCCGCAAGCCCAAGCCCTTCAGGCTTGGGTCGTTGACACTCCTCACTTCTCGCCCGTCACTCCCCGCCGGTCGTCGGTGTCGGGTCCGGCATCGGGGGGAACGGGAAATGCGGGGTCACCGGTGGCGGGGTTGGCGGGCAGAGCGACGGCTCCACCTCCGGCGAGCGCGTGAGCCAGCGCCCAAGCTGCTCCTGTTCGGACCTGAGCAGCAGCAGGTTGGCGTGTTGCCGGGGTGGGTCGCCGGCGTAGGGGTTGCTGGTATCGGTGTGGAGGAAGCGGAAAGTAGCTCCCACATAGGCCGGCTGGAACGACCGCTGGACCGCGCAGGAAGGGGCCGCAAACCCACCCCCGCCAAACACGATGACCGCTGGCCGGCGGCTGAGCACATAGGCGTAGTCCTGTGCTCCGAGCCAGGGAGCACGTTTGAAGCTGCGGTTGCCCTCGCGGGCAATGTGCTCGTCGGTCAGTCCCATCAGGTCAATGACCGGGTGCTCCACCCCGGCATAGTAGGAAAGCGACCCGTTGGCATACACCGCCAACAGGGTTCCCGCGGGGAGCGTCTGGTGGAACCAGGTGCCCATGGCCGAAAACTGCCCAACCTGCAAAGCCAGCAGCCTGGTCCGCGGTATCATGCTGGGATGAAAGAACGATTCGAGCACCAGCAGGCCTGAAAAGGCGAAGAGGATGAGCGCATGCCGCGGCAGCGAGATGTTCAGGCGGACATTGCGGGTATTGGTGGCCCACAAGTTGAACAGCGCCACGCAGACCGTCGGAATGACCGGGGCAAAGTAGCGCCAGGCCGGCATCCAGTCGCCTCCGACCCCGATGACAAACGCGATATGCAGCACCACCCAGGAGATGAGCAGCCAGGTGGCCGGCGGGATATGGACGTTTCGCCTGGTCAGCGCAATGGCGATGATGATGAACAGGATGAGGACGTGGGCATTTGCCAGGGCAAATTCAGAGAAGTTGAGCGCTCCCAGGTGAGTCTGCTGCGACAGGTCCATCCCGCCCTTGGCATAGACTGCGTTGGGGATAAGGTAGCCATAGTACCAGACGCGCCAGAGTGTCCAGGGGAGCACCAGCGCCAGGAACGGGAGCAGGCGGACGCTGGCGGTGCGGAGGTGGGCGAGCAGGGAGGTGGGCGGGCCGCGCCACCCCCAGAACAGGATGGGGGGCAGCAAGAGCACCCCTTCCGGGCGCGTCATC
Source organism: Chloroflexaceae bacterium (assembly GCA_012032475.1). GTDB lineage: Bacteria > Chloroflexota > Chloroflexia > Chloroflexales > Chloroflexaceae > JAAUSY01. Next base: position 2,203 of record JAAUSY010000014.1, read on the forward strand.
GTGGCGAGCGCCGCCAGGAGTCCGGCCAGAAGCCCGGCCCCGCGGAGGCTGCTCAGCAGCGTCAGCATCACCAGCAGGGCAAAAAGGGTCGTCTCCATCCCCCCTGGCCCGTGCGCCACAAAGCTCCCCGAACTGGCGGCAAACAACGCGGCCAGCAGACTGGTGCGGCGGTCGCCCTCGTTGAGGTCCAGGCTCATTCGGTAGGTGAGCGCGATGGTCGCCAGCGCCGCAATGACCCCCAGGATTCTGGCGGTGAGGGGGATGGGTGCTCCGGCCAGGGCGTGCAACCCGGCCAGCAGCACCATCCAGAGGAAGTCGGAATAGCCTTCGACGCGCTCGCCAGGGTTGAACACCGGGCCGTTCCCCAGTGCCAGGTTCAGCGCGTAGCGGAAGGTGATGAACCCATCTTCGGCAATGGTGCGAAAGAGCAGTTGATGGGTCAATCCGATGAGGAGCACCAGCGCCAGACCCGCCAGAGACCAGCGCGGGTGGGTCGTGACTCGCGGCCACAGACGCATCAACCCCGCCAGTGCAAGGATTATCACCAGAAGCAGTGCGATATCAATCGTGCCAATCATGATGCATGCCATCCTCATGTTCAATTGCTAGCCACTCGACCTCGACCCACTGACGGCCCGGCACATCCAGCAACCCCCACCCGACCCGGCCCCATGGCTTCACCACCAGATACTGGTTGTCTACCCACACCACGCAGCACAGGGGACCGCACGGGGAGGAAGCGGGTTCCAGCACGACCTGCCCGTCCACGCTGAACCGCGCAGTCTCGGTGCCCCATTCAATCGTGTAGATATGCCAGTCGGTCATCTCCAACTCCGGGGGCACCACCGCCTCGCTAATAGATAGCCTCCGCTGAATGTGCGGCCACAGCGCCTGGTAGAGGCTGCGGTGGTTCATCAGGAGCACCGCAAGTGGGGCCAGCGGGGCCAACCACAGCGCCCGCGGGCTGAGCGCATCTATCGCTGCCACCTTCCAACCGTGGCCGGGGGTGTGCTGGTCAAGCGGCATGTCGGAAGGCGGCGACGCAAAAAAGAACCAGAGCACCCGCGGCAGAGTTGGCAGCCGTCCTTCGGGCATCAGGAAGGGGTAGTTCCAGAAGCCAAACCCGGCGGTGCCCCGGAACACCCCGACCGGGTGGGAAAAGCGAGCGCGGAGGACCAGTCGCAGCGGAGGATACCAGGGGAACGCATGGCCCGGTACAACCCGGTAGTCATCAATCTGGGCGTCGCTGTAGCGGCGAGAAGAGGCGTCTGCCATGAGCAACCGCAGCGCAGAGCCAGTGGCCTCAAGCGCCCCGTTCCCGACCAGGTAGCGCCGCCAGCGGGAGGAGGGGGCAGGCTGCCCCGCCAAACGTTCGTAGATGTCCGGTGCAACCAGTGGCACGTCTGCGTGGGTGGCTCCTACTCTGCCTCTGCGGTGATGACAAAGGTCTCGATGCTCTGTTCGAAGGTGGGCAAGCGTTCTTCATATTCGCCGGCGAGGTGGAATGGGTCACAACGTACATCATCGAGCCTGCTTTGATGGCATACTGGACTTGCTTCATCTCCACCTCGTTGATGGATGACGCTATCACCAGGCGACCAACGGTTTCGTACCTTTCGGTTGAGGTAACGCCCTTCTCAACGACCTGAAAGGCTTCGGGAAACTGGCCGGTGGCGGCATCGAGGTAGGTCTCGACGGTCATCGAAGTGGGCACCCGCTCCGAGACGACGTTGACATTGGTCATGAACCCGGATGTGCCGATGTTGGAGTCGAAGGCATAGAATTGGAACGCCGACGGGTTCTGTTCAATCATCCGGGCCATCGGCTCAAAGTCTGTTCCCGCGCTGCGGATGTTTTCCACAATCAGGTCCAGGTCTTCTTCGAGGTTGCCCCCCTGGTAGCTTTCTGGCAGCCACATGAAGAGCTGATTGCCTTCGTACCTGGACCACCCCGGCCCCGGCGCTTCGCCAGCTTCATCTGCCTCTGCATCCGTTGTTCCCGTGTCCCCTCCGGACGAGGATGGCGGCTCCTCTTCAGAAATGGTGATGCGGACGATTTCCTCCCCCGGCTCCCTTGCCGTTTCCGGGTCGCGCAGGGGGATACCGTCCACGATGTCCTGCCCCTCCATCACCTCGCCAAAGACGGTATACTGCTCGTTCAGGAAGGGGGCCGGGGCGGTGGTGATGAAGAACTGGGATCCGGCACTGTCGGGGTCGTTGGCCCGCGCCATCGCCACGATGCCCGGACGGTCATAGAGAATCTGGTCCGTAAATTCGGCGGGGACCTGGTAGCCCGGCCCGCCCATGCCTGTGCCCGTCGGGTCGCCTCCCTGGGCCATAAAGCCCCGAATGACGCGGTGCCAGGTCAGGCCATCGTAGAACCCCTCTCGCGCCAGAAAGACGAAGCTGTTTACCGTCACCGGGGCGATGTCCGGGCGCAGCCGGATGACAATGTCGCCGCGTGGGGTCGTAATGGTCGCATCGTATTGCCCTTGCGGGTCAATCGTCATTGGGGGCAGAGCTGCATAGGTTTTTCGCTCCCCGCGTCCGCTGGCTGTGCCTGGTGAGGGAGTGGGGCGCGAGGTTGCGGTGGACACCGGCTCCTGGGACTGTTCCTGGGGCGCGCCCGGCGTGGGCGACGGCGCACCCCCCGGAATCGGTATCTCGCAGGCGGCCAGCACCAAACCCATCAGCACCACCAGCACTATCCGAACGCACCGGGTCAGGGCTGCGCTCATTGTCATCATCATCATCTTCATGGGGGTTTCCTCCCTTGTTCTTCACTCTTCGTAGTTCACGCTGCCGATGGTTGCGGCTCTGGCGTCTTCCCCAATCGCCGCTCAATGCGTTGCAGCGAACCGTCGGGAGCCAGCGTATAGTCGTCGGCGTCGCGCCCGGAGAGTCGGAAGGTCTCGCCGCGCTCGGCGCGGGAGCGCAGGTCGCGCAGCATCCCATCAATCTTTTCTGGCGTCACGTCGTAGAGGTAGGCAAGATTGACCTGGATGGCCGGGGCGTTCCCACACGCGGCCAGACACTTGACCCGCTGGATGGTGAACATCCCATCTTCGGTGGTTTCGTTCTCGCAGATGCCGAGTTGTTCTTTCAGCGCGGCCATGACCTCTTCGGCCCCGCAGTAGCAGCAGGGGGCGTCGTCGCACACCTGGATCATCCAGGTTCCGACCGGGCGGTCATAGAAGAGCGTGTAGAACCCGACGACCTCGAAAATATCCGTCGGGGGCAAGTCTAGAACGTCCGCCACTTCGCGGACGACCTCCTCACCCAGGGAGCCATATTCGTCCTGGGCGAGGTAGAGCATCGGCAGCACCGCGCTGCGCCGGTGGGCAAAGCGCGACCGGAGCGTGTCTATTTCAGATGCGTATTTTTCTCGAAGCATACCCTGTTCTCATCTTCTCGTTTCAGATAGCAGATTCTTCAACCTGAACACCTCAATCCGAACGCCTGTCGCTCAACGGTCCACTTCTCCCAGGACCGGGTCCATACTGGCGATGAGCGCCACCAGGTCGGCCACGAGGAACCCCTTTGCCATGTGCGGCAACGCTTGCAGGTTGACAAACGAAGGGGCGCGGAAGTGGACACGGTAGGGCTTTGCGCTGCCATCGCTCACCAGATAGGTTCCCAGAATGCCGCGGGGCGACTCGATGCTGCTATAGACGTCGCCGCGGGGCACGCGGATGCCCTCCGTCCAGAGCTTGAAGTGGTGGATGAGCGCCTCCATACTGTGGGTGATTTCGCGCTTCGGGGGGGGGGCAATCTTGCGGTCGGCGGTGACGTAGGGCCCCGGCCCCAGGCTTTCCAGCCGCTCAACGGCCTGCCAGACGAGGCGCACGCTCTGGTGCATTTCGGCAATGCGTACGAGGTAGCGGTCATAGATATCGCCGTTTTTGCCCACCGGCACGTCGAAGTTGTAGGTTTCGTAGCCGCTGTAGGGTTGCAGCTTGCGCATATCATAATCCACCCCGGCGGCCCGCAGGTTTGCGCCGCTCAACCCGTAGGCAATGGCTTCGTCTGCCGTCACTGCGCCGACCCCGATAGTCCGTTCCATCCACAGCGGGTTGCTGGTGAGCAAATCTTCGTATTCGTCTATGCGGGCAGGTATCAGGTCGAGGAACTGCCGCACGGTTGGCAGCAAATCCGCCGGCAGGTCGTAGGCCAGTCCGCCAATGCGGAAGTAGCTGGTCATCATGCGTGCCCCGCTGACCAGTTCGAAGATATCGAGGATTTGCTCCCGTTCCCGGAAGGCATAGAGAAACACGCTCATCGCGGCCAAGTCGAGCGCGTGGGTGCCAAGCCAGACGAGGTGGGAACCAATGCGCGTGAGTTCGACCAGCAGCACCCGTGCCACCTGGGCCCGTTCGGGAATCTCGCACTGGAGCAGCTTTTCGACCGCCAGTACGTAGCTCAGGTTGTTCGAGAGCGGGGCCAGGTAGTCCATCCGGTCGGTGTAGGTCAGCACCTTCTGGTAGGATTTGCTTTCCATTTGCTTCTCGATGCCCGTATGGAGAAAGCCAATGTCGGGAGCGACATTGATGACCGTTTCACCATCCAGTTCGACTACCAGGCGCAGAACGCCGTGGGTGCTGGGGTGGTGGGGTCCCATGTTCAGGACCATGGTTTCCGTCCGGCCCTTCAGGGCCGGTTCGGTGATATCACGCGGGGAAGGGACCGTGAGATTCTGTGCCATTATCCTTTCCATTACGCTCAGCTATGAAGACGCCTCTTTGCTGACATATAGTACCACAATTTGCCCGAACTGGCATTACTCCCTCGCAAAAACCTTGTGGGCGTAGACGTTTTCCCGGTTGATGGAGAAGGCGACTTCTTCGGCTCCCAGGGGGACATCCTTGCGCAGCGGGTGGCCTTCCCAATCGTCGGGCAGCAGAATGCGCTGCAACGAAGGATGGCCGGTGAAGGTTATCCCGAACATGTCGTAGGTTTCGCGCTCGGGCCAGTTGGCCGTTGCCCAGAGTCCCGTCAGGGAGGGCACCGTCGGGTCGCCCTCTGGCACGCCCACCTTGAGGCAGACGCGGTGGCAGTTGGCAAACGAAAACAGGTGGTAGACCACTTCGAACCGCGGTTCACGACCGAGGTAGTCTACGCCGCAGAGATTTTCTAGAAAGATGTAGCGCAACGCCGGGTCGTCGCGGAGGAATTGCGCTACCGATACCAGGGCTTCACGCCGGACGACCAGAAACCCATCGCCCTGGGCCTCTCCCGCTGAGATGATGGCCTCCGGGTGGGTTTCGCGCAAACGATTGATAACGGTTGGGTTGTCCACTCCTATCTCCTGACTTTGTGATTTGTTCTGTCCAGGTAGCACAGCTGAGTAGCATAACTGAAGACGACTACCTTGCCTTCTCAGTTGCTTCCTGTCCTCTCAAAATGCTTACCCCTGATCCTTCGGCGGGTTGGCACCCGCCGATACCCACGCAGCTCTCACGACAACAGCAAGTATGTTATTCAATTGAAGTGCTACCACGGTAGCACGACCGGTCACCGTACGTCCAATTATTTGGGTACCATCCTCGCTCCACTGAAAGTGCCGCGACCATTGCTGGTGACGCGGATTGAACAGACGGGCATATTGACCAGAGAGTGGATCGAGTGCCTGTGCCTGGATGCCTTTGAAGCTGTTGCACATAGGGCAGGCCAACCACAGGTTGTCTTCCTCATCAGTACCACCGCGTGCTGTTGGAATAATGTGATCAATCTCAAGCGGCGCAAAGACATATTGTTGTTTACCCTGGCAGTAACCACAACGATCCCTTGCTTGTTCGCGTACTCGCTGCCGCACAGCGTCAGGCACTCCAGGACTCATGGAGTCAGCGCTCCCCGCAGTCCGCGTTTGACGGCCTCTTGTAACGCCTGGGCTTTGCGGAGCAACCCGGCATGGTAGTGACGCATCAGATGGTGCAATTCCCTGCGTTCATCGTCAGAGAGTACGCCGGCCTGCTGGCGGTCGAGCAAGTGAGAAAGCTGCTGTGCTCTGGTTGGTTCCATCTGCATATCGGCCAGGGCCAACACCGCTTCGTCTGAAAGTTCAGCCAGCAACGTTCCCATTTCGTCTTCAGCAAGAAGGTTCAGCAGCGAGAGTTCAATGGTCGTTGCAAGAATATCCACCACGCTTCGGCCTGTCATACTTGCCAGGTTTTCAGCGCGTCCATAAACGGTATCAGGCAGCGTTATCGTTACCTGGGTACTCATTATCTCTCCACGTTGCGGGTATCGGACCGCGGGTTCCCTGACCCCTGACGCTCGGTGACGGTATCATGGCTGAAGCCGGACAAGGCCGGCGCTTCCTTCTTGCCCGTGAGTGTCTCGCGCTTGACCTTTTCGAACAGCATCATGATGCCGTCTATGAGCGCCTCCGGGCGTGGCGGACACCCCGCTACATACACATCTACGGGGACGATTTCATCCACGCCGGGCACGATGGCGTAGTTGTTGTAGACCCCGCCACACGAGGCACAGTCGCCCATGGAGATGACCCATTTGGGGTCGCTCATCTGGTCGTAGAGGCGGCGCACCACGGGGGCCATCTTGCGCGAGAGCCGGCCGGACACGATCAGCAGGTCGGCCTGGCGCGGCGAGGGCCGGTTGATCTCCATCCCGAAGCGGCTCAGGTCGTAGTTACTGGCCTGCGCCGACATCATCTCGATGGCGCAGCAGGCCAACCCGAAGGTGAGCGGCCACATGGCGTTGGTGCGGCCCCAGTTGATGGCAGCCTCCAGGGTGGTCGTCACCAAGCCCATCCCCCCGGCTTTTTGCTCTAGTCCCATTTCAGTGCCCCTTTCTTCCATTCATAGGCAAACCCGGCCATCAGGATGGCGAGAAAGACCCCCGCTGCCACCAGGCCAGCAGCGCCTAGCTCCCGAAAGACCAGGGCGTAGGGGAAGAGGAATACCACTTCGATATCGAAGACGATAAACAGCATGGCGACGAGGTAGAACTTGACCGGGAAGCGGCGCATGGCCGGGCCAATCGGCTCCATCCCCGATTCGTAGGGGGCCAGTTTGCGGGCCCCTGGCTTCTGCGGTCCGAGTTGCGATGAGAGCACGATGACAAAGACGGCAATGAAGACCGCCAGAAGGAAAAGAACCAGGATGGGGACATACGGTGTCAGCATATTCTGCCTTTCTGAAATCGCTCTATTTCCTGAAACCCATGTATTTCAATTCGTCGGCTATGACGGTATCGGTATAGTATTCATAATTGGCAGATCTGTCAATGGACCAGAGTCACATAGACGTCCACGCGCCTGCCGCTCGTTGTGCCTCGGAAGTGGAACCCATAGACCCCCGGCCCCAGGTCCGGCCCCGCAACAATATCCAGCACCGGTTCGTACCCGATGCGCCCCTGCCCGTCGGCGTGGGATGGGTCGGGGAGGAGCGTGTAGGCTCCGGCGGGGTTGGTCATCCAGAACTCCGCGGCCTCATTGGGGAGCAGACCTTGCCCCCGAACCTGGAACACCGTGCCGATCCCGCCCTCGGTGGGGGTTGCCTGGCCGTTGACATTCGGCGGGCGAGGGGTGCCGGGGCCAGCGCGGAAGGCTCCTGTCACCTCGAAGGCGGCGGAACTCACCTGCTTGCTCGTCATTCCCTCAGCCACCACGGTGTAAACCCCATCCGCCAGACCTTCGCTATCAACCCGCACCTGGACGATGCCGCTGCGGTCCATCTGAATGGCAGCAGAATCAAGGGAACGGTGCTCTCCCTGCGGGGTCGTCACCCACGCTGCCACCGCTTCGTCCGGGTGATATCCGCCGGCCATCAGGGTAAACGAGGAGCCAGACGGGGCAGCCAGCGGCATGACGAAGGCATGTTCTGATGATGGGAGGCGGTGGTGGAGGTGGATGACCTGCCCCAGGACCGTGTCAGTCGCTGTCTCCGTCCCCGTTCCGGCTGCGGGCGCGAGGGAGGCAGCAACCGGTTGCACGGCGGGGGCAACTGGTTCCCACGAAACAAGCAACGGAGCCTGCCAGCCGGGGGGGAGCGTGCCCGGCGCGGCGGTCGGAGGCAGCGGCGCTTGCAGTTCGGGCGGAGCCATGCGGCGGCCCAGGTTTGCCAGGAAGACGCGCTGGCCGGGCGGATATTCGGGGCGATATTCGAAGCGGGCCCGCTCGAAGTACTGCACGGTCCGGTGTGTCCCATCCGGGAGCATCTCACCGATTTCTTCGCTCAGCGGCAGGCCAAAGATACGTTCTCCTCCGCGAGTTTCCCAGATTTCCTTGAACCCGTATTGCACGATGTGTTGGGTTTGCGGAAAGTAGTGCCAGTGGGGGCAGTCTGCCACGGGCGGCGTGGTGCGGAAGGAACGCCCCTCGCTCCATTCGGCTCCGAGCCGGCCCAGCGCCACGTAGGGGCGTCCGTCCAGTTCGGTCAGTTCAAAGCGGGCGCGTTCAAAATACTGGGTGGTGCGCCCGGTGGTCGGGGAGACATACGCTTCGGTGATGGGGAGGCCAAAGACCTCAATGTTCCCGTGGGTTTCCCAGAAGAAGAGAAAGAACCCGCTCGCGTAGTGCCCGGTTTCTGGAAAGTAGCGGGCATACCCCTGCGCCTGAGTCTGGCCTCCCCCCAGGCCACTGGTCGCCAGCACTAGCCACAACCCCAGGGCTATCAGCCATCCGGGCAAACGCCACGGGCCGTCGGGGATGAACCCATGGGAGACATCCCGCACCCAGGTGGATACGTTCAGACGAAACGCTGGTCTCTCGCTGCTGTCATTCATTGCTCTGCCATCACTGCTCTGCTATCACTGCGGTCAATCAGTCCCGCGGAATGAAGCTGGTCCTGGTCGTATATCGGTTCCCGCCGTAGAGCGTCTCCACATCCACCCACACGCGAGAATCCACCTCGTCCTCATCATCACGGACTCTGAACTTCAGTTCGGCCACCCCGTTGCTGTTGGTTGTCTCCGGGCCGATGTCCGAGTCCGTTTCTTCATACCGGAGGGTTGCCCGAACTTCGGCCCCCCAGACTCCCTTGCCATCCTGAACAAACTGGACACACAGCCGGGTGGTGTGGCCTATTTGCGGGTCATCGTTGGTCATCCAGGCGTGGAGTCCCTCGCCAGGGGTCGGGGCGTTTTCGGCACACTCCCCGGTCGCTTTTGTTGCGGGCGGCACCTCCGGGGTGGGTTGGGCGGGGGCAGCGCTGTCTATTCGGAAGTAGGCGATAGACTGGTTTTTGCTGTCGCGGCCCTGGGCGGTCATCGCCCAGACCCCATTCTCAAACCCCCTGGAGTCTATGCGGATATTCTCGTGGGACAGGTTACCGTCGTCGCTGGCGCTGGCATCCCCTGGGAAGTCCCTGGCCTGGCCGCCCGGCGTGGTCAACCAGAAGATAACGGTCTCGTTTTTGCGGAAGCCGTGGGCATCGAACTGGAAGATAGTGCCCGGCGGCCCGGCTTCGGGCGCGATGCTCGCGTTCGTGTTCGCCGGTGCCCAATCTCGCCCTTGTGGTTGGGAGGGAACCGGGGCGGCAGCGACGGGAGCTGGTCCGCCGACCTGGAAGTAGGCCACAGCGGTGCGCTTGCTGTCTCTGCCCTCGGCGGTCGTGGCCCAGACTCCGCCCATGAAGCCGTCGGAATCAATCGTGATGCGGTCTACCAGGTAGCCATCGCGGTTGGTGCTGGCATGGTCCTTCAAACTTTTCGTCGTGCCATCGGGGGCCGTGAGCCAGATGGCAACTTTTTCGCCAGAGGCAAAGCCCTTGGCCTCAAAGATGAACTTCGTGCCCGGGTCGCCCCACTGCGGTTCGACAACGGCGTTGGAGTTTGCCGGGAGCACCGGGCCAGATGGGGTAGCCGGCTGGGCCGGTTGGGCCGGCGGCTGCGGAGCGGAAGGGGTGCTTCCGGGAGCGGCGTCCGGGGGCAGGGGTGGCAGCAACTCCGGGGGAGCCAGGAAGCGGCCCAGGGCAGTCAGAACAACGCGTTCGCCGGGCAAGAACTCCGGCCAGTATTCGAAGCGCACCCGCTCGAAGTATTGCACGGTTCGCATCTGCCCATCGCCGGTGACTTCCATAATCTCGTCGCTGATGGGCCAGCCAAAAATGCGTTCGGCTCCGTGGGTTTCCCAGATTTCCTTAAACCCATACTGGATGATGTGCTGAGTCTGTGGGATGAAGCGGCGTTGCGTGGTTGGTTCAATCGGTGCGAAGGTTTCGAAGGTGCGCCCGGCGGTTGCCTCTGCGCCCAGGTTGCCAAGCTCAACGCCATATTGCCCATCCCGCTCGACCAGTTCGAAGCGGGCCCGCTCGAAATACTGGGTGATGCGACCAGTGGTGCCCGACCAGTATTCTTCGGTAATGGGATATCCAAAGGTATGGATGCTTCCCAGGGGTCCCCCGTTGGTTTCCCAGAAATAGCGGAAGGCTCCTCGCAAGAAGTGTCCGGTTTCGGCAAAATACCGGGTGTCCGTCTGGGCTTCTAGCCTGGAGCTGCGTCCCGGCAGACCGAGCGTCAACGCGAGGAAGATGACCAGGAGCACGAGGGTCCGTCTGGTGACACGCTGTTTCATGAGAGCGACTCCTTTATTTTCACCATGCAATCAGCATCAAATCAATCAGCATCAAAAAGGACCTTCTGGATTTCGGGGAGCGGTTGCTCCGCCGGCGGAGGGGCCGCGGGTTGAACAGGTGGCGGAGTGCTAGGAGCCGCGCCGGGTGGCGCTGGCGGCAGGGTTCCGGGAGCCGCGCCGGGTGGCAGCGGGGTCATCAGGGCAGGCGGAGCCAGAAAGCGCCCCAGGGCGCTGAACACGACCCGTTCGCCGGGCGGAAACTCCGGCCAGTATTCGAAGCGCACCCGTTCGAAATATTGCACGGTCCGCATCCGACCATCGTCCGTCATCTCTTCCAGTTCCTCGCTGATGGGGTATCCGAAGATACGTTCGCTGCCGTGCGTTTCCCAGATTTCTTTGAAGCCATATTGAATGATGTGCCGGGTCTGAGAGAGATACCGTCGCTGGGCGGTGTCCTGGACGAGCGCAGCGGTAGGGAAAACCCGCCCGGCCGTCACCTCAAGCCCCAGGTTGCCGAGTTCAACGCGGTATTGCCCGCCCTGTTCGACCAGTTCGAAGCGGGCCCGCTCGAAATACTGGGTGATGCGGCCCGTCTCGTGCGATACGTACTCTTCCGTCAGGGGGTAGCCAAAGGTGTCGAGACCGCCCTCGGTTTCCCAGAAGTGGCGGAAGACCCCGCGGATAAAATGCCCGGTTTCCGGAACGTACCGTGCGTCGGTTTGCGCATACGAAACCACCACCGGGCCAGCGGTCAGCAGCAGCGGAAGCAGCAGAAGCAGCAGGATGATACCTGAAGATGAAACGACGGAAAGACTCCGAGATAGGCGCTGCATTCCAACAACCAGCCTGTTCATTCTTTCTTTCTCCTCGCCATTTATTATACACGAAAGACCTGATTCGAAAAGCCATGGTTCTCCGGTGCCCTCTCTACTCAAACGCAACTTTCTTGCATCGTTGCACGTCCTACCCCATGACGACGATGCTGGCATGCGATGCCAGACCAGCCGGTTAAGATTGAGCCTATTACGAAGTGACCCAGGAGAGAAGTTACGATGCAAACGAAAGACCCATACCATAGTCATAGTCATCGTCCCAGTTCATCTGCGCCCGGCCATGCCACGCAGGAAGAGCAAACGTGGTATTCATCGGCAGGGCTGACGACGCAACGCCTGTCCGCCTATCCCCAGGTGGGCGCATCTCAGGAGCCGTCCGTGGGGGGTGTGCCGCCGGAGCGCGAGGAACCTGCTCCGAACGGCAACGGGACGAAACCGATCAGCCAGCGCAATACGATGGCGGCACTGGTGCTCATCGGGGCGGGGGTGCTGATGCTGCTGGGCCGCATCCTGCCCTCCGGCGGCCCGGTGCATGGAGGCATGGTGCTGCTCACCATCGCGAGTTGTTTTCTCTTTTTTGCCCTCTGGAAACACGTCTATGGCCTGCTCATCCCTGGGTGCATCCTTGGGGGGTTGAGCGTCGGGGTGATGTTTGGCCCGGTGACCGGCGGGGCGTCGGTGTTGTGGGGGTTGGCACTGGGGTTTATGGCAATTCTGTTCGTTGGACGGACCCTGTTCAAACACCAGAGCCAGTGGCCCATCTACCCGGCAGTTCCGCTTTTTGCGGTGGGCATTGTGGTGGCAATGGCTCGCCTGCCTGGCCTGCTGGCCGGGGGGCTTATCTGGCTGCCGCTGCTGCTCATCGGGGCTGGTTTCTATCTGGGGTGGAAGAAGTGACGTAAGGAAGCAGGTGGGAGGATGACCACAAAAACCACCAGCGAGCTGGACCGGAAAGACCCTCAACGGGCGGTCTTTCCGGTGCTCCTCATTCTTGCCGCAATGTTGCTTGGGTTCGGGGTGACGCTGCTGCTGCTCAGTATGGCCTACGTGCGCGACCTGGGAACGCTGCGGCGTGCGCCCGAAGCCGTCTGGCTCTTCATCTGCGGGGTGCCCACCGACGACCCGCTGGCGCTACCGCTGCTGCTGTTGCTCGGAGGAGGCGCGGTGGTGGGGGGCGTGGGGGTTCTCGTGTTCAACCACTACCAGCACCGGCGCACCCGGTGAGGCGGGAGACGGGGTGAGGGATGCGGGGCGAACAACGCCTCGAAAGAGCATAGCGCCTGGAGCTATGGAGCTATGCTATTGTTGACAGATATCACCAGCGCGGTATAATGGCAGCTATCCATGGTCAGCAGTCTTCGAACCAACCGCGAGCAGAAGCAAAACCATCCGAAGTGCCATTGATGGGATAAACTGATGAATTGATGATGCGAACGTAGAAAATGAAGGAGAGCACCTATGAGTCTCGGACCCTGGGAATTGTTAATTATCCTTGCCATTGTCATTGCTATCTTCGGGGCAAGCAGAATAGCCGGTCTTGGAGCCGCTCTTGGTGGCAGCATCCGCGAGTTTAAGAAGGCGGTCCGCGAAGATGACCCCTCCTCAGCCACCACTCCCGACCAGGTAGACAAAACCAGCTAAATGGCAGAACCCTTGAGCCTGATTGATGAAGCCCGTGAGGGGATTGCCCAGGGGCACGCACTGAGCCGGAACCAGGCGCAGGCGCTCCTTGATGCCTACAACCAGGCCTCTTCTGAGGTTGAACGGTTGCAACACCGTGTTGGAGACCTGGAGTTTCACTTTGAGGTGTTCCAACACCTCGTGGTTGACCGCAAGGTATTGATTGAAAAGCTGGCTGAGCTTGGGTTGCAGATTTACAGCGCCCCGGACCCCAGCACCGGTAGCTGGCACTGGGCCTGGCGCTGGCGCGAAGACGAATCGCACAGCGGCTATGAAAGCTCAATCTCGGCGCTGATAGCCGCGGTCGAAGCCCTGTTGAAACTCCACCAGGGGTAGGTTCAGGCACGGTTAAGGCAAGGTAGAAGGTATGCGGAGGCAGGCAACGAACAAAGCGAGCAAGCTGTATGTCCGGTGAGATGGTTGACCAGGCGACCATTGTGGTCAGGTCGGGCACCGGCGGCAACGGGTCAGCGACCTTCCGCCGCGAAAAATACATCCCCCACGGCGGACCCGATGGCGGCGACGGCGGGCGCGGCGGGCATGTCTACCTGGTTGCCGATGCCGAGGTCAACACACTCCTCCCACTCCGCTATGAAACCCGTTTTGCGGCAGAAGATGGCGGCCACGGCAGCAAAAACCGGAAACATGGGCGGAATGGAAGCGACCTGAATATTGCCGTCCCGCCCGGCACCATCGTCCGGGCCGAGATACACGGCGAAACCTACACCATGGACCTGGAGTGCCCCGGTCAGCGGCTCCTGGTTGTGCGGGGAGGAAGGGGTGGTCTGGGAAATGTTCACTTCACGACCCCATCCCGTCAGGCTCCCCGTATTGCCGAACTGGGCGAACCAGGCGAGGAATTGACCCTCGAACTGGAACTCAAGCTCATTGCCGATGTCGGGTTGGTCGGGTTTCCCAATGCGGGCAAGAGTACCCTGCTTTCCGTGATCAGCGCTGCCCGCCCCAAAATCGCCTCCTACCCCTTCACCACCCTCCAACCCAACCTGGGCGTGGTTGATGTGGGCTTCGAGCGGTTTGTCGTTGCCGATATTCCAGGGCTGATTGAGAACGCCCACCAGGGTGTCGGGTTGGGGTTCGACTTTCTGCGCCATATTGAACGAACCCGCCTGCTGCTGCATGTCATAGATGCCGCTGGCGTTGACGGGCGCGACCCGGTCCAGGATTTCCACCAGATTAACCACGAACTGCGTTCCTACCACCCCGAACTGGCGGAGCGCCCGCAGATCGTCGTCCTGAACAAACTGGACCTGCCCCTGGCCCAGGAAAACCTGGACCGCCTCATGCGTGATTTGCCCCTCCCCCGCAGCGATATTTTCCCCGTTGCGGCGGCCACCCACCAGGGCATTGCTCCCCTGCTCACCCGCGTGGCCCAACGCCTGCGTGACCTGCCCGTTGCGTTCCGCGACCCGGTCTCTCCCGACACGCCTCCCCTCACCTGGCCGGTGCCAGAAGTTGACCCAAACCTCTTTGCCATCGAGCGAGAAGGCGATGGTTGGCGCGTCCGGGGCATCAAGATTGAGCGGCTCATTCGGATGACCAACTTCGACCAGCCGGAGTCGCTCGACCGCGTTCAGCGTGTGCTTGCCGCCAGCGGCATCAGCCAGGCACTGGTTGATGCTGGTGTCCAGGAGGGGGATGCCGTCTCGATTGCCCAGTCCAGCCTGGTCTGGTCGGACACCTCCACCTACGGGTAGCGGCAGAGCGGCAGGCACTCATCCCCCATCACCCGACCGGACTCGACCTAGCGCCCGCACTGGGGTGGGTTTTCGGCTTGAGCATACACCCGCTCGAACTCTTCTCCAAACTGGCTGGCTATCGCCGGGTCTTGCAAGATAATCACATTCTCGTCGTTATCTTCCTCAGCCCGCTTGCTGAAGTTGTAGGACCCCGTGATGACCGTGGCATCGTCAATGATGATGACCTTGTGGTGCATCGTATAGCAGTTGCCATCTTCCAGCACATCCATGCCAGCTTCCTGCAAGCGCTCAAACTCGGCTCCGGTGCCGTGGGCATTGCGGCTCTCGAACACCCCCCGGACCATGACCCCCGCCTGGTATCGCTCAAGCATCGCCTCGGCAATCGGGTCGCTGGTGTAGGAAAAGGCGAGAAACCGGATGCTCTGCTGAGCCTGGCCCAGGGAGTGGACGATGTGCTCCTCGATGCCATCCTGGGGAGAAAAGTAGTTCTCAATGGTCAGAGCATCTGCCTGAACCAGGGGGTGGGGAGCCAGCGATTGCTTGCCACGGCCAAATTCCCCGGCGATCATCTGGGAGAACTCAGCCGCATAGTTTTCGGCAATGGCCGGGATGGTCAACCGCAGGAGATTGTTGTTGTTGCGGTAGGTACAGTTTTCGCTGATATTCCACGACCCGGTCCAGACCAGCGCGTGGTCAATGACGAGAAACTTGCTGTGCTGGAAGGCGTTGGTCTCTTCCCAGGCAATGGGTACCCCGGCCTCTTCCAGGCGGCCTGCCCAGGCCGACATCTCTGGTTTCTCCAGATTCTCGCGGTCCAACCCCAGACGCACCACCACCCCGCGCTCATGGGCGCGGATGAGCGCATCGGCAACGCTCCCCAGGTTATAGTCAAAGGTCACAACGTCAATGCTGTTCTGGGCAGCGTCAAGGTCGGCAATGATTCGCTGCTCGAATGGTGGCGGCGTGCGCCGGTCCGGCTCATCCGGGTAGACCAGCCACGGTGTCGTGAAGAAGACCTCTACCGCCCCTGTGCTGGTCTGGCGGCTCTCTGCTGGAGCCGCGGGCGATGGAGCCTGTGCCAACCCTGGCAGCTCCGGCAGTTCAAAATCTTCCGGCAGTTCGATATAGCCTTCGTAGGCCAGGTAGCCAATCAGCAGGGCCACCAGAACCCCGATGACCGACAGGATGGGGGGGCGCTTGCGCGTCGGTGGGCCGGACTGCGAACGAGAGCGCGAACGGGGACGGGAAGACGTCCCGGAGGTGGCGCGGGGTTTTGCCTTCGGGCGCGAACGGGTTGATTTCTGATTTTTGGCGTCGGATTTTGCCATGGCGACGGGTTATCCTCCTGCTTCTTCTGGTTGTTCTGGTTGTTCTGCTGCCTGCAATGCTTCCAATTGCTGCCGGGCCAGGGCGAGCAACCGTTCGGGGTCGTGCTCGTCAGGCGCAATGCTGGCAACCCGCAGCACGGCCCGGCGCAGTGCGGTCACGGCAGCATCAACGTCTTCGTCGGAGCGGTTCGGGTCGGACGCCACCAGTGCCGCCTGATAGCTGGCCCACTCAATGAGCGGGCGAGCCTGGTCGTCAGTCAAGTCGCTGGTCAGGCGTTCATCATCGAGAATACGTTCGGCGGCCCGCTGCGGTCGCTCCGGGTCGTCTGGTTCGCCGGTGTTGCTGGCAATGACCGTTGAAAGGTCGCAGAGCAGGCAGCGGTTGGGGCCGCCGGGGTGGGGTTGGTCCATAGATTACGTTTCTCCCTTCTTATGGTTTATGGATGACGGTCATCCCGTTGTCATCCCAGTGACGCGTGATGCGTGATGGGTGATGCGTGACCGGCATTATTATACTTGATACTTGCGACCGCACGGGCCGCACAGGTCGCACGGCTCGTCGCTCGTCACTGGTCGTTGGGATGAGATGATGCCACAGGGGCTTGACACCCCTTCCGTTTCACCGTACAATTAGTGTATAATCAACACTAACAGAAAGGAGCGTGCCGCATGGAAGAAAGTGCCGCAACCTACGACCCTTCGCGCTACCAACGTCCATCTGTCACGGTAGACGTGGTCATTTTCACCCTCCACAACCGCGAACTGCATGTCTTGCTGGTGCAGCGGCGGCACTGGCCCTTCGAGGGATGTTGGGCGCTGCCTGGCGGCTTCATCGAGATGGACGAGTCGTTGGAAGCGGCGGCCCGGCGCGAACTGGAAGAAGAAACCGGCGTGCGGGATGTCTACCTTGAACAGTTATATACATTTGGCGACCCGGACCGCGACCCGCGCACCAGGGTCATCAGTGTGGCCTATTTCGCACTGGTCCAATCGGACCGGCAGGTGCTCCGCACCAGCGATGAGACCAGCGACGTGCGCTGGTTCCCGGTGCAGGATGTCCCACTGCCGCTGGCCTTCGACCATCAACGCATCCTCACTCGTGCGGTTTCGCGGCTCCGGTCCAAGCTGGAATATACGACGCTGGCCTTCCAACTGCTGCCCGAAGTTTTCAGTATCCTGGAACTGAAAGATATCTATCAGCAAATTCTGGGGGAGGAACTGGACAAGGGCAACTTCTACCGCAAGATCAAGGAATCGGGGGTGCTCGAAGAAACCTCCCTGGTGCGGGAGGGGCGCGGTCGCCCGACGCGGCTGTGGCGCTTCAAGCGCGACCGTGGCGATAAGCAGTTTGTGTTTCGCTGGCGCGAAGACCGCGCAACCGACGAGAGCAGAAAGGGAGACGCATGAAGACGAATCTGACCGTGGCGATTGCGCAACTGCGCCCGAAGAAGAGTGACTATACGGCCAACCTCGCCCGCCTGGGCGAGGTGCTGGCTCAGCTTGGAGCGCTCGCTCCCCGCCCCGATGTGCTGGTGCTGCCGGAGACGTTCTTGAGCGGCTATTTCCTGGAAGGCGGCGTGCGCGAGCAGGCCCGCACGGCGGGGCAGGTGTTTGCTGATATCAACGCGACCTACCTGGCCGCCGGGGGTGACCATGCGCCTCCCCTGGATATCGTGGTCGGGTTCTACGAACGCTACCGCGACCGCTACTACAACAGCGCCCTGTATGCGACGTGCGGCGCGGGCCAGGAGGGGATACGCCACGTCCACCGCAAGGTCTTTCTGCCGACCTACGGCGTGTTTGATGATGCTCGCTTTGTTGAGGCCGGTACGCAGGTGGTGGCTTTCCCGACGGCCTATGGCTGCGCGGCGCTCCTGATATGCGAAGACGCCTGGCACAGTGTCAGTGGTCTGGTTGCAGCGCTCGACGGTGCGCAGATTATCTTCGTGCTCAGCGCTTCCCCGGCCCGCGGCACCGGCGGCCCGCGCCCGGACAACGTGGAGCACTGGGAAGACCTGGCGCGGCGCATTGCCGACACCCAGGGGGTCTTCGTTGCAGTGGCGCAACTGGTGGGGTTCGAGGGGGGCAAGGGTTTTGCGGGGAATTCGCTGGTGCTGGACCCACGCGGGCAGGTAGTTGTCGCCGGCCCGCTGTGGGATGAAGCGCTGGTCACCGCTACCATTGACCTGGACGACCTGCCCCTGTCCCGTGCTGATATGCCGCTCCTGGCCGACCTGGAGACGATGTTGCCACACATGCAGCGGGAGATAGACCGTGCGGCCCGCCACGAACGTCCCGTGGTGGGGTGGGACCCGAGAGTGGAAGGGGAGACGCAGAAGGGGACAGAGGAAGCACCATCCCCCTCACTCCAAGCGCTCACTGCCACCCTGCTGACGGTCGTCAGTCCCCCCGCGTTCGACCCTGACTCCGGAGCCATTCTGCATATCAATGCGGACCTGGTGCATCGCTGGTTGGTCGAGTTTCTGCGCGACGAGGTGACGCGACGGCGTGGCTTCCGCGATGTGGTGCTGGCGCTGTCAGGGGGGGTGGACTCGTCGCTGGTGGCGTTTCTGTGTGCCGAGGCGTTCGGCCCGGACCACGTGCTGGCGCTGCGGCTGCCCTACCGCACCAGCAGCCACGAAAGCCTGGACCACGCGCAACTCGTCATTGACCAGCTTGGCATCCGCTCCACCACCATTGATATTTCCCCTGCTGTGGATGCCTATGCCAGCACCGACCCGGACATGGATGGGCGGCGCAAGGGCAACATTATGGCCCGTATGCGGATGATTATCCTGTTCGACTATTCTCAGAAGCTCGGCATGCTGCCCATTGGCACGGGCAACAAGACGGAGCGGCTCTTTGGCTACTTCACCTGGCACGCCGATGATTCGCCGCCGGTCAACCCACTCGGTGACCTCTTCAAGACGCAGGTGTGGCAGCTCGCCCGCCACCTGGGGGTTCCGCCGGTCATTGTTGACAAGCCCGCCAGCGCTGACCTGATTGTCGGGCAGACCGACGAGGCGGATTTTGGCATCAGCTACCCGCAGGCGGACCGCATCCTGCACTTCCTGGTGCAGGGGTATGGTGTCGAGCGGCTGAAAGCGATGGGGTTTCCGCCGGACGATGTCGGGTTGGTGAAGCAGCGCCTGGATGGCACCCACTGGAAGCGCCACCTGCCGAGCACGGCCGTTGTCAGTGCCACGGCTATCGGTGAGTTCTATCTCCGACCGCTGGACTATTGAATGGTATTGATTATATTGTATTGATTGTATTGAGTTGAGTTAGTATCTATCGTGGATAGCGGATGTTCTGGAATCGTGGATGGCAAGACAAGAAAGAAAGGAGCCGGTCATGACGAACGTAAGCCTCTGTGAGAAGTCGCGTCTCTTTTTGAACTACCTGGACGAATGGTATCAGAACCTGCCCCGACTCCCCCTCGCCGACGTTGTGGGGAGCGACCCGGAGCGGGTTGCCGTGTTCTCGGTGGATATGATCAATGGTTTTTGCAAGGAAGGGCCGCTGGCGGGGCCGCGGGTGGGGGCGCTCATCGAGCCGGTGGTGGCGGTGTTCCGTCAGGCCTACGACCTGGGGGTGCGGGCACTCGTCCTGACGCAGGATACCCACGACCCGAATACCCCCGAATTCCAGGCCTACCCACCGCACTGCCTGGCTGGCACCCCGGAAAGCCAGACGATTGCAGAATTGCAGGCGCTTCCCTTTGCCGGTGAGGTGACGGTCATCCCCAAAAACTCGCTCAGTTCGGATATTGGCACATCGCTCGGCGCGTGGTTAGGTGAACGTCCACACCTGACCACTTTCATTGTGGTGGGCGACTGTACCGACCTGTGCGTCTACAGCCTGGCTATGCATCTGCGGCTCTCTGCCAATGCCCACAACCTTCAGGGTCGGCGCGTCATCGTTCCCGCTGCGGCCGTGGACACCTTCGATATCCCGGTCAATGTTGCCCGCGAGGCGGGTATCCTGGCGCACCACGGCGACCTGCACCACCTCATTTTTCTGCACCACATGGCGCTGAATGGTATCGAGGTGGTGGCAGCACTGTGAAGAAGCCGTCTCGCCCCGACCCATCGGTTATCCTGACCCGCACGAATGTGGTGCTCTTTGTGGTGGTGGTGATGCTTGGGGCGCTCATCGTGGCTCAGATGTGCCTGGTGACTCTGCTCTTTGCCTCACCCGCGCTGCGAGAGCGCCTCTATGGCCCGCCCCCAACCCGGCCCGCCCCGACCCGCACCCACACGACAGGCGAGGGGGCCGGTTGGGGCGGTTCCCGCCAACTGGACCAACTGAACCAACTGGACCGTGAGCATGCTGGCGAAGTGGCCTGGATGCGAATGGGAGTTGCGGCCCTGCCCGGCCCTGTCCGGCCCTGCCCTCCCCGTCACTCATCCGAAAGATATTCGATCACGGCGTTGCGCCGGTCAACCAGGACCACGCGGGGGGCAATCGGCTTGTCCGTCAACTCAAACCCCATGATAATGATTTCCTCGCCAGCCTTGATCAGATGGGCCGAGGCTCCGTTCATACACACCTCGCCCGACCCCCGCCGACCAGTTATCACATAGGTTTCCAACCGCATCCCCGTCGTGTTGCTCACAATCAACACTTTCTCGCCCGGCCATAACCCGACCCTTTCGAGCAAATCTTCGTCAATGGTAATGCTTCCAATATAATGCAAATCGGTTCTGGTTACGGTGGCCTTATGAATCTTCGAACGGAGTACCCATCTCATGGTTGTTATTCACCTTATTTAACTATGGTTGCTTTCTCTTGTCTGATCTGCGCTTCTGCGCCGGTTCCGCTTCGGTGACGGGTGATGCATGACAGGCAACGAGGCGAGTTGTTGCAGAAACCCGGCAGGTTGCCTGCAAGATACACATCGTTCCCCGAAACTGGTATCACTCATACCTGCCCTTCGATTATACCCATGGAACGGGCTTCGGGCAAGCCAGCCGGAGCCGGCCCCGGACGGCGCACGGCCCGACCGGCTTGACAGCCGGTCGTCCTGATGATACAGTGATGAGCCACCATGCGTGGCAACATCCGTAACGCAAGGACCTGATGAGGAAACCTGCCTATGAAACCAGACTTTCCCTTGCTGTTGGTGCTCGTCCCTCGTTTGGCATTCCGTGCTGCCCGTTCCGGAGCAACGTTTGTCCATCTCCATCGTGCGGTGGCCGGGCTGTTCCTGCTGGCCGGGTTGCTCGCCCTGGTCATCCCCCTCCCGCTGGTCATTCGTCCCTCCCATGCTCCTCCCGCGGCCTTTGCGATGGGCGGCCCGTCGCGGACAGAACCCTACCCCCAGGAACACGCCGTCCCTGCCACCCCCACCCCCCTGGTGCTCGGAGATATCCCCTCGGTCCGCGCCGTCCATGCCCCGGTGGCTTCCCAACACGAACCCCAACAACCCCAACCGGAGCCAACCCACCAGCCTCCTCCTGACCTGACCCCGACCGAAGAGGAAGAAACAAGCGCCGCAAGCCCGACCCCCGTGGTGTTGCGCTATGTCTTCCCGGTGCGCGGGGAGCCGATATCGTATGGTCCCTACCACCATGACTACCCGGCAGCCGATATTTTCTGCCCGATTGGCAGCGACTATCTGGCAACCACGTCCGGGGTGGTGGAGTTTGTCAACCGGGTGGACCAGTGGAACCCGGCGACGGATGTTCCCGCCGACCGGGGCGGCATCATGATGTCCTTTGTGGGAGACGATGGGGTGCGCTACTATGGTTCGCACCTTTCCTCCATTGTCGAGGGCATCGAGCCGGGGGTGCGAGTTGAGGCGGGGCAGTTGCTCGGACACACCGGGAACAGCGGCAATGCCCGCAGCACTCCGCCGCACCTGCACTACGGCATCTCTCGCCCGACCACGCCGGACGACTGGGTGGTTCGCCGTGGCGAAGTACCCCCGTATGAATACCTGAAGGCGTGGGAACGGGGAGAAGCAGTCACTCCGCGCCTTCCGTCCGTCGTGCCACCCCCGCCACCAACACCGGTGCCCCCCCACCCCAACGCCCTTGCCGATGCTGCAAGGCGCTCCGTCCCCCGCGATGCAGGGCGAACTGGTGATGCAAACCTACAGCCTCGATTTTTATCGCCTGCCGGGGGGAATGGACGCCGAGACTATCAAAGCTATGGCAATCCCTGCTGAACAGGCTATCGCCAGCGGCAGCGCCAGGTTCGGGGGCAAATGGCTGACCGGGCGGGTGGCTATCCGCTTTGAGCCGGCGCAGCAGGGCATCTGCGCCATTCGCGGGCTGACGCTCTCGAACCAGCGCATGATTCGCCTGTTCTACGAACCCGAAACCAACCCGCAGCGGGTGGTGAACATCCTGTCGCACGAGCTTTTCCACCAGTTGCAGCACGACTACTACGGCGAGTGGGCCCACCTCCGCTCCGACACCATTTTGCTGGAGGGGATGGCCGTCTGGGGCAGCAGTGATTATTTCCTTGATGCTGATGGGACACCGAGCTACCAACGCGTGGTGCAGGAAGCCCTGCGAGAAAACCGCCTCCTTCCGCTGACCACCAACCTGGAGGCCGATTGCCGCACCACCACCCGCGACGCAATCTACGAGCAGTGGGCATCGTTTGTGGAATACCTGCTGGAGACGTATGGGCGTGAGAAGCTCGACGCGGTCTACGCTGATTCGGCGGGTCGTCCTCCCGGTTCGGCCAACTATCAGGGAGTCTTTGGGAAATCGCTGGCGCAGCTTGAGGCCGATTGGCGAAACTGGCTCACGACGCGCCTGACCGCCGAGTGAGGATGGTTGGGGGGCGGGGATCGGGGATACCCCCGATTTCCGACTCCTGGCCCCTGACCCCTCAACCCCGTCACTTGCAACGGGCTGCCATGCTTACGAAAGCAGGCCGCGCAGAGCTGCGAGTGCCTCGCCGTAGTTCGGCTCCTGTCTGGCTCCAGGAACATATTCAACGTAGCGGATGATGCCCGCTCCGTCGAGCACAAAGACGGCCCGACTCTCCAGGCGCACTTCCTTAATGTACGTTCCATAGGCCAGACCAAAGCTCATGTCGAAGTAGTCTGAGAGCGTTTGCCCGTTGATGGCATTGTTCGCCCCGCACCAGCGTTTCTGGGCAAAGGGAAGGTCGGCGCTGACGGTCATGAAACTGGCCTGGTCGCCAATGGTGGCGGCTTCCTTGTCGAAGGTATTGGTCTGGATGGCACAGACCCCCGTGTCGAGCGACGGAACCACGCTGATGAGGAGTGGTTTGCCCCGGAACCGCTCCAGGGTCACGGGGGAAAGATCGTTGCTCACCAGGGCGAAGGCCGGAGCCTGGTCGCCGGGCTTCAACGCCGGGCCGAGCAGGGTGACCATCGTGCCCAACAGGTCAAAGGCTTCTGCACGTTCGATAGCCATGTCAATCGCGCCTCGAACCCGCTTCTCGAAAGCCAACCGGAGCCGCTGACGGGAAGGGATGGTCGGCGCTTCCTCCTTTCGTTATCTCTCGTCTTTCGCTTTATCCCAGATGGTGGAACAGGAACGATGCCCTGTTTCCGTGTGATTATTATGATTATAGGCGATTGTTCCAGAGAGAGCAAAGGTGGGTCTCCTCAGCGCCGCAATGCCTGGGGGAGTTGCCGACTCCTGACCGATTCGGTACAATAGAGGTGTCTGGGGGAGGGTATCGGTTCCCTCTATGCCAATGTCATTGAGAGTCCTGTTTCCCAATATCACCATGGAACCATCGCATGATTTAATTGAGCGCCTGCAAGAGAAATGGCCGCGAGTTGCCGAACTGGTGACCGAGATGTCCAGCGATCTCTTCACGGAGACGCGGCTCGGACGGCTCCGCCATATCGGAGCCATCTGGTATATCCAGGGTGGAACGGCGGAAATGCTCACGGAAATCGGGCTGGCTCTGGCGGAGCAACTGGAGATGCCCCGGAGCGTGGTGGTGAGCGAGTTGTTGCTCTCGTATGGGGCAAGCCGGGAAGAACAGCGCACCCGCGAGTGGGAAATCCATTTGCTGAACCGTGTGAGCGAACTGGATGGCCTGCACCGCATCATTTCTGCGGCCAACTCGACGCTCGACCTGGATGCATCGCTTCAGACCGTCGTGGAAACCGTTGCCCAGGTCGTGGGGGTCGAGGTTTGTTCGGTCTATATCTACGACAAGCACCGCGATGAACTGGTGCTGCGGGCCACCCGCGGCCTGAATCAGGGAGCCGTGGGACAGATTGTAGCCCACCTGGGGGAAGGGGTGACCGGGTGGGCAGCGCGGGTGGGTCGCCCGGTCACCGTCCGCAATGTGTGGGAGGATTCGCGCTTCACCGTTGAGCCACAGCTTGGCGAGCAACCGTTTCACTCGATGCTGGCGGTGCCGATTGTCCTGTTCAGCGCCGAACGGTTCCAGTTCAGTTCCGACAAGCTCCAGGGGGTGATTAACATCCAGACCAGGGGACCGCGTGACTTTACCCAGGAAGAGATTAACTTTGTCGAGGTTGCCGCGGGCGAACTGGCGTTCTTCATTGCCAATGCTCAGCTCTATCAACAAACCGATGAGCGCCTCCAGATTAAAGTGCGGGAATTGACCACGCTCCAGCAGGTTTCCAAGCACATTGCCGAACAGTTGAGCCTGCGCGAGGTGCTCAACCTCATTGCAGAAAAAGCCGTGGAACTGGCAAAGGCGGACCGGGCCGATATCTTCCAGGTGGGAGAAGACGGCACCTCGCACCTGGTTGCCAGCTATGGGGCTTCGGGGCAGAACGGCGAGGGGGTTCACCCCTTTCTCAGCCATATGCTGAAAGACCGCCTTCCCCTGGCTATCCTCAACGCCTATCAGGATTCGCGCTTTCCTGAACTGGCAGAATGGGCCTGCCGCGAACAGTTCCATTCGCTCTTCTGTATGCCGCTTCGCGCCCGCGAACGGATGATAGGGAGTATCTGCCTCTATACGCGTGAGCCGCACCACTTCGACTACGAAGAGGCCCGCTTGCTCAGCACCTTTGCGGATGAAGCCGCCGTGGCGATTGAAAACGCCCGGCTCTATCAGGAGAGCCGCCGGGCGCTGGCGGTCAAGTCGGCCATGTTGCAGGAGATGCATCACCGCGTTCGCAACAACCTCCAGACCATTTCGGCGCTGCTGGCGATGCAGCTTCGCCGCCTGGGGGCCGAAAGTCCGGGGGCCCGCGCCCTGCGCGAAAGTGTGGCGCGTATCCAGTCTATCGCTGGTGTCCACAACCTGCTCTGCCGCGAGGATGTCGGAATAACCACCGTTGGGGCGGTGATTCGCCAGGTGGTGGATAATGCCAGCGTCGGGTTGGTGTCGAGCGACCGTCCAGTCCACTTTACGGTGACGGGTGATGTGGTGCATGTCGGGTCACGCGAGGCCACAGTGCTGGCCCTGGTTATCAACGAACTGATCAGCAACGCGCTGACCCATGGTCTGGCGAACGAGGGGGGGAATGTTGAAATTGAGGCGATGCTCCAGGACGACAAGGTGACTATCGAAGTCCGCGATGATGGCCCCACCCACTCCCCTCCGCCCAACGGCGTTTCGGGGAGTGGGCTTGGTCTGCAAATTATCGAAACCCTGGTCAGTGATGACCTGGGGGGAGCCTTTGAGTTGCTCCACACACCGGGCGACCAGTGGACCCGCGCCCGGCTCTACCTGCCCCGCCAGATTCTGGCCGTTCGCACCGAAGAAACCGCCGTGGCGTGAGGCCAGCGACGCGTGACGACGGGAGAAGCAACCGGTCCCTACTCGTCACGCGTCCCTTCTCACTGGTATGAGCGGAGATGGTGGGGGGGGTATGACGAAGGCGCTACCCCACCACGGGCGGTTGTCTGTGTTCCTGGGCAACTGGCAAATCAGGGGTCAGACTGAAACCGGGCAAGGTCAGCGTCGCAGGCTGGTCAAAGATCCGGTTCCATGCCCGCAGGGTGCGGGTACGCCAGACCCCCGTGTGATAGAGGTAACCCGCCAGCAGGGGGAAGGTGATAGTGGCCTCGCCAAAGACCATCTGCTCGTGCGTCAGGTCAACCTTGCCCCACGAATTTGCCTCACGCAGCGTTGAGCCAGAGAGGGCCCCGTCGCGTTCGTCAGCGACGGTCAACTGGACCGCATAGGTGTGCATCGGCACCTGGTAGCCGAGCACCTCGGCGGCAACCACGATATCCTGTACAAAGTTCTTCGGCACTCCTCCCCCAAGCATGAACAGGCCGGTCACCCCGGCCTGCACCTTGATTTGAGTCAATTCGCGGA
Organism: Chloroflexaceae bacterium; assembly: GCA_012032475.1. Lineage (GTDB taxonomy): Bacteria > Chloroflexota > Chloroflexia > Chloroflexales > Chloroflexaceae > JAAUSY01. Next base: position 28,543 of record JAAUSY010000014.1, read on the forward strand.
AGTCCTTGACACTATCAATGCTGACATGGCGGTCCGGGTTGGTTGTCTGGTGGCAAACCAACCCGAACCCGGCGGAACAATCGGAGAAAGCCGGGACGAAGATCGGAATATCGCGGCGGTACGCTTCCAGGACGATGCTCTCAGCAGTCCGATGGTGCTGGTCGAGATAGTGCCCCATCGCCTGGATGAACTCGCGGCTGGAATAGACCCCTGGCGCAAGTTCGTCGGCGATGCGCCGGACCGTTTCGTCGCACACCCGCAAATCGTCTTCGTCAATGTAGGTGTCGTAGATACGGTCAATAGCAAGTTCGCGGAGCATAGAGTCATCGCTGGCGGGGCTGCCCTGGTAATGACGAAAGCCCAGCGCCTCGAAGAAATCCTGATCCACGATGTTGGCACCGGTGGAAACAATCACATCAATGGCGTTACACTTCAGCAGGTCAAGGATAATTCCCTTCTGTCCTGCCGAGATGAGACTCCCGGCCAGTGTGAGGATGACGGTGGCCTGTGGGTCAGCGACCATCGCTTCGATAATGCGGGCGGCGCGAGCCAGGTTGCGAGCCTGGAACGCCGTGCGCTCCATCATCTCAATCAGTGGGACGACGTTCACAACTTTGATGTCAAGGTGCTCAACGACGGTGTGCAACAAATCGCGTTTTTCCACGACCATGACGATCTCCTTTCGATGTTCGATACCATAAATCAGAGAAAACAAAAAAGCCCCAATTGGGACCTACGGTATGCTCCTGCAACCGCCATCAGTCTCCACCGTGGCTATCTACGACTTCATTATACCAGATTTTGCCCCGGTCAGGCCAGGACCCAGAAGTCATCACCCCAAAAAGGTGCTATCACTGGGTCGCGACCACATCCAGGCTGATGTCGAGCGCCCGCGCCGAATGGGTCAATGCCCCAACGGAGATATAGTTGACGCCGGTTTCAGCCACAGCCCGAATGGTTTCAAGGGTGATGCCCCCGGAGGCTTCCAGCACCACGCGGTGCCCCACTGCTGCCACCGCTTCACGCATAGCCGCACCGGTCATGTTGTCGAGCAGGATAACATCCGCTCCGTCCGCGGCAGCCTGACGAGCCTGCTCAACGCTCTCTACTTCGACCTCGATGTTGACCAGCGGGCCGACGGCGGCTCTGGCTCGTCGCACTGCTTCGCTGATATCGCATCCGTGGGCCGAAAGCAGCGCTAGGTGGTTGTCCTTGAGCATCACGGCGTCGTACAGGCCAACCCGGTGATTGACCCCTCCCCCCTTCACGACGGCGTATTTCTCCAGCACCCGCAGGCCGGGCGTGGTTTTGCGCGTATCGAGGAGCCGCACGGGGAGGTCTCGCACCAGCGCGACATAGCGAGCCGTGAGCGTTGCTATCCCGCTCATGCGCTGAAGAAAATTCAGCGCCACGCGTTCGCCGGTGAGTATCCCCCGTGCGCCCCCACTGATATGGGCAAGGATGGTTCCAGCCTCGACGGTCTCGCCTTCCGTCACCTGCGGCGAAACGACCAGGGAGGGGTCAACCGCCTGGTAGACGGCGGTGACCACCGGCAGACCGGCCACCACGCCGGCTTCCTTGCTCACCAGCGACGCTTTTGCCTGGGCATCGGCAGGGATAGTCGCCAGGGTTGTCAGGTCGCCGTGGCCGATATCTTCGCGCAGAGCGCGGCGGACGATGTCCTCAAGCAGGTCGTATGGCAGGTCCATCGCAATGACTCCCTTCCCTTCTGATAGTTTTTCATTTCCCTTGCAACTGCTGAAGCAGGCGCTCCAGTTCGCGTGCTCGTTCCTCTGCCGCCAGGCGAGCCTGCTGCTCCGCTGCTGCTCGTTCCTCTGCCGCCAGGCGAGCCTGTTGCTCCGCCAGGCGGGCCGCCTGTTCCTCCTCATAATCCCAGATTCTCCGCCCGTCCTCATCGAACCACACCACCTCCGTGCCCTCCGTCCCCAACCACAGCCCCACTGACGCAATCCACCACCGGCCCTGCGCGTCTGGCGGCAGCGGTTGGTAGCCATCTTCGGTCAATTCGTACCCGAAGATGGCGGGGGGAACGTTCGGACTGGGCCGGCGGGCCTCGTCCACCAGGAAGTAGTAGGGAATGCCCACCTGGGCATAGTGGCGAAAGCGCGTCCTGGCCTGGGGGGCATCCGCGGCCACATCCAGGTGGCGCGTCGAGGGGGAGGTCACTTCCATGACCAGCAGCACGCGCCCACTGCGCTCCCGCAGGTCGAATTTCCCACGGTGGGGCGGGTCCCACGCCTCCGCAAAGACCACCAGGTCGGGGGCGTGGCCCTTCATGCCCGGCACGCCCCATTCGATACCAACATCGTGGAGCACCAACCCGCCGGGCACGCGCCGCATCCGCGCTCGCAGGACGGTATAGAGATAGTGGCAGATGCGGTAATGGGTATCGCTTTGCACGATGTGATCCTCCATCTGGGGGTGCAAGACATCCTCCTCGGTGAGGGGCACCCGCTCCCACTCCTCGCGGCCATTCGAGCGGCGGCAGACATAGCGCCAGCCATAGCGAAACGGGTCGTCCCCGTCTTCGAGTTCGGGTTCGGGTTCTCCGTTGCTCCCCACGGTGGAGAGGCTCTCTTCCAGGGTCTGGGGGATTTGCCCCATTGGCACACCTCCTATCGTTCTTGTCTTTGAGTCACATGATACCATCATATTCAGGATCTGTTGTTCTCCCGTCTCTCATCCCCCGCTCCCCTCATAGCAGTGATAAGTGACGAGTGACAGGCCGCGGCAAAGGAGCAGAAACGTGTTCAGAGTGGATGTCTTCACCCGGATGTAGCATCACTTCACACTGAGACGGTCAAGGGCGCGGCGCACCTCTTCCCTTTCCACATCGTCGGTGCTCAGCACGAGGGCCTGGCGGTAGGCTCGCTCTGCCTCGCCGGGCCGGCCTAGCTCTTCCAGAGTCAGACCCAGGCCGTAGAAGGCATTGGCATAGTTCGGCTGAAGCTCAATGGCCCGCCGGAAGTGCGTTTCGGCACTGGTATATTCCTCCCAGTTGTAGAGACTCCACCCCAGGCCATTGTGAGCCACGTCCTGGTCTTCCCAAATACGCAGCGATTCTTCAAACCACGCAATGGCCTCGCGGTGATGTTCGCTTCCCTGGCGGTCCAGGCTGAACCCCAGGCCATTCAGCGCCCCGGTTGAGCGGGGGTTCAGGTTTCGTGCCTCCAGAAAGAGCTGCTCCGCCCCGGTATAATCTTCATGGCTAAAAGCCGCCCACCCCTGCTCAATCAAGGCTGCCTCACCTGGGAGCGGCGACGCGGTGGGCACCATCGTGGGGGTTGGTAGCGGAGGAGGCGGGAATAGCGAAGGCAGCATGCCGGCAGCGACCCACAGACCAGTCACCAGTACCATCACCAGCACTCCCCCGACTCCCCATGACAGGAACGTGCGGTGCTCGTGCTGCTGCGAATCGTCGGGCTTCTTCTTTGCCGCGCCTGGCGGTTTCTCCCGGGCCGCGTCGTGCTCGGAGGGAGCAGGCCATTCGGGGCCTGGTTGCAAGGCAATGGTCGGGCCGGTGCTGGCCGGTATGCCGTAGGACCGGATTGCTTCCGGTTCTGCTTCCTCCTTCCCAACGACTGCCGCAGCCTGCCGCAATGCCTCAACCATCTCTGCCGCGCTCCGGAAGCGGTCTTCGGGGGCACGAGCCAGCGCCCGCATGACCACCGCATCAACCGGAGCCGGCAGGTCTTGCCGCACCTCCCGTAGTGGGCGGGGTGGCTGCGAGAGCCGCGCCGCCAGCAGCGCCATGGGCGTATCGGCCTGGAATGGCAGATCACCAGACAGCATCTCATAGAGCACGATGCCGAGCGCATAGATATCGGTAGCCGGGCCGATGGACGACAACCCCTGCGCCTGCTCCGGCGACATATACTCCGGCGTTCCAAGCACCGTCCCGCTCACGGTCAGGTCGCTGGTTTCGAGACTACGGGCCAGGCCAAAATCGGTGAGATAGACCCACCCGCTGCCCGTCATCATGATATTCGAGGGCTTGATATCGCGGTGAATGACCCCCCGCTGGTGGGCATAGTCCAGTGCCTCCCCCACCTGGGACAGCAGGTCGGCCGCGCTGGAAAGGCTGGAGATCGCTTCGTGCTGCATGCGGGCTTTGAGCGTTTGCCCCTCAATGTACTTCATCGCAATATAGTGCAGCGGCGGGAACGGAATGGCTGACAGTGGTTGCCTGGGGCCATCGTCACCGGCCTGGGCATCGGCGCGAACCGCAGTTCGCCCACTTCGTAGATGGGCACAATGTGTGGGTGTTCCAGCCGCGCCGCGCTCTTCGCCTCCTGGCGAAACCGTCGGACATACTTCTCATCGTGGGTCAACTCCGGCGGCAGCACCTTGAGCGCCACCACCCGGTCAAGCTCCACCTGGCGGGCCTGGTAGACCACGCCCATCCCCCCTCGCCCCAGTTCAGAAAGAATGTCGTAGCGTTCGAGTGGTATTCCTAGTAGATTCAGACTGGTCATTGATTGCCCCCTGATTACTGGCTATCCGGGCTGATACACACGCGGACCCGGACGGTTCGGTCTTTCCTTATTCCTGGTCGCATCCGTCCGCCATGGCGGCTTGCTCCTCTCTAAATTCTGTAAAGAAGACGCCGCGGAGATGGTGCAAGTTCCTGGTGCTCACTGCAACCCGGCCACCATACCGGCATACTTTTCCGTGAGCACGCGGGCCTGGATATCGCTCATCCCCTCGGCAATGATGTGGAAGAAAGGGCCGTCCGGGTCAGGCAGGATAAGCACCCACTCGTTGCCCAGGTCAATCTTAATCCCGTCCACGTGGTCGAGCATGCGGTCCTGATATTGCTGGTTGAGGATACGCATAATCTTGCCCTTGTTTTCCCACCGGCACGGCACACGGGTCTGGTTCAGGAAATACAGCGGAATCTGGTAGACCACGTCGCTCAACTTCATATCGTTGAGCGTCAGCAGTTCCATAATCTTGATGATGGCAAAGAGACCATCGGCAATGGGGTAGAACGAAGGGAAGACGTAGTGCCCGGCCCCGTCGCCAAGCAGCAGCAGGTCCGGGTGGGCCACCGCCGTTTGCATAATGGCTCCGAGCGTCGCCCGTGTGCGAACGATTTTGCCCCCGTAACGTGCGGCTATCTCCTCGAAGGCCCGCGGGGCTGTCACCGGAACCGCCACTATTCCGCCACCGTTGGCTTTGAGCACCAGCGCAGCAACGGCAGCCAGCGCGTGGATGCCCGGCAGGTGTCGCCCCTTGTCATCCACCAGGAAAATTTTCTCCCCCCCGTCGTCCAGGCGCACGCCCATATCGGCATCGAGCACCGGGGTAATCTGCGAGAGGCGATACAGCCCTTCCTGAACCTGGGCGTTGGTCTGCACAAGGCGGTTCTCATCCAGGTTGGCGTTCAGTTCGACCACATCTACCTGCAAGCGCCGCAGGATGGCCGGCAGCACCCCGCTGCCGTTGGCGTTGGCATAGTCCACCACCAGGTTAAAATCGTGCGCCATACGTTCCAGGGCATCGAAGCGGAGCGAACGCAAGAACGCTTCGGAATATTGCTCCTCGATGTTCGAGCCGTAGCTAATCCGCCCGATTTCGTCGAGATAGGCCCGGCGGTAGTCCTCGCGGAAAAAGATGTTCTCAATGCTCCGTTCGGTCTTGGTGCTGATATCCAGCCCGCGGCTATCAAAGAACTTGATTTCGGCCATCCGGTTATCCGTGGGCGACAGACGCACATGGATACCCCCGACCGCGTTGCTGGCCTGGACGGAGTAGCGCGCCACGGGGATGGGCACCGCCTGGAGGTCCAGCACGTTGATGCCTGCCGAAGGCAGGCCAGCAATCACGGCGCGTTTGAGCATGCGCGGGGTATAGTGCGCATCCCGATTGATAGTCACCGTGGCGTTGCGGGGCAGCGTTGCGCCATAGGCGGCCCCCAGTTTGGCACAGAACTCCGGCGTAATCTCGATATTCACCAGGCCGCTGACCCCGCGGCGACCAAAGAGCACGCGGCGGGCCTGGCTCCCCCAGATAATGCTGCTGTTGACGGTTGCGCCTTCGTCAATCTCCTTGCTCGGCCAGATTTTGACGTTCGGGCGGATGACCGCCCCGCTGCCCACCTGCACGCCATCGCCTATCACCACGCCCTCGAACAGGACGGCCCGGCTGCGGATGTTGGACTGCCGCAGCACAATCGCTCCGCGCAACTCCGCCCGTTCGCCAATGTAGGAATTGCGCCAGATCAGCGAGCGGTCAATGTTGGCGTTGCTGTCCACAATGGTGTAGTCGCGGATGAATGTGGGGCCGTGGATAATCACTCCGCTGCGGATTTTGACCCCATGCCCCAGGAAAACCGGCCCGTGGATCTGGGCATCGGAAGCAATATCGGCATCCTTGTCTACCCAGATGTTGCCCCCGATGTGCTGCCCGACGCGGGGGAGATTCACCTTGCCGGCCAGGTAGTCGCTGCACGCCCGCATATATTCCTGAATGTTGCCTACGTCTGTCCAGTACCCTTCAGCAACATACCCAAGCAAGGTCTCGCCCCGCTTGAGCAGGCCAGGGAACACCTCGCTCGACCAGTCAACGCGCCTCCCCTTTTCGATAGAGTCAAGGATGTCGGGTTCCAGAACATAGATACCCGTGTTAACGGTGTCGGAAAAGACTTCGCTCCAGCTTGGCTTCTCCAAAAACTGTTGCACATGCCCATGGTCGTCGGTGATGATCACCCCGTAGTCGAGCGGGTTGGGCACGCGGGTCAGCGTCATGGTCGCGATGGCCTTGTGCATCAGGTGGTCATTGATAATCTGCGACAGGTTAAAATCCGTCAGGGCATCGCCGGAGATGACCAGGAACGGTTCTTTGAGCAGATGCTCCGCATTCTTCACGCTCCCGGCGGTTCCGAGCGGCACTTCTTCCAGCGAATAGGTGATGTTCACCCCGTAGTTGCTCCCATCCCCAAAATAATCCTGGAGCACATTCGCCAGGTATTGCACGGTGATGATGATATCGGTAATCCCATGGATTTTGAGCAGTTCGATAATGTGATGGATAACGAGGCGATCCACCATCGCAACCATGGGTTTGGGGCGATTGATTGTCAGCGGACGCAGCCGGGTTCCTTCTCCCCCGGCCATAATAACAGCCTTCATGGTGGTCCTCCTCTTCGAAAATCTCTGGACAAACCCGGATGGGTTCGATACGATACTTTCATGGGGTATTGTACCGCAGAGGCGTGACGCGTACGGCACGGGGCATCGTTGTGCCCTTCTGATGATTATGGTTGGTTATGGCTGTGGTTCCCCTGCCTCGCCGGTCGCCGCCTCTTCGGGTCCGGTCGGTTCCTGAACCGGCGATTGCAGGGTAATCCGAACCAGGTCCACCGCAAACCCGCTGACCCTTTCGACCACGAAAACCGTTCCATGCAGCGCGACCTGGTCGCCCGGCTGCGCCGGACGCCCCAGAAGGCTGACTACCAACCCCCCCACCGTGTCAACATCCGGCAGGTCCTCGTCATCGTCGTCAGGCAGACTACCGGGGGCTTTCTCCGCCAGATCGTCCAGCATCAGGTCGCCGCGGGCGAGCAACACCCCGTTTTCAAGCTCGCAGAGCAACGGTTGCTCAATCTGGTCGAACTCGTCATGGACCTCCCCAACCACCTCCTCAACCAGGTCTTCCAGAGTCACGACGCCGGCGGTGCCCCCATATTCATCGAACACCAGCGCCATATGCACATGCGACCGTTTGAACGCCACCAGCAGCCGGTCGGCGGTCATCGCTTCGGGCACCGCCGGGATACGGCGCAGCAAACTTCGGAGGTCGAAGTGGCCCGGCTGTTCGAGTTGCTGGCGTACAAAATCTTTGGTGAGCAGCAGACCGACAATGTGGTCCAGGCCGCCTTCATAGACCGGGAAGCGGCTGTAGGGCGAGGCGGCAATGGTCGCCCGCAAATCTTCCTCGCCGATGTCAAGCGGAATGGCCGAAATGCGCGGGCGCGGCGTCATCACCTGCCCGACCCGCCGTTCGTCCAGGTCGAAGATATTCTGGATAATCTGCCGCTCGTCGTCGCTCAGGAGGCCCCCCTTGTGGCTCTCGGTGACCATCAACTCAAGCTCCTCCGGCGAATAGAGGCGGCGGTGGAGCCGCCCATGCGGTATCTGAAGCCACCGCAGCAGGCCGTTCCCGATGACCATCAGGAGCACGACCAGGGGAAAGAAGAGCTTCTGGGTTTCCTGCATCAGGCCATCAATCCAGAACGCCGTTCGCTCGGCATATTGCAGCGCCAGCGACCGCGGGACCATCTCCCCGATGACCACATGGGCAAGCGCGAGGAGGACAATAGCCACCAGAGAGGCCACCAGGTAGGCAACCCCCGGATTCAGCGCGGCCCAGGGAGCCAGCGGGCCGCGCAGCCAGGTCATCACCAGATATTCCGTGTACATCCCCAGGGACAGGCTGGCGACGGTGATACCGAGCTGCGTCGCTACCAGGTAGCGGTCCAGAAGGGCCGGGTCTTCCAGAATCTGCCGAATGTGCTGCGCCGTGCGGTTTCCTTCGTTGGCCTGCTGTGCGATGCGCGTTGGTCGAACCCCGATGATACAGAACTCCGCCGCAACGAACATGCCATTGATGACCATGAGGCCACCAACGATGGCTGCGGGGATGAATAATTCGCTCATGCTTCCTCTCCGGGCCCCTCTGGCCCATGCAATGCGCTTCCAGACGGAGGGTAGAGACAAACTTCGACCACGGTGGGACCATGGACAACCTCAACCCGCAGACGGGTTTCGCCAAAGGCAATTTCGTCGCCAACCTGGGGGAGCCGACCAAGAGCGGTCATCACCAACCCTCCCAGGGTATTGACCTCTTCGTCAGGCAGATTGAGCCGGAACCATTCGTTCACATCGGTAATCAACACTTCGCCATGCATCCGAGCGCATCCGTCGAGGCCGCGGGCAATCAGGGCCGGGCCACTGTCGAACTCGTCCCGAAGTTCACCAAAGATTTCCTCAATCAAGTCGGCAATCGTAATCATCCCCGCGGTGCCGCCAAACTCATCGAGCACGATGGCAACGTAGCTGTTCTCCTGCTGAAGCTGGTTCCAGACGGCCAGAGCGGGCTTGACCTCGGAGACATGGGCCACGCGTCGCAGCACGGTGTCCACCCGGTCGCGGTGTTCGACGTGGAGGCGGAACAGGTCTTTGAGGTGGACAAACCCCACGATGTTGTCAATCGTCTCCTGGTAGAGGGGGATTCTGGTGTGGGCCGAATGGGTTGCCAGTTCGAGCAGGTTGAGCACGGGGGTATCCACGGGCGCAGCGGTCAGGCGCGTGCGAGGGACCATCACCTGGGCCGCGGTGATTTCTCCCGCCCGAAAGACGTTGTGCAAGAGCTGGCGTTCCCCGGCATCAATCAGGCCAATGCGGGTCCCCTCGGCGGCAATCAGTTCGATATCTTCGGGCGAGGGGATTTTTCCGCGGTGGGGCGAAGGTTGGAACCGGAACAGGTGGAGCACCAGCGCCCCGGCGGCGGTGAACAGCGCGATGATGGGACGAAAGAAGGCAATGGACCAGCGCATGGGCAAAATGACCAGGAGGGCAATCGTTTCGGAATAGCGTAGGGACAGCGACCGGGGCACCAGCACCCCGAAGACCACCTGTCCGATGGCAAGCACCAGGACGATGACCACGGTCGCCAGAAGGCCCACCATCGCTTCGGGGATGCCAGTGATTCGGGACAGGGCCGGGGCCAGGTGGCTGGCAACCAGCGCATGCCCGAAAAAGCCAAGCAGCAGGCTGGAAACGACAATGCCAACCTGACAGGCTGCCACATAGGTGTCAAGCTGGTTGGTGTCGGTCACGACCGGCTCCAGGAGTTGCGCCAACCAGTTTCCGGCAGTGGCCCGCTGTCGGATACGGGTTCGGGAGGTGTGCATCGCGGCAAATTCAGCCGCAACATAGAGACCATTGAGCAAGACCATCGCCGTCGCAATGGCAACGATGACCGGCGCAGGTTGCATGATTCTCCTTTCCTCGTTGGTCAAGCCTTGTCAGCTTGTCAGGTCATCAGGTCATCGGAAACCCGGCGTTTCCGTTCCCATGCTCATTCTACTGTTAAACAAGCACTCATTGCAAGAGACCCTTTGCAGTCTACGACAAGCTGTGATATGATACCCATCATATCAGTGACAAGAGTAAGGAGGGCCGTTGTGCTGCGCTCGAATGGTCGCTTGCCGCACCAGCTCCGCCCGGTCCGCATTGTTCCCGGTGCCGTCCCCTATGCCGAAGGCTCGGCGCTGATTGAGATGGGACATACCCGGGTGATCTGCGCGGCCAGTGTCGAACCTGATGTGCCGCCATGGTTGCGCGGTCAGGGGCGGGGGTGGGTCACTGGCGAATATGCGCTTTTGCCCCGCGCCACGCTGACCCGCACCCGACGAGAACGCAGTGGCCCGACCGGGCGCACCCAGGAGATCCAACGCCTGATCGGGCGTTCGTTGCGAGCAGCCGTTGACCTGGACCTTCTGGGGGAACACCTGATTACCGTTGATTGCGATGTGCTCCAGGCAGACGGTGGCACCCGAACCGCCGCGATTACGGGAGGGTTTGTGGCGCTGGCGCTGGCGCTGGAGCATATGCACGCAGCGGGGTTGGTGGAACACCACCCGCTGCGGTGCGCGGTGGCGGCGGTGAGTGTCGGGGTGGTGGGCGAAACGCTGCTCCTGGACCTGGATTATGACGAGGACCATGCCGCTGAGGTGGATGGGAATATCGTGCAAACGGAACACGCGGACTTTGTGGAAGTCCAGAGCACCGCGGAGGGGTTGCCCATCAGCCGGGCGCAACTGAACACCCTGCTGGACCTGGCCGCTCAGGGGATTGCACAACTCCTGCACGTTCAGCGCGAGGCGCTCCGAAGCGCCTGAAGAGATGGATGAATGGATGGATGGATGATAGGAGAACCTGGGAATCCTGACCCTGACCTGGAAGCAAAAAATGCTCTTATGCAATTACTCGTTCTCCCTGTAGACTCCGAGGCCAGCCATGCCCGACAAATCTGAGCGTGATGAAGGAATACGGCACTTCCAACGGGGTGTCGCGTTTGAACGGGCCAATCGGTTTCTCGAAGCGGTCAAAGAATATCGCCAGGCCGTTGACCGATATCCCCAACTCCGCGAAGCTCACGCGGCCCTGGGGTTTCACTATCAGCGGCACGGGCTATTGGCGAAGGCCGCAGAAGAATTCTACCTGGTTGCCAGGCTGGAAGAAGATTTCCTGTCCTATTTCAACCTGGGGCATATCCTGATTGAAATCGGTCGCTACGAAGAAGCACTCCACGCCCTGTCCCACTGCCTGAACGAAGAACCCGACGATGCGGCAACCCACTATGAAATTGCCTACATCCATTTTTGCCAGGGGGCGCTGGACCTCGCGCTCAGCCACCTCCAGGTTCCCCTTCAGAGCTACCCGGAGGACTGGGAGATTCATCACCTCATCGGAAAATGCTACCTGGGGCTGAAGAACTATCCCGAAGCGCTCCGGGCCTTCCGACAGGCGCTGATGCTGGCAACAACCCCCCACGCCGAGGCCGAAACCCTGAACAACATTATGACCATTGAACGTTCACGCGAATTCTCCGAGGTCCGCAGCAAGAAAGACCTGGTCTATATGCAGCAGGGGGTGGTCTACCTGGGTTCGTCCCAGGATGACGGGGTCATCGTTTCGGAATCGCCCCACTACCACTTCACCTACCCGGATATCGGCACGACGTTGCAACGGTTGGTGGCGCTCGCTCAGGCGCTCCGCTGGCCGTTTACCGCGGTGGTGCCGATTGACAAACTGGCGCAACCGCTGGCAAATGCGATTGGCCGGGTGCTTGGGAGTGCGGTGTGCCAGACCAGTGACCTGACCGCCGAAGACACGGCGCTGCTGGTGATGAGCGTGGCCCGCGAGGTCGAATTGCTGCTGCTGACGATTGAGCACGTCCCGTGCCACGCGGTGACCTTTTGCCTGGGGCTGAACTGGCAACGGCGCTGTGCGCTCCTGCCCGATGTCATCGGGATGATAGCCCACGAAACGTGCAGCGTTCCCTGGGAATCGGGCATCGGGCGCTTGCGGGCCGATGGGTCTGCGCCGGCCTCCATTGACCAGGCCCTCCAGCAAGCAACGGCGCAGATTCTCCAGGCGTTTGCCGAAACGCCCCCGGACGCGAACCGTGCGCAGCAGATTGACTACTATGCCCATGACCACCGCAACCTGAGCTTCTGGCCTCCGCCCGGCGAGGAGAACCGCCGCGGCGATGGGCCGGTTGAAGAGCCGCAAGCGCTTCTGCCCGCTAACGGTCGCGGGGGCTGAGGGCCGCCTATGCCCCAGGCGGCCCCGGCTCCGCCTCTTGCTCCTTCGCCTCGCCTGGGGTTTGCCGTCCGCGTCGTTGGCAAGCCTTCGCTCCGTTCGCACCAACCGCCGCGCAAGGCCGGGGCCCACCTGAGCGTCAACCTGGTCTACCTCCGCGATATCCTGGCCTATCTGCACCCCCTTGACATCCGTTTCTATCGCCTGTCTTCTTCGCTGCTCCCCATTTTTGCGGGGAGCGAGGGAACTAGCGAGCCGGTGCTCCAGCGGGCCCTGCGGCAGGTGCAGGAGTGTGCGGCGGAACTTTGCCTGGTAGCGGAGCGGGTGCGGGCGCAGGGGGTGCGCCTGACAATGCACCTGGGGCACCACGTCGTCCCCGGCCATGCCAGCGAAGCTCTGGCCTGCCGCAGCCTGGAAGAGATTGAAGCCCAGGCGCTGCTGCTCGAACTCCTGACGGAGCCTTCCGAAGGGGTGCTGGTGGTCCATGTAGGAGGGGCTTCGGGCGAACGGGCCGCGCTGGAACGGTTTGCCTGCCGCTACCTGGCGCTTTCGCCCCGCGCCCGGCTGCGCCTGGCCGTCGAGCACGATACCGCGGGGTTCAGCCTGGGGGCGCTGCTCTGGCTCCACCAGCAGTGCGGCATCCCGGTGGTGTTCGACGCCCTGCACTACCACCTGCACAACCCCGAACACTTCCCGCTCGACCTGGCACTGGGGTTGGCGCTGGCAACCTGGCCGGCGCACCGGCGGCCCAAGGTTCACCTGAGCACGGCCCGCACCGAGGCGCACCTTCTGCCAGGCCGGCGCGGTTCCCCGTCGCGGGTGGTGCCCCCTCGGACCGGGCAGCACGCCGATTTTGTGGCCGTCGCGGACCTGGTGGCCCTGCTGGAGGCCGCCCGCGGGGTGGGGCCATTCGATGTGATGCTGGAGGCCAAAGCAGGCGACCTGGCGCTACTCCGCCTGCGCTCCGAACTCACCCGGCTCGCACCGGAGTTGGCAAATCGGTGTCATACTCTTGCGTTTTGATCATGATGGACGTATAATGATCATGGTTTCCGTAGTATAGGGATGCGGGATAGGTCCCACCTCCCGATAATGATAATAGACCCATGGAACCACAAAAAAGCCACCAGGGTGAATATGACCCCAGCGGGGAATGGCCCTCACTGAACCAGCAAGAAAGCCTTCCCCCCCCTATCAGAATCGGAAGAAGAGGAACAAGAAAACGAACTGTGGTTGATGGAACAGTTCCGGGCCGACCCGGCGCCAACTATCCGCGCTCGAGTACTGGGAACGATCGAAGGA
>JAAUSY010000103.1 GCA_012032475.1 Chloroflexaceae bacterium
GGTTGGCGAGGGAGTTGAGGTCGGGGATTCCCCGCTCAACTGGTTGTTCGAGAGGTAGAGGGTGGTGAGCCTGGTGAGCGGGGCGAGGTTGGAAATCGGGCCGCTCAGATAGTTGTCGGAGAGCGAGAGGTAGGCGAGGCTGGTGAGGGCGCTCAGGTCGGGGAAGTCTCCCCGAAGCTGGTTGTCCGAGAGCGAAAGGGCGACGACATGGCCGCTGCTACAGGTCACCCCATACCAGTCGCAAGGGGTGCTGGTGAGCTTCCACCCCGTCCGGGTGGTCCAGTTGGCTCCGTCCGTCTGGTCGTGGAGGGAAACCAGGGCTTCGCATTCGGCCTGCGGTATCTGGTTCTGGTGCGACGGGTTTTCACAGTCGGTGAAGGTGGCTGCCTGGGTGATGACCGCTGATCTCGGATTGAGGGAAAGCGCCACGAAGAGGAGAATTAGAAGCAACAGGGGGCGGCGTACGCAGCACGGTCCATACGGTCCATACCGGGAGCCTGGATTTTTCATGGGACCACTCTCTTTCCAACCGTCGAGTTGCTATGAATAGAGGATGTTCTTTCCGAAAGGAGCATGCTAGCGAAAGGAAGTCGCCTGCCCGCTGGCGGGGCTTTTCGGTGGTTGGGATGTGTGTTGGGAGCGAGTATGTCTGGAAACCCCGGCGACTTCATGACCTGTTGTACCACGACACCACAGCTTTTTAAGATAACTATACCACAAAATCGCCTGGGATCATACTGGCGGAATGGGGTGCTCCTGCGGGGGCAACGGGGGCAACGGGGGCAATTCGAGGCAGTGGCAGTTGGGGCCCTTGACAAATTTGCCCGGAACCTCTAGGATTGCCCCGATGGGAACGATTATCCTGGTTGGCCTTGGGCCGGGCGACCCGGCGCTGCTCACCCGTGAGGCGTGGAGCCTGCTGGAGCAGACTGCCACGCTCTCGACCCCTGTTCCTGATCACCCGGCGCTGGTGCCCCTGCCTCCGCACAGGGTGTGCCCGCTGCGGCACTCCAGTCCCCAGGCAGGGGCCGCGTGGCTGAGGGAGCAGGCTGCACGGTCGGCTCCAGGGGAGCAGGTGGTCTGTGCGCTGCCGGGCCACCCCGGCGATGACGCGTTGTTCGCTGCGCTCCAGTTCCAAGGCGCGGTCGGGCCGCAGGAGCCGCCGCCGCTGCGCCTGGTCCCTGGAATAAGCCTGATTGACTGTTTTTGTACGGCGCTTGGTGTGGGCCGCCACCACCAGGGGATGCAGGTCATCGGCGTGGAACACCTGGAGCCTCCCCCGCCGGTCATTGACCCCGAAGAACCCGCCTGGTGCGAACTGCAAGATGTCGGCTCCTATATCCCTCCACTGCTTCCCTATCCACTCAACCCCGTGCGGCCTGCCCTGATCTGGCTGCGGACAGGGGATGAGAACGGCGGGAGGGACGGCGACCGCGTGGAGGAGCACCGTGCTCCCACGCTCGACCGCGTCCGGGCGGCCCTGCTTCTGCGCTATCCCCCTGCCCACCCGCTGCGCCTGGTGCGGCTCAACCAGCGCGGCGAGGCCGAATCCACCTGGAACGTCGCGTTGAGCGCCCTGGGCGGAGAGGCCCCCGGACCAGGTCTCCGGTCGGCGCTCTATGTGGAGCCGCTCCCGCTGCTGGCAAACCGGCGCGACCCTGACGGCCTGGCGTGGGTGGTGGCGCGGTTGCTCGGTCCTGGTGGGTGCCCGTGGGACCGTGAGCAAACGTTCCGGTCGCTCCGCTCTGGCCTGCTCGAAGAGACCTGCGAGGTCCTGGAAGCCCTGGACCATGGCGATATGGCGATGCTGGTTGAGGAACTGGGTGATGTGCTGCTCCAGGTGGTGCTGCTGAGCGAAATGGCGCGGCAATCCAGCTCTTTCTGCCTGGAGGATGTGGTGTTCCAGGTCACGGAGAAGCTCATTCGCCGCCACCCTCACGTCTTCGGTCGCCTGGAAGTACAAAGTACCGACGAGGTTCTTTCCAACTGGGAGCAAATCAAGGCGGAGGAACTGGCGGAGAAGGGCCGCCAGCGCACCAGCGCGCTCGACGGGGTGCCGCCGGCGCTGCCAGCGCTTGCCGCCGCTCAGAAGCTGGTCAAGAAGTCGTCGCGGGCTGGTTTCGATTGGGAAACGATGGAAGAGGTGTGGGGCAAATTCCAGGAGGAGCTGGACGAACTCATTCAGGCATACCAGGCCTGGAAGGGCGAAGCATCCCCCTCGCCCTTGCATCACCGGCAGCTTGCGGAAGAACTGGGCGATGTACTGTTTACCATCGTCAACCTTGCCCGCTGGCTGCACCTGGATGCGGAAGCTGCCCTCCGCGAGACCAACGCGAAATTCCGCCGCCGCTTCGCCGCGATGGAAGCGCTGGCCCGCCGCCGCGGGAGCGACCTGCCATCCCTGTCCATGGCTGGAAAGATAGCCCTCTGGAACGAGGCGAAACAGGGGATAGGGACGGGTGATGCGTGATGAGTCGCGCAGAGGAGCGTTCCCCGATGTGGGCCTATGCATGTCGTACAACTTTTTCCCCATCCTCCTATGAAATGCACCCAATAGATTCCCGCGCCCGGTCTGCTATAGTAAGGGCAAGCACCCCTGCGAGCCGGTCGCAGGCAACCAGCAAGGCAGACAACACGGAGGACCCATGAAGGCAGACCTGGTTCAGTATACTGAAGCCCACCGGGGGTATCCGGAGCAGGCACCACCAGACCTTGAGAGGCAGGATCTCGCGAACCTGAGCCTCAACGGGGCGGTGCTGTGTGGGGCAAATCTGGAAGACGCCAACCTGGAAGACGCCGCCCTGATGGACGCCAACCTGAGCCGGGCCATCCTGCGGGGAGCCTCGCTCATCTGGGCGTCTATGGGAGGGGTGTGCCTGGAGGGGGCGGACCTGCGCCGGGCAACGCTCAGCTGGGCCTGTATGAGCCGGGCCAACCTGAAGGGGGCGGACCTGCGCGAGGCCACTATGGATGTAGCCCGGCTGGAGCACGCCGACCTGCGCGGGGCGGATTTGCGCGGGGCCAACCTGGAGTGGGCGGATTTGCGCGGGGCCAACCTGGAGGGTGCCCGTCTGGAGGCATCCGACGGTCTGCCGGCCACCAGCCTGGTGGGCACCGACCTTTCGACGGCGGTTCTCCACAACGCCACCCTGAGCGGGGCTATCTACGATGCCCGAACGAGATGGCCTGGGGATTTCAACCCAACGGCAGCCGGAGCCAGAAAGCAACCCTGAGAGCGTACTATTCTTCTCACCGTTCCCAACGTGACCCTCCCATCTTCGCCTCCAGAATGGTCTTCGGACCATCTTGCCCGCGTTTTTGCTCAGGTGGTGCAGCCTGCGCCCCCGTTCTACCGGGCGGCGGTGCAGCGCATGGTCAGAGATTATGCGCCCTTTGCCGGTGGGCAGAATGACCTGGCGCTCCTGGATGCGTTCCTGCACCAGAACCGCCAGCCCTGTGGCCTGCTGCTGGCTCCCACCGGGCGCGGAAAAACTTCCCTCCTCATCCACTGGCTCGCACGGGTTTCCGCCCGCCAGTTGTGGGACGTGATTTTCATTTCGATCAGCTTGCGCTACCAGACGGCCAGCCCTGGTATCACGCTGCGGGCGTTGGCGCAATCGCTGGCGGCATACTATGGCGACAGCGCCCACCGCCATATCTATAACCGGTCGCCTGACCAGCTTCGCCCCATCATTGCCAGCTACCTGCGCTCCCCCCCGCCCGACCACGGACGCCGCTTGCTGCTGGTGGTTGATGGCCTGGACGAAACTGCCGGCTGGAGCATCGGGCGGGATATCTTTCTGGCTGCCAGCGCGGCCCCCTCTGAAAGGCTGCGCGTGGTGGGGTCGGTGCGGTATCAAAGCGCGACCACACGCCGGGAGTGGCTGCATACGCTCGGATGGCCCGACCAGCAGGTTGCAGACCTGACGCTCCCTGCCCTGAGTCCTGCCGATGTGGCGGCCCTCCTGGATCAGATGCTCTGTCCGCCAGTCCCGCCTGAATCCCCCGAACCCCTTGTATCCCCCGACCCCCCTGAACCCCTCGTTCATCTGCGGGCTGAGATTCGCCGCATCAGTATGGGTGACCCACTGGCTATGCGCCTGCTCGTTGAGGCGGTTCGGGCTGGCACCCTTGCGCCCGACCGCCTGGAGCGCCTGGAGCCGGGGTTGGAAGCCTACCTTCGGCACTGGTTGAGGGAGCACGAACGCGACGGCGACCAGCAGGAGCAGGTTTCCGCTATTACGATGCTGACCGGGCTGTGTGCCACGGCGATGGGGACGCTGAGCCGCAGCGACTTGCTGGAGCTTGCCCCGGATGCCTTTCCGGATATCGAGGCGGTGCAGCGGGCAGCTGAGGCGGCGTCCCGCTTCATCGTGGGCGATGGCAGCGACGAGCAGGGCTACGTGTTTGAGCATCTGCGTCTGCGCGAACTGTTCCGGGAACGCGTTTTCTCGCCCCGGCAGCGCGACGAGTTTCGGCAGCGTTTTGTGACCTACGGGCAGGAGTGGTTCGAGGGGAAGCGCCCCACCCTGACGAGCTATGTTCGGCGCTACTGGATTGAGCACCTGGCGGAGGCCGGTGCATGGGACTTCATGCGGGGCGTGCTAACGGCCACGGCTCCCCGCCGGGCGGGACAGCACCAGCCATGGGTCACGGCCCGCTTTGCGGTGGAGGGAAACTATGTCGGCTACCTGAGCGACCTGGATATCCTCTGGAAGTGGGCCGAGCAGCAACACGACCTCGTCACTGGCTTTCGTTGCGCCCTGATTGCCAGCACCATTCGGAGCCTGAGCGGGACGATGATGCCCGAACTCCTGGTAGCACTGGTGACCGTTGGCACCCCCGACGGGCGGTGGAGCGCGGCAACGGCGCTCAAGCACGTGCGCTATATCACCGCGCCGGGGCAAAAGGTCAAAGCGCTGCGGACCCTCGTTGCCTGCCGCGACTGCTCGCTCCCCTATGACCTGGTGCTGGAGATAACCCGCGAGTTTGCTGACGAAGGGTGGCAGGCCGAAGCACTGGCGGCCATTGCCGAGTACCTGCCGGCTCCCCACCTGCCGGAGGTGCTGGCGATGGCACGAACCATGGGCGATGACGAAGGGCGAACCCGCATCCTGACGGCGGTGATGCCCCGGTTGCCTGAAGCGCAGCAGCCGGCGGTCTGCGCCGAAATCCTCGCCACCATTCGCACCATCACCCGTGAGCGGTCGCGCATCCGGGCGCTCACGGCACTCGTGCCCCATCTGCCTGGCTCGCTGCTCCCGGAGGCGCTCGATATCGTCCGGGCGCTCACCAACCGACGGTCGCAGGACGAGGCGCTGGTCGCCCTGGCAACCCACCCCTCGGCGGCGCAGTGGCCGGAGCTTTCGTCCCGGTCGCTTGAGGTTGCCCGCCGGTTTGTCAGCGAGGAACGCTTTGCCGAGGCGCTGCCGATTATTGCGCTCCACCTGCCCGTCAACCAGCAACCCGACATCTACGCCGAGATATGGGCAACCATCCGGGTTATGCCTCAGACCGCTGCGCGAACCCACGCGCTGCTGGCCCTCGCGCCCTACCTGCCGGCCATCCGCCAGCCGGAAATCTACGCCGAAGCCCTGGTCGCGGCTCAGGCTATCGTCAACCCGAAGCAGCGGTTTCGGGTGTTGCCCAGAGTGGTCGCCCACCTGCCCCTTGCCGAACAAACGACGCTCTATGCCGAAAGCCTTGCCACGGCCCGCGCCATCTCCAATGAGCAGGAGCGGGACGAAGCCCTGCGCATTCTCGAAACCAGCCTCCCTGAAGCGCTGCAAACAGAAGTCTACGCCCGCAACCTCGCCACCGCCCGGTCTATCACCAGTGCCAGAGAACGCGCCGCGGCGCTCCTGGCCCTGGTGGCGCACACCCCGGCCTCGCAGCGGCACCGGCTGTGCCCCGAATGTCTGACGGCTATCCGCAACGTGGCCGATGAATGGCAGCGAGCGGAAATGCTCATTGCCCTTGCGCCCTACCTGCCGGCTGCCCTGCTGCCACACGCTCTCGCGGTTGCCCGAACCATTGCGGATGCCTGGCAGCGGGCCGAGGTGCTAGTGTCGCTTGCGCCGTTCTTCCCCGCCGACCAGCAACCTGCTCTCTATGCTGATGTGCTGGCGGATTCTCAGGTCATCACCGACGGAGGGCCGCGGGCTGAGGTGTTCATGGCACTGGTGCCGCACCTCCCCGCCCACCGGCGGGTGGAAATTTGTACCAGAACGCTGGCCGCAACCCGGTCGTTCCCCGATAAGCAGCACCGCATGGTCTCTCTGCTGAGCCTCGCGCCCTATATGCCCCCCCACCAGCAGCTTGACGTCTATGTCGAGGCGCTTGCGACGGTGCAGTCGGTCACCAACCAGAAATTGAGCACCGCCATGTTGTTCACGCTGGTGCCCCGCCTACCGGCAAAGTTGCTTCCGGAGGTGCTGGCAAGTGCCCGCCTCCAGTCCGACCCGTGGTATCAGTTCGAGTCCTTGCGGGCCATGGTCGTTGGGCCGCACCTTCCCCCGGAGCAGCACCACGAAATCCTGACCGACATGCTTGCCATCGTGCGCACCTTCTCCGACGGATGGCAGCAGTCCGAAGCCGTGCGCGTGCTGGCTCCGCTCCTCCCCTCCGACCTGATGCCGGAAGCCTTTGCTATCACCAGCGCTATTCCCCACGAACTCCACCGCACGCGCACCCTGACCGAACTGGTTCCGTCCCTTCCGGACGCGCTCTTTCCGGACGCGCTGGAGGCGGTGCGCCTGGTTGAGAACGAGAAGTGGCGGGGCGAAGCGCTGATGGCGATGCTCCCATACCTCCCGGAGCGCCTTTTTCCTTCAGCACTCGCAGATATCCGCGAGACGGCTGACCCCGGCAGCCGCGCCCGGTCGTTCGGGGCGCTCATTCCGCGCCTGCCGCCCGACCAGCAGCCCGGAGTTTGTGAAGAAGCCCTGGCGGCGGTCCGGGCAATAGCCTATGTGAAGTGGCGTTCGGAGGTTCTGGTGGCGCTTGCCCCGCACCTGCCCGATGGACTGGTGCCGGAGGCGCTGGAGATGGTCCGGGCAATGAGAGACCCGGAGGAACAGGCGCGGAGTCTGGCGGCATTTGCCCCCCGCACCCCTGACACGCTGCTGCCGGAAGCGCTGGAGGCGGCCCGCGCCATCCCGGACGAGGAGCAGCGGGCGGCAGCATTGATAGCGCTGGTGCCGCACCTTTTGCCCTTCCTCGCGCTGCTTCTGGAAGTTCTTGAGGCGCTTCGTACGATTGACACTGACGAGGTGCGGGCGGGTGCCCTGACGGTGCTGGCTCCGCACCTACCCGACCCTCCGCGGCAGGCTGCCTACCTGGAAGCCCTTGCCGCAACCCGCAAGGGAGCCGACGAGAAACAGGCAGCGCTGGCGCTCAGTACCCTCGCGCCTCACCTGCCACCGCTCCAGCAACCCGAAGCCTATGCTGAGGCGCTCGGCGCAGCCCACGCCATACACGGCACCAGCGACCACGCCGAGGTTCTGGCAACCCTTGCGCACCACCTGGCCGCCTGGACAACCGCGTCTGCTGCACACTTTCCCCCTTCGCTGGCGCTCTGGCAGGCAGAGATGCGGCTCCTGGCGGCCTCCAACCGCCCCACCTTCCTGGGGAGCCTGTCCCTGCTGGTGCCCTGGCTGGTCACGCTGGCAAGACCGGAAGAACTGGAACACCTCGCCGACATGATTGACGATGTGGCGCGGTGCTGGTCGTAGCCTCCCCAGTACGGTGTTATGCGACGACGGTTCCGGCCCCCGCCAGCGCCCGCGATACGCAGCCATGGACCCGTGCATCCCCCAGGATGACCCGGCCCACCCCCTGCTCAATGGCTTCTGCGGCTCCCAGAACCTTTTTCTTCATCCGCCCCTGGGCGTAATCCAGGTAGGATTCGACTTCCTGCCGCGGGATGTGCGGAATGAGCGATGCCTCGTCGGGGAAGGTGCGCAGCAGGCCGGGCACGTTCGAGAGCAGGAGCAGGGTCTCCGCTCGCAGCGCCACGGCAATGGCCGCCGCTGCGCGGTCGCCATCCACATTCAGTGGCTCCCCCTTTTCGCTGCATGCCAGTGGCGCAACGACCGGCAGGTAACCGTGCTCAAGGAGCATCCGGAGGAGCGGGGCATTGACCTGTTCGACGGTGCCGGTCCAGTCATCGCGCAAGACTTTCTGGCGTCCATCCTCGATAATGCGGATGGACGCTTTGCGCTTGCCCTGGAGCAATCGCCCGTCCAGTCCGCTCAATCCCAGGGCGTTGACCTGCCGTCCCTGGAGCCGCTCCACCAACCCCTTGTTGGCCGTTCCGCAGTAGACCATCTCGAAGATTTCGAGCGTCCGCCGGTCGGTGTAGCGGCTGCTGTGCCCACTGGGGGATGTCACGAACCGCGGCGGGTGTCCAAGCGCCTCGGCCAGGCGGTTGGTCTCGTCTGAGCCGCCATGCACCAGCACCAGCCGCTGCCCTTCGTGCCACAACCGCGCCAGGTCATCGCACAGCGCATCATAGTCAATCCCAACACTGCCACCGACTTTGATTACCAGCATACGCCTGTCTTGCATTCCCTTTCTGTTCGCATCTCACCGCCTGATACCAGATGGAATAGAATAGATATGAGCGAGGGGACGATGAGATTGCCCCTCGCCCCCTCGCTTCGCTCTGCCTGATCTATGCCTGCGACACCTGTTGCCCAAAGACCAGGATATACCCATCACCGTCACACACGGCGAATTCTCTCATGCCATAGTCCATAGTCTGGAGGTCCCGCACTGGCTCAACCTTGCCCTTCAGTTCATCGTACAACGCCTGGATATCCGATACCTCAAGGTAGAGCGTCAGCGTGGCTCCAATAGGCCTGCCAGCCAGCGATGGGTATTCCTGCCCCAGGCTTTCCGAAGCCTGAAGCATGATATCCACCGCGCCTCGTTTCACCATCCCCCAGATTGGCGTCCCCTCCTCCGGCATGGTCATCACGACCTCAAACCCCAACACGTCGCGGTAGAAGGCGAGCGAACGGTCTACCTCTGCCACCATCAGGTTCGGACTGAGTCCCTTGAACATGGTCTTCCTTCCTTTCAGGTCTTTCAGGTCTTTCAGGCCTTTCACGAACGAGCCACGACGGACCCGCTCTTCCTGGATTTAGAACCAATGTTCAAATTATAGCGCGCTACGGCCTGGCTGTCAATCGGTACCAGCGGCAGGGCAGCTACACCGGATGCAGCCCTGGAAACCCCAACCCGGCGGTTTCCTCAAACCCGCACATCAGGTTCATGCTCTGGACCGCGCTGCCGGCCGCGCCCTTCATCAGGTTATCTATCGCGCAGATGCTCACGATACGACCGCTCGTTTCATCCAGCGCAAACCCGATATCCGCATAGTTGCTGCCTGCCAGAATTTTCGGCTCCGGGAAGCGGTAGACCCCCGACCGCTCCCGGACTACCCGGACGAATGGTTGTTCGCGGACCCACGCTCGATAGGCCTGCCAGAGGTCCTTTTCGCGCACGGGGGCACTGGCGAAGACCTGTGCCGTTGCCAGGGCCCCGCGCACCAACTCCACCGACGTGACCGACAGATGCACGTTCGTCAGCCCGGTGACCTGCTCAACCTCGGCGGTGTGGCGATGCCCGACCGGCGCAAACGACCGCACCGCCCCGGCCCGCTCCGGGTGGTGGCTGCTTTCCGACGGCTCTGCTCCCCCCTCCGACGACCCCACCTTGATTTCGACCACCACCGGGCGGGTTTCGTCTACCAGCCCGGCCTGTGCCAGCGGCAGTAGCGCCAGATTCGTTGCCGTGGCGTTGCACCCTACCCCGCTGGCATAGGAAGCATCGCGCAGTGCCTGACGGTTGATTTCGGGCAGGCCATAGACAAACCGCTCCAGCCAGGCCGGGGCGGGGTGGTCCTTCCCATACCAGCGGTGGTAGACCTGTGGGTCGCGCAGGCGAAAGTCGGCGCTGCAATCCACAATGCGCGGGGCGAGGGCAGCATAGTGCGCTATCGCCGCGGCGGCCTCGCCATGGGGCAGCGCCAGGAACAACACCTCGCACGGCGCGAGCGTGTCCGGGTGAACGAATTGCAGCGCCGAGCGACCGCGCAGGTTGGGGTGAACCTGGTGGAGGTAGCGCCCGGCATAGCGCCGGCTGGTGGCCTGGGCAACCGTCGCCTGGGGGTGCCACAGCAGCAGACGGAGCAGTTCGCCCCCGACATAGCCCGATGCCCCGACAATGCTGACGCTGACCGTCTGGCTCATAACGTCGCCTCGCCGCGCCCGACGGCCAGCACCAGATCAATCATCCGGGCGGGAATATTGACCCCGGTGGTCTCAATACTGTTCCGAAACTCCATCGTATAGTTGACCTCGTTCACCAGCAAGGGTCCGTCCGGCGTTTCGAGCAAATCTATCGCCAGCATCCCCCCCCCAACCGCGTGGGCCGCACGGAGGCTCAGGTCGGCCAGTTCAGGGGTCACCGGGCAATTGCTGGCGTGCCCTCCGCGGGCCGTGTTCGTAATCCAGTGTTCGCTGGTGCGATAGATGGCCGCGATGCACTCCTCTCCCACCACAAAGCTGCGAATATCGCGTCCTGGTTTCTCGATGTATTCCTGGATGTAGAAAATTGAATGCTGGTAATTCCCCAGGACCGAACGATGCTCGATGATTGCCTCAGCCGCCTCGCGGTCGTTGACCTTGCTGACCAGCCGCCCCCACGACCCGATGACGGGCTTGATCACGACGGGGTAGCCCATCTGCTCGATGGCTGTCAGCGCCGTTTCGGGCGTGAAGGCCAGCAGCGCCCGCGGGGTCGGAACCCCCGCGTGAATGAGGGCCTGGTTGGTCAGAAACTTATCCCCACACACCTGGGCCGCGTGGTAGGAATTGACCGTCGGGATACCCGCGTCGTGAAAGAACTTGAGCATATAGAGGGCCCGGCTATGCTGAATGCATCGCTCAAGTACCACGTCGTAGGGATAGTCGTAGGCGTGCAAATCAAAGATATGATCGCGGTCATCAATACGAGCAACGGTCAGGCCGCGGCGCTCCAGTTCCTCAAAGAGCAGTTTCTCTTCGGCTCGGATGCGCGAACTGAGCACAGCGATACGCATTTATTCCCCCCAGTCTTCTTCAACCTCCGGCGCAAGCTCCAGTGTTGGCGGCTCAAGGCTCACCAGTTCCAGTTCCGCGCCACATTCCGGGCAGACCACAATTTCCCCGGTCATCGTATCAGCGGGGATATCGAACTCGGCTCCGCATTCTGGGCAAGCCACTCGCATACTATGATTCTCCTCTCACCATCAACCAAAACCATGTTTTTATTCCGTAGACACAAGAGAGACAAGAGAGACAAAACCGCGTTCAGATCCCTTCAGGGCGTTTCTGGTTCCGGGGCTTTCCGGAGCTTTTCAATGATGGCCGATGTGACCTCCTCCGTAGTTGCGTCGCCTCCCAGGTCGGAGGTGTGGGGGCCTTCGCGCAGGGTTGCCCCGATGGCCTCGCGCAGCATTTGCGAGAGGGAGGTTGCATCGCCTCTTTGCGGCTGCTTCCGTTCCTTCCATTCCAGCAGCAGCACCAGGCACCCCAGCGCCGCAAGCGGGTTGGCAATGCCTCGCCCGGCGATATCCGGCGCAGCGCCGTGCACCGGCTCGAACAGCGCATACTGGTCGCCGATGTTGGCGCTGCTTGCTAACCCCAACCCCCCGCCGTGGATGCAGGCGACGTCCGAGAGGATATCCCCGAAGAGGTTCGTTGTCACGATGACCCCGAAGCGTTCGGGGGACTGGGCGAGGTGCATCGCTGCGGTGTCAACCAGCAGTTCTTCCACCGCTATCTCCGGGTAGTCCCTGGCAACTTCGAGCGCCACCTCACGGAATAGCCCGTCGGTGAGCCGCAGGATGTTGGCCTTATGCACGATGGTCACCTTGCGCTGCCCGCTTTCCGACTTGCGCGGGCCGAGCCTGGTGGCCCGCTCACGCGCCAGTTCAAATGCTGTGCGGGCAATGCGCTCGCTGCCGCGCCTGGTAATCACGCGCTCAGCGATGGCCGTGTTCCCATTGTCTTCCAACCGCTCGCGCCCAGCGTAGAGACCCTCCGTGTTCTCGCGCACCACCACGAGGTCTACGAGGTTCTGGCCGCCCTCGCGTGAGACCGAGCGCACCGGCGCGGCTGCGGCTCCGACCGGGCGAATGTTGGCATACAGGTCCAGGGCGCGGCGCAGGGCGACAATCGGGCTGCGGTAGCCTGGCACCGGGTGGCTTGGCGAGGCCACCGCCCCGAAGAGGATGGCATCGGATGACCGGGCGGCTTCCAGGGTGGCTTCGGGCAGCGCGGTGCCGGTCTCTTGAAAGGTGCCCCACCCGGCCGCTGCCTCAACCATCTCCACCTCCAGCGGCAGTGCTCGCAGCACTCGCTGCGCCGCACGGATCACTTCGACCCCTATTCCATCACCAGGGATGATACAAAGTTTCATGGTTTTTGCCACTCTTCTCTCGCTACTGGGATGACTCGTCGCCGCACAACCGCAAGCAAGCAAGCCACTATGGTCGGTCAAATTCGGGTCACTGGTCTGACAGTCGCTCCCGCCGCATTCGCTCCGCCAGGTGACGGATATAGGCCTCGCCGCATACTTCCAGCATGGCTTCGTCTGCCGCGGGCAGCGGTTCCCGCCACAGCCACTCCGGGCGCAACCACAGGCCGGGCAGCGCCGCCGAATGGTAGCGTCCACTCGGGTCGGGCAGCACCGCCTGATAGCACCCTTCCATTTCCATGGTCCGCTGGTAGACCCGCACCTGCTCCCACTCCGGGCGCGGGTCTATCACCCAGTATTCGCCTACCCCCGATTGTTCATACTCTGCCAGCTTCTCCTGATAGTCACGTTTAGCACTGGAGGGTGACACGATTTCAATCACCAGGTCGGCCGGTCCTTCGAGCCGCTCCCTGGTGAGGCGGTGCAGGTTTTCGCGGGCAACGAAGAGCAAGTCCGGCTCGCGGGAGGCGTAGCCCGGCAAGTGGCGCATCTCGAACGGTGCAAAGACAACTTCCCCCAGATTGAACAAATCAGCAAACCTCGAAATTAGCGAATACAGAAACCCGTTGATTCTCTGGTGTCGTATCACCGGTGTCATAAAGACGATGACCTCCCCATTGACCCACTCGGCGTGGGTATCTTCGTCCGACCACTCCAGAAACTGTTCGTAGCTCATTCGTAGTCGCCGCTCACCGGTGGGGGCCGGTTCTCGTTCTCCTACTGCTGGTCGGGCCATTCGGGTCAGTTGGGTCAGTCGGGTCAGTTGAGTCATCGGAACACCCTTTCGCTACGCTCTTTATGATACCAGATTCGGGCGAATACTTCCACTTTCCATTCCCTGCTCCATTCCCGGTCATGCCTCACTCATCACGAGTATCACTCGCCCGGAAACCGCCCGTACGTCCGGTAGTAGGGCACAATGCCCCCCGCGGCCCACACCTCGCGCAGGAAAGACGATGGGGGTGGTAGCTCAAGGTGGGTGCCATCCTCTGTCATAATCATACACCGCTCCAGGTCCAGTTCGACCTGCTGCCCATCGTGCAAGGTCTTCGTCAGGTCTGCCGTGAAGCACGGGATACCCAGGTTCAGCGCGTTGCGGAAGAAGATACGCGCAAACAGGGGAGCGATGATGGCGCCCACCTGCACCATCTTCAAGGCCAGGGGCGCATATTCCCGCGAACTGCCGCAGCCAAAGTTGCTCCCGGCGACGAGCACATCACCCGGCTGCACGTTGGGGGCGAAGTCCGGTCGCGCCTCGACAAACGGATAGTTCGCCAGTTCGGCTTCGCTCTTCAGCATATACGGGGCATAGCGACCGGGAACAATCTGGTCGGTGTTCACATCATTGCCAAACATCCAGACTCGCGCCATTCGACTCTCCCTTCCTCCCTATTCCATCACTTCCCGCGGATGCGTGAGATACCCCGTCAGTGCGGTGGCCGCCGCACCTCCGGCGATGCCAGGTAGATTGCTGCGTCAGGACTGCCCATCCGCCCGCGGAAGTTGCGGTTGCCCGTGAAGACACACACCTCGCCCGGTGCCAGCACTCCCATGTGCCGCCCGATGCACGCGCCGCACCCCGGCGTCCCGATGGTCGCCCCGGCGGCCAGCAAGATGCTCAACGACCCGTCGGCGATGGCCCGCTGCAACACCTCGCTGCTGGCAGGCACGACAATCATCCGCATGCCAGGTGCCAGCTTGCGCCCCTTGAGGATGCGGGCAGCGGCGGCGAGGTCTTCGTAGCGCCCATTGGTGCAGGTGCCAAGGTAGACCACGTCTACCGCCACGCGCCCAAGCTCCGACACATCCACTACGTTGTCAACGTGGTGCGGGCAACTGACCTGTGGCTCCAGCATGTCCAGGTTGACTTCCACCACCTGCTGATAGGACGCGCCCTCCTGCACGCCGAGCCAGTTGGGAAGGTGCAACCCTTCGACCGCCGGCCCCGTGGGAGGGATCAGCCCGGCCTTTCCGCCAACCTCAATCGAAAGGGTCGCCAGGGTCATCCGGTCGCCGATGCTCAGGAAGTCAACTCCGTGCCACTCCACCGCCGCGTAGGTGGCTCCCTCGGCCCGAATCAAGCGCGCCACCTTCAGGGCCAGGTCTTTGGCGCTCACCCCCGGATAGAACCGGCCGTGGGCCCGGACCAGCACGGTTTCCGGCACGCGCATCCACGTTTTTCCCGTTGCGACTACCAGGGCAATGTCCGTCGTTCCCATCCCCGTTCCAAACGCCCCCACACACCCGTAGGCGGTGCTGTGGCTGTCGCTCCCGGTAATGACCATGCCCGGCTGCGCCAGGCCTTCTTCAACGAGCACCTGGTGGGAAATCCCCCGCCCGACATCGAAAAAGTGGGTGATGCCCTGCTCGTGCACCCATCGGCGCACGGTCTGCTGGTGCCCGGCGGTCTGGACGTTGGAGGCCGGGGCAACGTGGTCAATCACCACGGCCACGCGCTCGCAATCCCAGACCCGTTCGGCTCCCAATTCGTCGTGCAGTACCTTGATAATCCCAGGTGACAGGCTGTCATGCATCATTGCCAGGTCCACCTGTACGGTGACGACCTCCCCCGCCCGCACCGTCTGTCTGGCGGCATGGCTGAGGATTTGCTCAGCGAGTGTCAACCCCATAGCTCCCTCACATTATTCCGCATATTCATACAATAGTTCGTCCAGGTCCCCAGGGTTCAACGGGCGCTCATCGGCCATGGCCTTGACCCGTGCGGCCGCGGCCCGTGCCTGGGCTTCGCTCAAGGTAATCCCCAGTTCGCGGGCGCGTTCGGCCACGGCGTGCCACCCCGTCAGGCGATGCACCGTTGCCACTGTGCGGGTGCGCCCGAACAGCGCCGGGTCCAGCACTTCGTAGCTGCGCGGGTCGGCCAGCACCGCTTTGGTATGCATACCGGCCTTGTGGGTGAAGGCCGTTGCCCCGGTAATGTAGTTATTGAACGGTATCTGGATGCCCACCATATCCGCAATCATCTGGTCCAGTTCATGGAGCATTGCCAGGTTGTAGCGTTCGACCAGGCGCAGGTCCAGCGAGGCCAGGCGGGCAAGAAACCCCCCAAGCGGGGTAATCCCATTGCGCTCGCCAATGCCGAGCACGGTCACGTCAATGTGCGTTGCCCCGGCCTGGAGCGCACAGAACGCGTTGGCGATGGCACACCCGGTGTCGTTGTGCCCATGGAACTCGATATCGCACGAGACTTCGGCCCGCACGGCTCCTACCACCTCCTTCACCTGACTCGGCGTGGCAATCCCCACCGTGTCGGCCAACCCGATCCGGTGGATGCCCGTTGCGGCGATGGGCCGGTAGACCCGCAGCAAATCTTCCAGGGGGGTTCGGAAGGCGTCTTCGCACGAGAACCGTATCTCGACCGGGTAGGATTGCAAAAACTGGATAACCTGCTGCGCGTGCTCAATAATCTCATCCAGCGTGCGCCCGTGGCTCACCTGCCGCAGCTGCTCCGACGTGGCAAAGAGCACGTTCACCCCCTGTGCCCCATGTTCAACGGCCAGACGCACGTCATCAAGGTGGCAGCGGGTGTGGGTCAGCACCCTGGCCCGCAGCCCCAGGCCGGCAATGGTCGCGAGGTCGCGGGCGCTCTGGGGAGATGCCGCCGGCGACGTGAGTTCCAGGTATTCGACCCCGAAGGCGTCGAGCGCCTGAGCTATCATCTTCCGCTGTTCGCTGGTGAAGTGAGCACTGAAAAACTGTTCGCCCTCGCGGAGGGTGGTCTCAACGAGGCAACACCGCTCAGCCAATTGCATAGCTTATCGTCTCCACGAAACAAAAAAACCGCCACACCCCCTGACCTGGTGAGACGGACTCGACACCTTCCGGCGCACAAGCGACGCTACCCAGGCCTGGTGCCCGGTTTTCTGGTCCGCTTGAATTGCCCGATCCATGAACCTCTCATCATGGTGAGGAGTATACCAGCACTGCCGCCCCCTGTCAACTCCCGTGCTCCGTCCTTTGCTCCAGCCAGCACCGAAGCCAGTGTTAAAAACCATTCCCCCACTCCATAGCGAACCATTGACAAACGTCGGTTTTTCTGGTATCCTTGTGCCAATCACCCAGACCAGCAAACGTTTTGCGATGCTGGGTGCCATGATCTGGCTCACCCAGCGATGGTGGGTCGTCGCCATCAAGATTATTCCTTTTCGCCCGCGTTGCCCGCAGTGCAAC
>JAAUSY010000291.1 GCA_012032475.1 Chloroflexaceae bacterium
GGGTGAGCCAGATCATGGCACCCAGCATCGCAAAACGTTTGCTGGTCTGGGTGATTGGCACAAGGGTACCAGAAAAACCGACGTTTGTCAATGGTTCGCTATGGAGTGGGGGAATGGTTTTTAACACTGCTCATGTACTCAACAAACGGACCTTGACCGTACAGATGTTGTCACGATAGTACAGATTATGAGGTATCAAGCAGCAATGACCGACTACGCTGACCTGGAGATTGGCCTGCACCGCCGCGACGTGACGAGCTACGCGGTAGACCTGCGCTTCATCCACCCCGACAGCGACGCTGACGTGCGCCTCGGGCGCGGGGTTGACCTGCCCCGTGCCCGCTTCGACCCCGACTCGCTGCGCTCCCTCGCCTCCAACCCCGCGGCCTACGGGCAGGCATTGACCGCGCAACTCTGCGCCGACCCTGCCGTGCCTGCCGCCTTCGCGCAAGCCTTTGCTGCGGCCCAGTCGCTCGATCTGCCGCTGCGGGTGCGGCTCTTCATCGGACCAAGTGCGCCCGACCTGCACGCCCTCCGATGGGAGACCCTCTGCGTCCCTGGCACGACCGAGCGCCTGCTGATACCAATTTGCATTATGACGTAGCATATCTCGCCGCGTCTTTGGGCAATCTGTAGCCATCCCAGAGTTCTTCGTCAAAACGCAAATTGGCATTCAGTCCAGATGGAAAAATACTCGCATCTGGGAGTGGGGATAGGACCATCCGCTTGTGGGATATAGAGACGGGTATCAATATTACGTCCTGGAAACGGCATGCCTGTCGCATAGTGAACCGCAACCTTACCCTGAAAGAGTGGCGGCGCTACCTGGGCGACAGGCCGTACGAAAAGACGTGTCCCGACCTGCCGCCGGGCGCGGGGGTGGTCTCATCAGGGTAGGGGTCCCGATGAGCACCCGGTGGCCGGGACGTTTCCGACGTTCCTGGTCGAAGACCACCCTGGAGTAGCCATCAGCGTGCCCGCACGGAGTGACCGGGCGGGTATGCGACGGGTCTGGCTGGTGCGAGGCGGGGAGGATGGGGATTCCATCTACGTCGAACCCACTTCGCTGTGGGAAGGGGCACTGGAGGGAGTGATTGCCCTCATTGAGCGCGGCAGCGGTTGATTCTTTTCAAAAACCAGGCGTGGAGTATAGATTGCTGCACCTGGTTTTTTGTTGCCGTTCACTCTGCCGTGCGGCGTGGTCGGGAAAGCACGGGGGAGCGCAGGCCAAGGCGAGGCGGAGCGTTCCTGGGGGAGCGGTGCGGGCATCTCCCCATTGTGCCTCAATGCTGGTATAATTGCCTTATACGCAATACAAACACAGAAGCTCACCCATCGCTTCGCAGGCAGGGGTGAGCCGCTGGTGAACCGTACCGCTCAACTATCGTTGTTGAGCGTATGGTACCATAGATTTGCCAACCCGTGGGAGAACCCGATGACAAGCGATGAACCGCGCACCCTGCCCCTGAGAACCGCGCTGATCAGCGCAGTAGAACGGCTGACCGAACCAGCGCCAATGTTTAGGGAGGAGCAGCGATGACCGACGAGCTTTCCGCAAAGATAGCCCAGATTGAGGCACTGCGGGCCGTGATTGGCAATGCCGCCGCCGATGCCGCCATTGCTGCCCTTCAGCAACCCCCACCCGCCCCACCTGCCGACATAGCCCAGACCGTCAGCGGCGCAGGGGCGGTCGGCGTGGCAGGCAGCGTCAGCCACAGCCCCATCACGACGGGCAGCGGCAACACGGTGCTGGCTCCCCTCTTCCCTGCGGGCGGGAGCGGCAACTACTTCGCTGACGTGATCCACGTCACCTACGGGCAGCACCCCCAGGCGCAGCAGGACGACTACGGCGCGGCCCTGCGGCGCTACCTGGAACACCTCTACACCCGCCACGCCACCATTGACCTGCGCGGCATTGACGACCGACCGATGGATATGCCCCTGAGCGAACTCTACGTCTCCCTCTCGCTGCACGAACCGCCCCCCGACGACCTGCGGGGACGATGGGGCTTGCGCGGCTTCATCGAGAAGGCACGGCGGTGGATAGGCACGAGCGAAGCGGAGGAAGACGACCACAAGGAGCAGGGGATTTTGATCAGGGCGGAAAGCGGCGGCGGTCAGGCCGTGGACTGGTCGCAGGCGCTGCGGCACCCGCGTATTGCGGTGATTGGCACCCCAGGCAGCGGCAAGACCACCCTGCTCCAGTTCACCGCCGTGCGCCTGGCGGAAATCCTCGCCCGCGACGATGACACCCTGCTGACCGACCTGGGACTGGCCGCCGAGACCCGCAAGCCGCCCGTGCCGCTCCTGCTCCCCCTGCGCGAGTTCGGGGCCTACCTCGATGGGTGCAGCAAGGCGCGGGCAATGGGCGCGGGGCCGCGGTTGCTGCTGGAGTGCTTCGCCAGCTACTACCGCCGCTTCGACCTGAACCTGCCCCCCGACTTCTTCAGCCAGGTGTGCGAGGCAGGGCGGGCGCTGGTGCTGCTTGATGGTCTGGACGAGGTGACGCGCAGTGAGGACCGCGTCTTTGTCAGCAGTGTGGTGCGCGAGTTCGTGCTGCGCTACGACCAGTGCCGCTACGTCGTGACCTCGCGGGTGGCGGCCTACCACGGCGATGCGCGGATCGAGGCGGGCTTCCGCATCTGCACGGTGGCCGACCTGAGCGCCGACCAGCAGCAGCGCTTCATCCAGAACTGGAGCCGCAGTCTGCACCGCCTGGTCTACGGGATGCAGGAGGAGCAGTTGCAGCGCGAGGCGGGGCGCTATGCGGACGACCTGTGGCAGGCGTTGCAGCCGAACCAGCGCGTGCGCGAACTGGCCCGCAACCCGCTGCTGCTCACGGTCGTGGCGGTCATCTTCTGGAACAAGTACCAATTGCCCGAAGACCGCGCCTCGCTCTACGAGGAGTGCGTGGAGGTGCTGCTGCGGGGTGGACGCGGCAAGAGCGACCGTCCATCGCAGGAGCGGGCGCGGCTGGCGATGGGGCTGAACCAGCGGCGCGAGGTACTGGCGGCGGTGGCCTATGCGATGCACCAGCAGGGGCAGGAGCGGCTTTCGGTGAGCCGCAGCGAACTGCTGCGAATGGTGGCAAGCCACCTGCGCCAGCGGGGAGATGGGGAGGCGGCGGCGCAGACGTTCGTGGAGGAACTGCCCGTGCATATCGGGTTGCTGGATGAGCGGGAACCCGACCGCTACCGCTTCAGTCACCTGTCGTTCCAGGAGTTTCTGGCGGCGCGGCACGTGGCCGAGACAGACGCCTGGGGCAACCTGCTGGCATACTACCAGGAAAGCTGGTGGCGGGAGGTCATCCTGCTGTGCGTGGGGCACCTGAGCAGCGAACGGTGCTGGCGCTTCCTGGGGGAACTGCTGAACCGCGGGCAGCGGGGCGGGGTCGAGACCCACAGCGCGGCGCTGGCGCTGGCGGCGGACGCCCTGGGCGAGTTGGAGAAGTTCAAGGGGCAGGGGCCGCTCAAGGAGCGGATAGCAGCGGAGGCGCTGAGTCTCCTTGACCTGCCTGCCCCC
>JAAUSY010000292.1 GCA_012032475.1 Chloroflexaceae bacterium
GAGGACGAAGACGACGAAGATTACGAAGAAGACGAAGAGGACGAAGAGGACGAGGGCGACGAAGACGAAGAGGACGAGGACGACGAAGACGACGAAGACGAGAAACACAAGCCCTGAATACCCAACTGATACCCTATGGCAGAACCAACCAGAACCCCATCCCAGAAGGGACGAACAACCCCGGCAGGCAAGAGTAGACGGAAAAAGCAACCCGTCCAGACGGCCAGTTCCCGAACCACCCGGCGCGACCTTCGGAAGAGCCAGATTGAAGAACGCCAGCAGCGGCTTGTCACCAGAACCGTGGCGGGGGTCATTGTCGTCGTGGTCCTGGTGCTCGTTTCTGGCATCTTCTACGACCAGGTGTGGGAACCCAGGCAAGCGATTGCCCAGGTCAATGACGAAAAGCTAACGCAGCAGGAGTTCCGACAGGAATTGCGCGACACCTTTGCCCAGGAAATGGTCCGAAACCTCCAACTGGTCGCTATGTTCGGGGACAACGAGCAGATAGGTGGGCAATTTACCAACCTCAGCCCCGGTATCAATGAAAGCCTGAAGCAGCTTCAGAAAAGGCGGTTCCGCGACCTGCGCATCGGCACCGACCAGGAACAGTCGCTGGTGGAGCAGATCATCACCGATTGGCAAGAAGCCCGAATCGTTGTACAGGGAGCCGCCAGACTGGGCATTCAGGTGAGTGAGGACGAGGTGCTCCAGCAGATGGCCTACGAAATGGGGCCGGTCTTCCTGCCATCGCTCTCAGAATCGCCGCCAACCACCATCCTGACCCCTACGGACGAGCTATCCCCCACTGGTGAGATAACCACCACGGGGACGGTTGAGGAGGTGGGAGAAGCCAGTGAGGACGAAGCAGACGAAGCAGACGAAGCAGCAGCGGCTATCACAGACCTTTCCGACCTGCCCTCCCCGTCGCCTTTTCCGACGGCAACCCCGCGCCCGACCCCGGAAGCCAGCGCGGCCAGAGAGCAGGTTCCGAACATCTTCGACCAGATTTTCACCCGGTACCAGGCGGAGTTGGAAACGGCCCGCACCCAACTGCAAACCAGCACCCAGTCTGAAGGGAGCGCAGATATTAACCTTTCTCCCGCATTCACCGCGAGCGACTTTCAGCAGGCGATGGAGAAGCAGTACCGCCAGAATGTTCTGCGCACCAGCATAGAGGCCCACCTGGTTCCAGAAGAAGGGTTCGAGGCGCGCACCGAGCCAGATCGGGTAAGTGCCCGCCAAATCCTGCTCGCGGTTGATGTTCCTGAAGATGCGACCGACGAAGCCAGAGACGCCGCCTATGCGGAGCGGAAAGCCGAGGCAGAATCCCTGGCCGAGCAATTGCGCGGAGGAGCCGACTTTGCCGAACTTGCCCGCGAATACTCCGACGACCCCGGCTCCCGCGAGAACGGCGGCGATGTGGGGTACTTCGATAAAGAGGGGGACTCCAGCCGGGGCAGCACCTACGACCCCAACTTTGTGCAGGCGGCATTGGCCCTGGAAGAGGGGCAAATCAGCGAGCCGGTGCGGACACCCTTTGGATGGCATATCATTGAGGTGACTGAGCGGCAGGTTCCGACCAGAGAAGAGCAACTGCAAACGGCTCGCACCGAGGCATTCGACGAATGGCTTGAGCACGAACGCGAAGCGAGCACGGTCAGGCGCTTCCCGGCCGTTTCGCCCACCCCGACCATCCCGACCGAAACCCCGACGCTCACCGCCGAACCAACCTATGTGCCCGGCCCGCCCACGCTCCCGCCAACTTCTGCTCCCGTTCCCACACCTGCTTCAACAACCACTCCTGCCATCACCACTACGCTCACGACCACCCCTTCCCCGACGGGTGTGGCAGGGGAGACCGCCGTGGTAACAGGGACGACGACCCTCACCCGTACCAGCACACTTACCGCGACAAGCGAGGCAGCAGAAACGGCAGAGACGGCAAGAACGGAGGAGACGGTCGTCGTCACGGGGACGGCCACACTCACCCGCGCCCCGACCCCCACGCTCACCGCGACGGGCGAGGCAGAGACAACAGAGACAGCGGTCGTCACAGGGACGGTCACGCTCACCCGCACAACCAGCACGCCGTCTCCTGTGGCAACGAACACAACCGACACAACCGACACAACGACCGACGAGGCCCCATAACGTATATGCAGCGATGGAACACCAAACCATCCCCCGG
Organism: Chloroflexaceae bacterium; assembly: GCA_012032475.1. Lineage (GTDB taxonomy): Bacteria > Chloroflexota > Chloroflexia > Chloroflexales > Chloroflexaceae > JAAUSY01. The sequence goes on from JAAUSY010000292.1 coordinate 2,189, forward strand.
CCCGTGGATTGGCCTGGTTCTGCTGATCATCACCGCAGGCGGAGGGATTTTCCTTGGCCTGCGGTTGGGGCCGGCCCTGCTCCGCCCCCCGGAGGAGTGGGCCGTTGACCTGGCCCTCTACGGTGAACTGGTTGCCGTCGTCTGCCTGACCATCCTGGCCGGGGTTCTGGCCTATCGGGTCGCGGGGGGCTTAACGATGGGCTATACGATGGACCGCAACGGGATTTACATTCACTGGCTCGGCAACCGTGCTGTCATCCCCATTGATGACATTGAACAGATTGACAGTGGTGACCGGCACGCCCGCATCCCGCTCTCATTCCTGCAAGGGGTGGGCTACTACTGGGGACAGGGGCGCACCAGCAAGGGGCAGCGCCTGCATCTCTTCTCGACCCTCCCCCCGGACAAGTGCCTCATTCTGCACACGTCCAACGATGCCTATGCCGTTTCTCCTGCCAGACGAGACACGTTCGTCCAGAACCTGGAACAACGCCGCAGAATTGGCGCGGTCAAACCGCTTTCCCACGCGCAACAACCCGGACGCATGGTCTTCTACGCCTTCTGGAGCGACCCGGTGGTCCGGTGGTCCATCCTGCTGGCCTTCGGCCTGAACCTGCTCCTGCTGGGAATACTGGCCGGGTTCTACCCGGAGCTTGCCGCAAACATCCCGATGCGCTTTGACCCGACCGGGCAGGTAGCCGAACTGCGACCGCGCCACCAGGTCCTGTTTCTCCCCCTGGCCGCCACTGGTCTGCTCCTGCTCAATACCGCCCTGGGCTTGGCGCTCTACCGCCGCGAGGAGACCGGCGCACGCCTGCTACAAGTGGCCTCCGTGCTGGCCCAGGTGCTCTTCAGTGTTGCCGTCTTCGCCATCATCACCCGGTCGTGATGGGAAGAGCGTCACCCATCACCCGTCGCCTCTATCAAAAACTCCCCACCCCCCTGCACCCGTTGTCGCAATCATACAGTATAATACCCGGTGATACCTGGCGAGTGATAGTTGAGATATCGGTGCTCCCCACTCTTTTGCAGGCGGTCTTCGGGCTTCTGCACGGGTTCGCTACCCATCACTCGTCACCCATCACTCGTCACTCGAATGAGGCCATGAGGCCATGAGGCTATGAAAGGAAAACAGGATGCGAGAGGTACGGAAACGCTACGCGGTCATCGTGATAGCCCTGGGGTTGGTGGCGCTCCTCAGTGCTGCCTGTGGCGGAGGTGAAGATGGGCCGGTCATCGAGACGATAGTGGTCACCGCGACCCCCGACCTGGCCAGACTGCGCGCGCCGCAGT
>JAAUSY010000293.1 GCA_012032475.1 Chloroflexaceae bacterium
CGACCCGCGGGCCCGACCCCGCCCCCCCCTGCGTCCTGTGAGCGGGCGGTGCTCGACCTCACCGCCGTCCGGGATGCCGGGCAGAACCCGCAGACCATCACTATTCCCCCCTCCTCCTGGTCGCTCATCCAGGTCGGGGGAAAAGGGTTTCGGGAAGCCTTTCCGACGCAGGCGCTCGTCACCTTGCCCAATGGCCCGGTCGTCACCCTGGCCCCGTCGCGACAGGTGGAGGCCGGGGGCGTCATCGGCTACACCTTCGAGACCGAGGGGCAGGCGGGGGAGGTGACGGCAGCGGTGCGGGATGCCAGAGATACCCCGAAAGCGCTGGTGGCCTATGTGCGTCACCCAACCGACGCGCTCTTCAGCAGCACCTTCAGCACCACCCTGCAATATGCCTGGGGCGGAGATAATGGGCACGGGGCCGTCGGCCCGGCCCGGCTGGGCCTGGTGTTGCCCGCACCGCTGGCGCAGCGCACCGACGTGACGGTCCAGGTGGCGGTGATGGACAAAGACCCGCAGGAGGGCAACGACCAGCGCACGGTGCGGGTGCGGGCGGTGGCCGGCGGGGTGTCGGCAGACGTGACCCTCACCGACCCCGATGCGCCGCTGGTCAATGTCGTCACGCTGACCCTGCCCGACGTGCCCGCCGGGACGGAGCAGGTGCAGGTGCTCCTGTACTCCCCCATCACCCCGGCCGGGCAGTCCCAGTGGAACAACCCCGACGCGGGGGATTCGGTGATGCTGTTGGGAGCGGTAGCGCAGCACGCCTGCGTCGCGCCCACGGTCACCCCCTCCCCGACGCCAACAGCCTCGCCGACCGCCTCACCGACCGCCTCCCCGACGCCCTCCCCCGACCGCCACCGCGACGGCCTCGCCCACGCCGACCGTCGAACGCCCCCCGCTGGCCCAGGAAGAGCGCACCACGCGCTACACCTACGATGGCCTGCTGCGGCTCATCCACGCCGAGGAGCACCTGACCTGGGACCCCATCATTGTTGCGCCCCAGGTCGCCGCCGGGCCGCAGCTCCAGGCCGCCCCCGACCAGGGGGACCTCCAGGTCACGACCAGGGTGGTGAGCCGGACCTACCGCTACACCTACGACCTGGCGGGCAACCGCACGGGAGTGTGGCTGGACGGCACCCGGGTGCTCTCCTCCACGTATGACCAGGCGAACCAGGTGGAGGGGTGGGCGTACGACAAAGCGGGCAACCTGTTCCGCACCGATACCCTGACCCTGACCTACGACCCGCTCAACCGCCTCCGCACGGTCGCATCCCCCCTGAGCGACCCGACCACGACCACCACCTCCACCTACAATGGCGACGGGGTGCTGGTGGCGCAGGAAACCGCGGGCGCGACCACGACCTACCTCCAGGACCTGGCCGCGCCGCTGGCGCAGGTGGTGCAGATGCAGCAGGGCATCACGACGACGACCTATCTGCATGGCCTGGACCTGGCGCTCAGTGGGGCGCAGAACTCGGAGGCCCCCCCCGTCCGGACCCGCACCGTGCGAGACGGCCTGGGGAGCGTGCGCGTCACCTTCGATGAGCGCGACCCGTATGGGTCATTTGTCTCCCTGCACTACGACCCCTTTGGCGAGCCGTTTGTCCCCGACCTCTCGCCCGACGAGGACGACCTGACCAGCGTGGGGGTACCCACCGCGGCGTCGCCCTTCGGCTTCACGGGCGAACTGCATAGCCAGGGGTTGGTCTATCTGCGGGCGCGGTGGTATGTCCCCACCCACGCCACCTTCACCAGCCGCGACCCCTTTGGCGGCTTCCTGAGCTATCCCTACAGCCTGCACCCCTATCAGTACGGCTATGCCAACCCGGTGAACTATGGCGACCCGTCGGGGGAGCTGGCCCTGCCGCTCATGCTCGGCCTGGTGAACTATGGCACCCAGGTGGGGATCAACTACCGCTCCGGGCTGACGGGGTGGGACGCCTGGTGGAACGAGGTGGACCTGGCGCAGGTGGCGCTGATGACGGTCTCGTCTGCGGGGGCGCTCACGGTGGGCGGGCTGTTTGGGCCACCCACGGCGGCGGCGGTGCGCGCCCACGGGGTGTGGGGGGCCATTGCGATGGGGGCGGCGGAGGGAGCCGTCACTGATGTGGGCATCCAGATCTTGTATAATGTGGTGGCCTGCCGTGAATGGGATGAGCATCTGTGGGAGGCGGCGCAGCGGGGGGCGTTGTTTGGGGGGCCGGGGGCGGCCCTCACCTATCCCCTCATGGAGGGGGGCTTTTCGCGGGCCCGCGGGCGCACGCCGGGGTGGGGTGACCCTTCTCCGGTGGGGGATGTACCGGGGGGTCACCCCCTCACGCGGAATGTTGAGCTTATTGGGTTCCGTGGCGTCTCACCTAGTAATTGGATAAACGAATACGCTGTTGGTGACGAGATCATAGATGATCTAGCGCAATTCGGGCATGTGGGAGTTTCTTTTAACCGTGGAAAGACGATCTACGGCTTCCGTCCATCCGACGCAGCAATGGAAATGCCAGATCTGGAAGCTGTACTCAGGCACGGGGGAACGGTGCCCGGGCAGGTGTTTGATGATACCACTTCATTTATCAATGCTCATCGCCTGGCACAGGAAGGAGTCATGGGAAACCGAACACAACCCTACGTCATGCAAATAACGGCATCAGAGCAGAAGGCTGCCCGCATGCAGCAGGCAGTCGTTGCCCAGGTTGCTGACCCATCTCTCACCAGTTCACCGTACCGATTTCCTGAACTTGACGAGGTTACTGGGTTACCTCTCCCTATGCCGCCTGGGTGCAATAACTGCGCTACCTGGCCCAGAACCCTGGGGCTTCCCATTCCAGAAGAAACAGGACAGCTCTACTACAGACTCCCTGATGGGACCGAGGCTGGCTATATTATAGAACTGATGAAGCGAGGTAAACCATGGATACCTCCCGTTCACTGAGATATTCAAGGAGTATTTACTATGGCTACCTATGAAACAGATGCAGTGGGATATCCGCTGGATCCCCAAATGCGCCAGTTACAAGCATACTTAGGGACCCTTGCCGGGATGTGGAGAAACGCTAAAAGAAAAGGAAAGGTCGAACGTCAAGCAGAGATCGTCCAGGAATATCACGAGACGATGGCGCAACTCTATGCTCTCGGATGGGACGATGCACTTGATATTGATGCTGAATTGCCTGACGAATTCCTGCCTGAAGAATACCTCCGTCGAACGCAGCAGCGACGTGATGAGCCATAGTTGTTAGCTACTCCCACTATACAGGGTTCTCGGCAAAGTCTGGCAAATACCGAGCAGAAGCTGAGAGAGGGGGACTAAACCTCCCGCTCGTCGTTCAGCAGGTCGTCCACCGACCCTCTCGTCACCACCGTCACGATAGACGGGGAGGCCATTGAAACCACGCCCGACCACCCCTTCGCCACACAGGGGCGCGGGTGGGTGCCTGCCGCCGACCTGCACGCGGGCGAGGCGGTGTGGCGGCGGGACGGCCG
>JAAUSY010000002.1 GCA_012032475.1 Chloroflexaceae bacterium
CCGTGCCCGGTCTGCGAGGAGAAGGGCAGCCTGGTTGAGGAACTGCTCTTTCCTTTTCGCGGCAGGTCGAGGCGGGGAAGCATACGGATGACATCGAAGGGTTGCCGATAAAGGCGCTGCTCCAGCGGCAGCTTGAACTGGTCTACCAGGGCAGCATCAACCCCTACGAAGGGCGCTGGCACAGCGTGGCTCCGCTGGCAGACCTGCTGCGAAAAGCGGTTGCCGCAGTGGAGAATGAGGACACGCGGGTGGTGGCCGCCGAGTTGACCATCCACGGGGTGCCACTGACAGAGGTGGATTATCGCCTGAGCGAGACCGCCAACCCACACCGCCTCTATTTCGTGGGGTTCAAGAACGAGATGGTGGGACGGTGGAATATGCTGAACTACGAGCGAATTATCCTGTACCTGGTTGGTCTGGTGGCCTTGCTGGTGGCTGCGGGGGCGCTGGTGATGTGGATGACCGGGTGACGCCGGTCTGCTCGGCCAACTTCGCCACCTCCGCCTGGAACTGGTTCCCACGGTCGCGGTAGTCTATGAACTGCGAAAAGCTGGCGCTGGCCGGGCTGAGCAGCACGACATCGCCCGGAACCGCCACTTCCCAGGCGCGCTGCACCGCTTCGGGCATGCGCTCGACCCGCAGGCAGAGCGGGAGGTGACCGCTACTCAGGCGCACCACCTCATCCCACAACCGCTCGCCAGTGGGGGGGAAGAGCAGCAGCGCCCGAACGTTGGCTTCCAGAATCTTCTGCGCCAGGCCGCGGTAGTCCAGGCCGCGGTCATACCCCCCGGCCAGGAGAATGAGCGGGGCCGGGGCGAGCGCTTCCATAGCGGCCACGGTGGCTTCGGGCACGGTGGAAAGGGAGTCATCGTAGAAGCACACCTGCCCGACCCGACCGGCGTACTGCATGCGGTGTTCGAGCGGTTGAAACGTGCGGATTGCCTCAGTTATGGCGGCGATGGGAATGCCCAGGAGCCGACCAACTGCGAGGGCGGGCATGACGTTCTGGAGGTTGAAGCGGCCCATGAGGGGGACAATCTGGACCGGCAGCAGGGGTTCGGGTGCGCCCGCCGAGCCGTAGACGATCTGGTCGCCCCACACTCCGTAGCCCGGCGTATCGGCAGGATGGAGGCCGAAGGCGATTTTCTGTCCGCGGCTCTGGTGGGCAATGTGCGCTGCGGTGGCGTTCTCGCGGTTGAAGATGACATAGTCGCGTTTAGTCTGGTGGCGGGTAATGGTCGCTTTGGCTGCGGCATAGGCGTCGAAGGTTCGGTGATAGCTCAGGTGCTCCGGCACGACACCGAGCACGACGGCGAGGTGCGGGCTGCGTTCCAGGTCGGCCAGTTGGTAGGACGAGAGTTCGGCAACGAACACGGTTTCGGGCGATGCCTGGTCGAGCACCGAGAGCGCCGGGACGCCGATGTTTCCAATAAGCTGCACGGGCCGGTCTCCCTGCTTCAGGATGGCCGCGATGAGTGAGGCGGTGGTGCTCTTTCCCTTGGTGCCTGTCACCCCCACGACTATGCCGGGGCAAAGGTCGAAGAAGAGCCGCATGTTGGAAGTGATAGTAGCTCCGCGTGCTCTGGCAGCCTGGAACAGGGGCAGGTCGGGGGGGATGCCCGGCGAGCGGAAGATGATATCGAACGCGGCCAGGTGCTCAAGGTCGGGGCCGGTTTCACGCTCAAGCGTAACCAGCGTGAGGTTGGTGTCTTGCTGGCACTGTTCGCGCACCTGGGGAGGGAGTTTTTCCAGCGGAGCCTGGTCGGCCAGCACCAGCGGAACATCGGGAAGGTGGCGGCGGAGAAAGGCGCAGGTGCTCAGACCTTCGCGCCCCAGGCCGGCTATCATGATGCGCTGATTCGCCAGCGCGGCAAGGGCGGTGGGCCGTGGGTCGTTCATCCTGCACTGATACCCCATACTCATACTCATCACGCGTTCATCGTCACGCATTACTCATCACTGACTTGCCTCGTCCAGTTCGGCGCGGAGCCAGCCGGCCAGTTCTTCCGGAAGGGCGTGCTGCTCGTTCCAACTGGTGAGCAGGGGGTGAACCCGCCATCCGTGGTCTGTGGGGTCTGCGAGGTCTGCCGGGTCTGTCCCGTTCCGGAGTATCTGTGCTTCGACCAGGCGCAACAGGGGGGGGAGTGGCTGGCCGGCGGCCCGCAGTTTGCGGATGCTCAGGTCGAACGCGGCGATGTTTTCTTCGAATGCGCCAACACACTCGAAGGGCTTCTGTTCGGCCAGGTTGAGCAACTGGAACGCCGTCTGGGCCAGGTCTTCGCGGGCAAACAGGTCTTCCGAGAAGATGGTCCGCATGGCGTCGGGTTCCAGGAAGGGAAAGAGCGCGGCATAGACAAACAGACACTTCGGGCAGTTGTGGCACCAGACGTTCTGTTTGAGGCCGCGGTTGCAGCTCCGGAATATGGCGTGGTACGGGGTGAGACGAGCGAACAGGCGGGCAATCTGGAGTTCGTAGAGCGGGCGCAGGAACGAGAAGAAGTCTACGTCCGGAGCCAGGTAGGTGGCGGCATAGGCCCGAAATTTCTGTTCGAATTCGAATGTTTTGGCGTACTGGTGGTTGATTTCTCGCCCACAGTAGGAGACGTTGCCTTCGTTCGAGCTTCGTTCGTAGGAGACGGCCACCCGGCGATATCCCAACAGCACGGCGCTGGTGACGCTCAGGAAGGCGATGAGGGCAGAAAAGGGGGTGTGCCCGTTGAGGTAGCCTTCGGCATTGAGGCGCAGGAGGGTGTCATCAATGCGGCGCGTGATAACGTGGTCGGCGCGGCAACCACTCACCCGGACAATGTCTCTGGCCGCTCCCATGGGGTTGAGCGAGAAACACCCGAAAGGGACAGCGTGCTTCTTCAGGGTTTCGATGGTCACAATGGAATCTTTTCCGCCTCCGATGGGCACCAGGATGCGTCCGGGGGAGCCTGACCGCTGCGCGTCTCGCGGCCATATGGGGGGGGCCGCGGTGCCCGGATGGCTAGCGCGGATGGTGACAAAGTCGGGTGCGGTGAAGGGGATGCGGTTGACGTAGAAGAATTCGGTCATGCCGTTGATGAGCAGGTCGGTCCACCAGGTGCGCTGCCATTCGTCCAGCGGCCCGGCCTCGACCACAATTTCAGGCGAACAGGTTGCCTTCCAGTAGGAGGGTATTTCCATCAGGCCAAGGTGAAACGCCAGGTTGTTGAGCACTTCCGGCGGGCACTGTTCCCAGGTGGATGGCGCAATCCCAGGGATGGTGAGGTCGGGATGAAAGATGATGCCTGGTTCGGTTTCGAATTCGAAGCCTATCTTGAGGGCGTCCCCCGAACGGGACAGGTGGTAGCTCCGGTAGATGAAGCGGGGGTGGCGGGTTCGGAGCGCTGCGAGCGTTTCAGACGTTTCAGGTTGTGCTGTCATTTCATTTCAGGTCAGGTCAGTTCAGGGTCTTGCAGCAGTGCTTCCCCGATGCGGTAGCCATCGCCTGCGCCGAGCGTGATGAAGACGTCGCCCTCGCGCAGTTTGGCCCGCACCGCAGCAATGGCCGCCGATATGGACCCTGCGGAGTTGACGTCGGGGTGCGATGCCGCAATGCGAGCCACGAGGTCCGCTACGATGGTTTCGGGCGTGGTATCGTCAGGGCACACCTCGCGGGATGGGTAGATGTCGCCTATCAGCACCGCATCGGCGTCGGCAAAGGCCGCTCCCCACGGCTCCAGCAGCGCGAGGGTGCGGCTATAGGTATGGGGTTGGAGGTAGACCAGGATGCGCCGCGAGCCGTACCGCTCCCGTGCTGCGGCGAGGGTGGCCCGAACTTCGGTCGGGTGGTGCGCATAGTCGTCAATGATGGTCACGCCCCCGACACTGCCCTTCTGCTCGAAGCGACGTGCGGTGCCGTGGAAGGTGCGCAAGGCCTGGGCAACCACACCGGTCTCCAGGTTCAGGGTATCTGCCACGGCCACAGCCGCCAGTGCATTCTGGATGTTGTGTCGGCCTGGAATAGTGAGGCCCCAGCGGTCACCCAGGCGCTGCCCGCCTTTGAAGACGGTGAAACAGGTTCCGGCGTTTTCGGTGGGGGAGACGGGAGGCTCCGGTTCGGATGCGATGACGACGGCGCGATAGTCGTTCGCTTCGTTGAAGCCGTAGGTCCGCAGTCGCTCACCGCTGTTTTCCAGCGATACCCGCCACCGGGCGTTGCTTTCGGTGTCTCCGCAGGTGAACACCATGCGACGGACCTGGGAGGCAAACATACGAAAGGCGGTGTGGTAGTCGGCTTCGCACGGGTACAGGTCGGGGTGGTCCCAGTCTACCACGGTCACGATGGCGAGGTCCGGGGTGAGCGACAGAAAGGCGTAGTCATATTCGTCGGCCTCAATGACCAGGGGGGCATCCGGGTGGCCCCAGCAGGCGTTGGACGGCAGATCGGCGGGGGCACTGCCGATGAGGAAACCAGGGTTGAGGCCAGCCCGATGCAGCACCCAGGCGACCATGGCCGTTGTGGTGGTTTTTCCATGGGAGCCAGCGATGGCAATCACCGGGCGCTGCTGCGACCATTCCTTCCAGAGGTCGGTGCGCTTGAGCACTGGAATGCCTGCCCGGCGGGCTGCGACGAGTTCGGGGTGTTCTGGCCTGACGGCAGCGGTCGCCAGCAGCGCTTCCGCTCCGACCACGTGGGACAGGTGGTGCCCGACGTGGATAGTTGCTCCCCGCGCCTGGAGTGCTGCGGTCAGCCGGTTGGCTTCCAGGTCGGAGCCGCTGACGTGGTGCCCCTGGTCAAGGAGGATGCTGGCGATAGCGCTCATTCCTGCCCCGGCGATGCCAACGATGTGATAATGCACCGATGATTCCTTTTGAGCTATACTTGATTGGCTGGTACCCCGACGACGGGGCCGGCGCTACGCCCACCCAAGGTCATCTTCCTTCTTTTTGCCGCTGCCGGTCCCGCCGTCCTCACCTTCGCTGCCAAGCTCTTCTTCGATCATCTGTTCAACCATTTCGTCCCAATCTTCGCCGGCCTCCTCGCCCAGTTCCTTGCCCATCCGGCGCGCCCACTGCGCAATGGAGCGCGGGTCGTTTTCGTCCAGTCCCCCAAAATTCGATGGATCGGCAAGCGCTTCCATTCGCGCTTCCTCCGACTTGAGCGGAGCAAAGCGCGAAATAGCGCGGCGGAGATGGACCCCCTGACAGCGCGGACAGGCCAGCCCTTCCGGGTCGTGAAACCCCCGAACCAGCTTCTGGAAGCGACCGTGGCAGTCCCCACACACATATTCATAGATTGGCACCGGTTCTTCTCCCTCCTATTCCAAACCAGACCTTCGTCCGTTCTTTATTTATCCCCCTCGCGGAGGTTCTTGATAGCTCTCGGCAGCCGGGCCAGCACATCACTTGCCAGGGTTCCGGCTTCTCCTAATTCGTCCCGCACCATTGCCCCCGCCGCAGCGTGGAGAAAGACCCCAAGCACGGCAGCATCGAACAGGGACAACCCCTGCGCCAGCAAGCCCGCAATAGCTCCCGCCAGCACATCGCCGGTGCCAGCCGTGGCAAGGGATGGGTTCCCACCAGCATGCACGACGCTTCGTCCATCGGGGGCGGCCACCACCGTAGTGGCTCCCTTGAGCACGACCACCTGCTTCCAGCGCACCGCGGCATCGGTGGCAACCTCCACCACGTCCGGTTCCAGGTGCCCAGTTCCGAGCAACCGCTTCATCTCGCCGGGGTGCGGCGTCAGGACAAACCGCTCTGCTGGCAGGTGTGTTGCCCACGCCTCAATCTCGCTGAGGATGTTCAAGGCATCGGCGTCGAGCACCGTGGGTGGCAAGGACCCGGACCCGAATCCGGACCCGTCCTGCGCGGCTTCTGCCCCGGCCTCCTGCCCCTGAGAGGGGGATTCGCCCGTGGACTCGGCGTCCGTACCGGTTCGATTCGGGCGAAAGCCAGCGGCTCCTTTCTTGCCTATCGCACTGCGCCCCCTCCGGAGGGTGGGGCTTCTGTCCGGTGCGTTTCCCCATCCTGGCCTCCTGCCACCACCGGGTGAAACCCGACTGGCGGCTGTGAGTCGGACAGGTTCATCCCAAGCAGCGCCTGAAGAAACAGACGCGTGCCTTTTTCCTTGCCCAGGCCGGGGCCTATCAGCAAGGCCTGATAGTTGACGAACTGGTTCAACACCTCTTTCGCGGCCTCCAGGCCGGGGGTACCGACATCGGCTTCGGGCAGGGGGAGCAAAGTCACTTCGGGACCACGCCCGGTCAGCACCATAATGCTGCGGGCCGCAGCGAGCGTGACCAGCCCGGCCCCCACCCGCCCGGCTCCTCCAGTTGCCAGGGCTGCGGCTCCAGGGTAGTGGAGCGACCCGGCCACCACCAGCACCTTCCCAAAGGTTCCTTTGTGCGCATCCGCCGGACGGGCCGGGAGCAACCCGCGTACTCGTTCATCGTTCATGATTTCACTCATCGTCGTCTCCAGATAGGCCGGGGGGATGCCAATATCCACAACGGTGACCCTGCCTGTGCAGTGCTTTCCAGGGTAGAGCATCACACCCCGCTTGGCTAAGCCGGTTGCCACGGTGACATCGGCCCGGACCGCCACCCCCATCACCACCCCGGTATCCGAGTGGACCCCCGTTGGGACATCTACGGCGACCACGGATATTGGGGATTCCTGGTTTCTGGAGGCATTGACGGTCTCAACAATGGTAGCAAGTTTCCCGGCAACGACGCGGCTGATTCCCATCCCCAACAGGGCGTCTATCACCAGGTCGGTTTCTGCCAGGAGGCTCCGCAGCCGGCGGCAACCGCGGTCTTCGGTGGCCTGGGTTTCAGCCAGACGGCGCTGGCGGCAATAGTGCCAGTTCTGGTCTTGCTCGCGATATTCGCGCCCCCAGACATAGAGCGATACGCAGAAACCGGCGTCGTGCAGGTGGCGGGCCGCTACCAGTCCATCACCGCCGTTATTGCCGGGACCAATCAAAGCCAGCACCCGCCACTTGCGGGATGCTCCCGGCAGGCGCAGCACCTCCCGCGCCACGCCGGTTCCGGCCCGTTCCATCAGGCCAGACCAGCTTGCCCCGGCGTCTACGGCTGCCTGTTCCAGGTGGCGCATCTGGCTGGTTGTGACCAGGCAGGTTGAAAGGCGGTGAGCCTCATTCATCACGGATTGATCATCCTCTTGCTATTCACCATACCCGTTCCTCTCTTTTGCATACGCCTACCGGTGATCGTATCGTCACTCGACGGGTTGCTCTGCCCGGGGCGTGATGGCTCCCAAGCAGCGAAACTTCCGTCACCCGCGAGTCGTAGTCGTGGCCGTTGGCATAGATTTCAATGCGCCACAGGTAGCGGGTCGTGGGCAGCCACTCCGGGTCGCGGAGTTCAATATGCAGGCGATACCACTCGTACCGCTCAGCGCGGTAGTAGGTCACGCCCGGCGCACGCTCAGGCTCCTGGGTCGGGTCGTCGCTCGTATAGACGCAGATAACGCGTTCGCGCTCCGGGTCGGTCGGGGTCTTCTCTTTAGTCGTAAAGCGAATCATAATCGGGCATTCTGAGCCACGTTCTCCCGCCAATTCCACCGATTGGTAGAGGATGCGCACCCACGCCGAAAAGACCAGGGAGCGATATTCTGAGATATCCACGCCCCCTCCGTGGGAGCCGAGTTCCTGGTAAATGCCGGTGGCAAAGCTCCTGGTCTGGCGGTTTCCGCGAATAAACCACGCCGCTATCTGCCGCTCGTCGGACGAACAGTTGTTGTCCTTCTGGGGTGGCGGACACCCGTGCGACAGACGGAAGAAACCCGAAGCCCCGGATTCCTCCGGGCCGCTGAACACGGTCCAGGTTCGGGCCCTGGGCAGGGTGGGCTGGTCTGGTATCGTCGTATTGTTATATTCTTCCTCGGTATACTGGCGGAAGTCGCCATCGCGGACCAGTTCCCAGATGGCCGTCACCGGGGGGGAAAGGTTGCCAGATGGGTCTATCACGACCTGCTCACCAGCGGCAATGGGCACGACCTGCTCGCCCACCCGGACGACCGCAACTCCAGAGCGCACCGCGGCATTCGTAGTGGTGAGGCGTTCGGCTTCCTGCCCAATCATCCGCACCTGCCGGTTGGATGAGGTGATTTCAATGCTGTAGCTGCCCCCCGGGACCAGGTCAATCCAGGCATCGCCAACCCGCACCCGAAAGGTCACCTGCTGGTAGGGCTGGTCGTTGCGCAGGTCATACCGCACATAGCCGTTGAACTGGCGCAGCACCACCGTTTGCTCCAGGGTGTTCCAGCGCGTGGTCTGAAGCTCTTCCAGGAGCAGGTCCGTCCTGGCCCACATATCAATGGTGCTCTGGTCGAAGAGCCGCATTGTTGCCACCTGCCCGTACCCGGCCGAGCTTGCAATGCGCACCCGGTCGCCCATACTGAGGGTCTGCCCGTCGCGGGCCTGCTCAAAGATGGTATGCCCCTTTCGCTGCCAGGTGACCCATTCGACCGGAGCACGAATCAGCAGGGTACTGGCCTGGGCAATTGTGGAATGGGTGCGGTAATACCAGACGCCGTACCCGACCGAGGCGAGCAGCGAACAAAACACCCCGAAGGCCGCCAGCAGCGTGGCCCAGGCAAGCTGCAAGCTGCGATGCCGATAGTCCTGCGTCAGAGTCATGAGCGTCATGGCTGCATCTTCCCCATCAGCAGGGAGGCCGCTCCGAGGATGCCCACATGGCTACCCAGGTGGGCGACTTCAATGGGCACCTCGCGGTAGATATTGGCAATGACCCGCTCCTGTACCACCTCGCGGGCCTGGCGGAGCAACCACGGGTTGGCCGTGACCACGCTGCCACCCACCAGGATGATTTCGGGGCTGAAGAGGTGGAGAATGCTGACAAACCCAACCCCAAGGAATTCAGCCTCCCGCTGCATCAATGTCTGGGCAACCTGGTCACCACAGGTTGCCGCCGACGCGACATCCGCGGCGGTGACGGTCTGGGGAGTGGCAATCCCGTGCAGCAGCGTGTGGGGGTGGGTCTGCATCGCCTCAGCCGCGGCCCGCTTCAGGGCCGTTCCGGATGCCAGTTGCTCCCATGAAGTTCTCCCCGGCACCCCGACCATCATGTGCCCCAACTCTGCGCCGCACCCGGCCCGCCCCAGGAGCAACTTGCCCCCGATAATAACGCCAGAACCGATACCCGTGCTGACGGTGATATAGACCATGTGGGAATACCCCCGCCCGCCGCCAAAGTACCATTCTCCCAGAGCGGCGGCATTGGCGTCGTTGGCAAGCTCGACGGGCAGGCCAGTGCGTTCGCTCAGGATCGCCCGAAGCGGGACATCCTTCCAGCCGGCCAGGTTCGGGGTCGTAAAGACGATGCCAGCCACCGGGTCGAGGGGGCCAGGACACCCGACTCCGATCCCGACCAATCGCCCACCTTCAGGGATTTGCGCCCGCAGCCAGGCAACATAGGTTTCAACCTGGTCAATGATGGGCTGTGGGCCGTGCAGGGCATCGGTCGGGCCACGCCGTTCGGCTTGAATACGCCCCTCGTGGTCAACCAGGGCGGCCCGAACCTGGGTCCCTCCGATATCCACCCCAATGCAATAGTTCATGGCAATAGCCCCTTCCAGGGAACCGGGCGAACGATGCTCCAATTATAACACGGCTGTCTTTCCCATGGTGCCGGGGTGTCGGGGTGCCGGGGCGTCGGGGCGTCGGGGAGATTTTTTGCTCAGGCAAAGGCCCAAAGGGGAACCATTCCGAGTTGCGGTCGCCGCCGCGCAGGCAGGGAGTTGCCACCTGACCCTCATATCAGACCCTCATCGTTCACCGCACGGTATAGGATGATGCCCCGCTGCTGCGCTGAATCTGCTCCAGGCGGGTGTCGAAGGCGGCACGGGCCTGGGCAAAGAGGGCCGTGGCATCCTGAAAGCGCAGCGCGGCAAGGTTGGCGTATTCGACCTGGTAGCCGCCATAGAATTCGACCATCGAGTCAATTGCCTCCATCTCAAGCTCCAACCCGGCCACATAGTCGGCGTGGGCCTGGCTCAATTCCTGCGGGGGGTCCATATTGAGCAGGAGAGTGTGGGACTGTTCGATACTGGTGCGGTAGTTCTGGGCCGCCGCCGCATGGACGATGGTGGTGCTGCCGGGGCGGCCCGTTGCCGAACGATAGGTCTCAACCGCATCGCGGAGCTGCTGGCGGATGGTTTGCAACTGCCCCAGGTAGTGAATGGTTCTGCTCTCGCGGATGGGGGCCGGTTCGGCATTCAGGATAGGGATGGCCGTTGGTCTGGCAGGGCGGATGGTTGGCATAGAGACGACCAGGGGCCTGGGTATCTCTGGCTCCTCGGCAATGGCCGGAACCGTCGGGATGACCGGCGGGAGGGGTTGGTTTTGCTCCAGCGCGATGGTAAAGGTCTGGTGGAGCAGCAGCGCGAGGAAGAGCAAAATCAGGGGGACGCTCCACAAAAGCAGCCCGACCCGGCGCATGTCTCGCCGCACCTGCCGCCAGTTGACCCACCAGGATTCGCCGTGTTCGCGGGCTTTGCGCTGCGTGACTGGTTCGCCAACCTTCACATCGAGCAGCGGGGCAGGCTGCGGAGACCCTTTGAGCAACTGCCGTTCTTCGAGCCAGCGCAACCCCTGGCGGGCACGTTCGTTGGCCGGGTTGAGTTTGAGCACCGATTGCAGGCAGAAGGCAATCTGGTGAGGGTCGTCTATCACGCCGCTCAGCCAGAGCCATGCCCCTTCGTTGTTCGGGTCAAGCTGCACCGAGCGGGTGAGCAGGCCCGCTGCCACGCGCCGCTGCCCGCCGCGTGCGGCTGCCACGCCGCGCTGGTAGAGCCTGGTTGCCTCGGCAGTGTTGGCCCTGACCCCTTTTTCGGTTGGTTCGCCGGGTGGTTGCTCCACCCTGGAAAGTCGTGATGTCGTCATCAGTCGTGCCTTCGTTCTGGTTCGGCTAGTGCTCTGGCAGCAGCGGGTTGATGGAGCGCTGGATGAGGACCGGGTCTTGCACCAGCTTCTTTCGTATCACGTCCCAGTATTCCGGTTTCTCATAGCCCAGTTGCCAGATGGCAATGCCGGCCAGGTCCATGTTCTGGATCATCTCCAACTTCGATTCTAACCCCCGGTCGGTCATGAACCAGACTTCGCGCATGCCGCGCTCGGACTGGTAGCGAAACCAGCTTTCGTCAACGGGACCGTCGCGGTTGCGCTGCATCAGGTTGACCGTCAAGTCTTGCTCTTCGATCAGGTCTTCGATATCGCCCCACGGAAGCCCCCTGGCGTTGCCCTGGGGGGGCCAGTCGTAGCCGTAGAACGGCACCCCGATGAATACCTTGGATGGGTCAATCACTGTGGCAGCATATGCTGCCACGGTCTGGACCCAGTAGAGCGGGGCGACCGGCCCCGGCCCGCCCCCGCGCCAGTGGTAGTCATAGGTCATAATCCGCACCCGGTCGGCATATTGCCCGATGACGGCCCAGTCCTGGAAGCCGCCTAGCCCACCGTAGTCGCGGTCTTTGGCGTGGACGGCAACCGAGAGTGTTTTGCCGTGGACGTGGAGCGCTTCGCCCAACTCCTTGATGAACGCCGAATAGGGTGGTCGGACCGACGCGTCGAGGCTTTCATAATCGATGTCAATCCCATCGTAGTTCCGCGCCAGAACCTCGTCCAGAATGTTCTGGACATGGCGCGACCGGAGCTGCGGGTCGGAGATGATGTTGACGATGATTTCGTAGTTGCCAATGTTGTGGATGCTCGGCAGCACGAGGATGTTGTTCTCATGGGCCAGCACGACCAGTTCGTCGTTGCGGTTGCCATAGAGCTGCCCGTCCGCATTGGTCGAATACCAGAAGGGGCTGATTTCATCGAGGATATCTTTGTTGGCATCGAACGACGCCCGCGCCCCGCCGCTCAACGAGGGGGGCAACCACGCCACGATATACCGCCCGCTCTTCGGGTGGTAGCCCGTGGTCCGCGGGATGGGTGTGGCGACGGTAGGAACGGGAACGACGGAGGTCGCGGTCGGGAAGGTCTTGAGCGGCACCACTTCTTTGAGCACCGCGGGGACCACCGTCGGGGTGGGCTTCGGGGTGGCGGTGGGTCGTTCTTCAGCTCCAATGATGATGACCGGCCAGTCGGGGCGCTTGCTGGCGAGTTGCAGTGTCTCATAGACCAGAATCACCGCCACGGCGAGGGCGGTGAGATAGAGCATCCCAAAGAACATATTGCGAATGCGAAGTGCCAGATGGTTCATAACTGCTTTCGTTTAGTAGGCTCCCAGTTCTTCCAATCGCTCGTCGCTGATACCGAAGTGGTGGGCCAGTTCGTGCAACACCGTTCGGCGTACTTCCCGCCGCAGCTCGGCGCGGCTCGCGCAGTGCCGTTCCAGTGGCTCATAGAAGATGGTGATGGTTGCCGGAAGCGGC
Organism: Chloroflexaceae bacterium; assembly: GCA_012032475.1. Taxonomy (GTDB): domain Bacteria; phylum Chloroflexota; class Chloroflexia; order Chloroflexales; family Chloroflexaceae; genus JAAUSY01. The sequence goes on from JAAUSY010000002.1 coordinate 12,394, forward strand.
GCATGCCCACTCCCGCGCCGGGTCATCGGCACGCCTTCATAGAGTCCGTAGACGACTTCCCCTGGTCGCAGCCCGCACCTCTGGCAGGTCTCCCGCGTGATACGGGGTTCGACGATGACTTCAACATTCTGGAGGTAGGCAGCAAAGCGTGGTGGGAGGTCGTCCAGCACCTCAGCAACCAGCTTTTCAAATGCTGCGGAGTCTGGCATGGGGTGCCCCACCTTCCCCTCGCCCTATCATCTACTCATCTGTTCTGACCGCCGCCAGCAGGAGGCATCGGTTCCGCTCGTTCCCTACACTGGGCATTATACGGGGTTGGAGGATGGGATGTCAAGCGAATGGCCGGAGCTGTTCCAGGAACTGCCCCGGCCAACCAGGCGTCTGGCCGGGAAATTCGGTCCGATGAGACCTTGACCAGGGGTTTACAAAGACCGCCGGGTGTGGTATCATTTAACTAACTAATCAATCAATTTTCCTGGTCTCAGGATCATCAATATCATAATCATATGGCTCGACCAAAAACCAACCACGAAGAGAAGAAAGCCCGGATTATCCAGGCGGCGATGGCGGTGTTTGCGCACCACGGTTACGAGGGCACGACAAACAAGCTCATTGCGGCAGAGGTGCGCCGGCGCACCAGCGAGACGTTCAGCCCGGCGCTGATCTACCACTACTTCCCCGATGGCAAGCCCCAATTGCTCGCCACGGTGATGCAGCAGTATCAACCGCTGCAAGCGCTTGGGCAAGCTGTGCGCGAGGCGAGTGATGCGCCCCGGAGGATGTTTTGCGCACGGTGGCGCGGAACTACGTTCGCCTCTTCAGCGAGCCAGAAACGCCGCTCCTGCTGCGTATCCTGCTCGCTGAGGGGCCACGCCACCCGGAGTTGACCCGCCGCGTGGCCGGGCAGATGTTTCAGATATTGATTATCCCGATGGCGACCTATTTGCAGCGTCAGGTCAACCTGGGGCATATCAACCCCATTCCGCCACTGGCGGCCATCCTCCAGTTTTTCGGGCCGCTGATGGTTCGCGGGCTGCTGATAGAAAACCTGAAGGCCGTCACCCCGCCGTTTCCGATGCCAGACGATGAGACGATGATTGAGCACCATGTCCGGACATTTCTGCATGGTCTGGCAACGGACGAGTACCGAGGACGTATGAAAGCGAACGCGCCAGAGAGGGAAAGAAGGTGATGCACCATGCGGTTGCTCTCGCTCATTCGGAAGGAGTTTATTCAGATTGTCCGTGACCCGCGCACGCTGGCAATGACCTTTGCGATGCCGGTGATGCAGCTTTTGCTGCTCGGCTATGCTGCCACCAGCGATGTTCGCAACCTGCCGATGGCGGTGCTCGACCAGGACAAGAGTCCGGCCTCGCGGGAGCTTCTCGATGCCTACCGCGTGGCCGACTACTACCGGATGCGGTTTGATGTGCTTTCGGAAGCCGACCTGCGGAAACTGATTGACCAGGGGGCCGCCAGGGTGGGGATGATCATTCCCCGCGGCTACGGCGATACCATTGCCGCAGGACAGACGGCGCAGGTAGCGTTTGTCATTGATGGCTCTGACCCGACCGTCGCGGGAACAGCGCTCTCTGCGGCGCAACTCATCGGCCAGGCAAAGTCAACCCGGCTGGCGGTGGCGCAGATGGAGCAGCGAGGGCAGGGGGGGGCGTTTCGGGCGCTCATTGATGTTCGAACGCAGGTGTGGTATAACCCCGACCTGGAAAGTGCCTACTATATGGTTCCCGCGCTCATCGGGATGATTTTGCAGTTTCTCGCCACGCTCCTGACTTCGACCTCGATTGTGCGCGAGCGTGAGCGCGGGACGATTGAGCAACTGATTGTGACGCCGATTCGCCCGTGGGAACTCATCGTCGGCAAGCTGACGCCCTATGTCATCATTGCGTTCATTGATACTATGGAGATTCTCCTGGCGGGTATCCTGCTCTTTGGCATTCCCATCAATGGCAGCCTGCCGCTGCTGCTGGTCCTGACCGCGCTCTTTCTGGTCACCACGCTCGGCATCGGCCTGTTCATTTCGACCATTTCGAATACGCAGCAGGAAGCGGTCATTTCTTCGATGTTCACGATTCTGCCCTCTATCTTCCTTTCGGGTCTCTTCTTCCCGCTGGAGGCGATGCCCGTTGTGCTGCAAACCGTCAGCTATGTGGTTCCACTGCGCTACTTTCTCATTGTGGTGCGGGGCATTGTGCTCAAGGGGGTGGGGTTGGAAATACTCTGGAAAGAAGTGATGGCGCTGAGTCTGTTTGGCCTGGTGATTATGGGGGCGGCGGCGCTGCGCTTCCGCAAGCGCCTGGATTAAGAAGCACGAAGCCTGGAGCACCGAGCACGGAGCCTGAAGTCTGGAGAGATAGGAGGTTGGTATGCGACCCGATCCGCGTCGGATTATTCCGCTCGTCGTGGTCATCACGCTCATCGGGGGCGGGGGGTGGTGGGGGTATACGGCCTGGTTTGCTCCGCAGCGGAGCACGATTTCCGCCACCGGCACGATTGAGGCGACCGAATATACCGTTTCGGCTGAACTGGCCGGACGTATCACCACCATGCTGGTGGATGAGGGAGACCCGGTCGAGGCGGGTCAGACGCTCGTCACGCTGGACAGTTCGCTGCTGGTGACGCAGCGCGACCAGGCAGTGGCGAGCTATCAGGCAGCGCAGCAATCGGCGCTGGCCGCCGAGGCCAATGCGCAACTTGAGCGCCGCAGCGCCAGCATCACCAGCGAACGACTGCGGGCCATCGAGGCGCAGGCCGAGGCATCCCGCGCTCAGGCCCAGGCGGCACTGGCCTCGGTGCGCTCCCTCGAATTGCAGATGAGCAAGATGAACCTGACCTCGCCCATTGACGGAGTGGTGATTGAACGCACGGCTGAGCCGGGGGAGATGGCGTTGCCGGGCGGGACGCTGCTGGTGCTGGCAGACCTCCGCAGCCTCCAGATAACGGTCTATGTTCCAGAAGACCGCTACGGCGGTATCATGATTGGCGACCGGGCCGCGCTGGAGGTGGATTCGTGGCCCGGCGAGACGTTCGTGGCGAGGGTGAAGCGGATTGCCGATGAGGCTGAATTCACTCCGCGCAACGTTCAGACCGCCGAGGGACGCAAGGTGCTGGTGTTCGCCATTACGCTGGAGGTGGAGCATACGGACGGCAGGCTCAAACCGGGGATGCCTGCCGACGTCCGGTTTGAGTGAGCCGCTTGAGTGAGACGGAAGCACGAGCAACGAAGATGGCAATACGAATTGAAGCCCACAACCTGCATAAGACGTTTGGGAGCACCCGCGCCGTGAATGGGGTGAGCCTGGAAGTTCACGAGGGCGAGGCGTATGGCCTGGTCGGGCCGGACGGGGCCGGGAAGACGACGACCATGCGGTTGCTGGTGGGGGCGCTCACGAGCGAGGAAGGGAGCGTGCATATTGACGGGCACGACCTCCGCACCCGGACGGAGCAGGCCCGCGCCCGTGTGGGCTACCTGGCACAGCGCTTCAGCCTCTACACTGACCTGACGGTTGCGGAAAACATCCAGTTCTTTGGGGAGGTGCGAGGGGTGGTGGGGCCGGCCTTTGTGGCGCGGGCCGCCGAGTTGCTCCAGTTTGTTGGTCTGGCGGGGTTCGAACAGCGCCTGGCCGGGTTGCTCTCTGGCGGGATGAAGCAGAAACTCGGTCTGGCCTGTGCGCTGATTCACCGTCCGGGGGTGCTGCTGCTCGATGAACCCTCCGGCGGGGTTGACCCGGTGACACGCCAGGACTTCTGGCAACTGATTATTCGCCTGCTGACGGATGAGGGACTGGCGGTGATCGTCAGTACGCCCTATATGGATGAGGCTGTTCGCTGCAACCGCATTGGCTTTATGTATGGAGGGCAGGTGCTGGTTGAGGGCCCCCCTCGCGAATTGACGGCCAGGTTGGACGGGCGCGTGCTCGAAGTGGTGGCACGCCCTGGGATGACGGCCCGGCAGGTCTGCCTGGAGAACGCGGAGGTGGAGGACGCGGTGGTCTTTGGGGATCGGTTGCACCTGCGCCTGGGGGAGCGCTATGCCAGGAGGGAGGGTGACCAGCAGCACCCGGACCTTGCATCGCTGGTGCTGCGCCTGTCGCAGGCGCTGGAGGCCGAAGGGGTGCGGGTTGCCCGGCTGCGTCCCATCGCGCCCGGCCTGGAGGACGTGTTTATCTCGCTGCTCCAGCAGCAGGGGGAGGCCCGGTGATGATGATGGATAGCACCGCGTCATTCAACCATAGTTATGTCCAGTTATCGGTTGCCAGGTTGCTCTACTGCCTTGGAACCTATACACCTGAGTTCGGGATAAGCAAATAGTTGTTTGACCCATTAAGAAGCTACATCAGAAAGACCAGGCGACAGAAACACCCTAATTTTTCAAATCCCGCCGTGTTTTTGTCCGTACTCGGAAGCACGTGGAGTACCAGACGGTAGCGCAATGTGACCTTTACGGCTTTCTGATGACATGTATTATCCCGAACTCAGGTTATACCGTTCTGCCTGAACTGAGCATTGACGAGACGCTGGATATCCGGCTATCGCTGCATGAGATATTCGAGTAGGGATGAAAGGGGACAAGCCACGATGAATGAACCGGGTGCGCCGGTGGTGCGGGCCGAGCATCTCACCCGCAAATTTGGCGATTTCATCGCCGTGAACGACGTTTCGTTCGAGGTATACCCCGGCGAAGTGGTGGGCTACCTGGGACCGAACGGGTGCGGCAAAACGACCACGATGCGGATGCTGCTGGGCCTGCTCCAGCCAACGTCTGGCACGGCGCAGGTGCTCGGCTTCGATATCCGCACCCGGGCCGAGTCGATTCGCCCGCTGGTGGGCTATATGAGCCAGAAATTTGCGCTGTATGAAGAACTGACCGGCTATGAGAACCTGGTGTTTTATGCGGGGGTCTATGGGATGCGCCCCTCTGCCTATCGCCCCCGTATCCAGGAGGTGTTGGACCTGATTGGCCTGGCGGGGCACGAACGTGAGCGGGCCGGGGAGCTATCCGGCGGGTGGCGGCAGCGGCTCGCCCTGGGGATTGCCCTGGTCCACCGCCCTCGCCTGCTGCTGCTCGATGAGCCGACCAGCGGGGTTGACCCATCGGCGCGGCGGCAGTTCTGGGATTTGATTTATCTGCTGGCAGAGCAGGGAACGACGGTCTTTGTCACAACCCACTATATGGACGAGGCGGAGCACTGCGGGCGACTGGGGGTAATGCACCGGGGCCGCCTGATGGCAATGGGCACTCCCGACACACTCAAACATTCGCAACTGCCAGGCCCGGCCTGGGATATCACCGTCCAACCCCTGATTCCAGCGCTGGATGCGCTGACGGCAACGCCCGGCGTGTTCCAGACCGGGTTGCTCGGTGACCACCTCCATGCCATCACGACCGGCGACGCGCACACGGCAGAGAGCCTGGGAGCTGCCCTGGGGGACCACGGGTTCGGCAATGCCCTGATTGAGGAGGTCGAACCAACGCTGGAAGACGTGTTTGTGGTGCTGGCAGGCCACGGGGCCGATGCCACACCCGTCACGCATCACCCACCACCGGCAGAACCGGCTTGTGCGCCACGATGATGCCAAAAACGCTCCGCAGTGACACCACGTGCCCATCCTGTTCGGTTATCTCGAAGCATTCGCGGAAGCGGGCCGGGGCGGCGAGCAACCAGCGCTCCAGAGCGGCCCGCTCTGCTTCTGGCATCCGAATCCGCGCCGTCCAGGAATCGAACGCATAGGGTTCGCGAGGAAACTCTTCCGTATGAACCACCGATAGCCCCGCCTCCTGGCAGAAATCGTGCCACTCGGCAAAGCGGTAGGCCCGCACATGGCCGGGGTCACGCCAGCGCTCGAAGCGGTCCATAAAAGCATCCAGGTCAGTATCGTCCAGGCCGAGGTGGTCGGACACGAGCAACCGCCCGCCGGGGCGCAGCACCCGGGCTGACTCCGCCACAAACGCCCGAACATCGGCAAAGTGGTGGGCGGCCACCCGGCAGGTGACGAGGTCGAACGATTGGGAGGCAAACGGCAGCGCTTCGGCAACTGCGCGGCAATAGTCAACCCTGCGACCACCGTGCGCGGCAAGGTGCTGGCGGGCCGCGGTGAGCATTTCAAACGTCAGGTCAATGGCAATGGTGTGCCGCACCTGGGGGGCAAACGCCAGCGCGGTGTGCCCGCCGCCGGTGGCAACATCCAGCACCCGTTCGCGGCCGGTTGGCGCGGCAAGTTCCAGCATCCGCGGCAGGTCGGCCCCGTGGGCGTGCGTGGTGCTGTGGACATAGGCGCTGGCGACCGGGGCAAACTGGCGCTGCACCAGGGTGCGGAGGTCGGTCGGGTTCGGGGGGTCAGGTCTCGTTGGCTGAATGGGTCGCTTCCTGTTCTGCCGCTGCTTTTTCGTCGCTCTCGCTCTCACTCTCGCTCTGGGACTGGCGCTGCTTTTGCTGGAGAAACCTGGTCAGGGTGTTGCTGGCAAATACCGCAATACCCTCAAGCTCCGGGTCATAGCGGGCAAATCCCTCAATGATGAGCACATCGTTGGGATTTTTGATAGCTTCCTTGACGCGGTCCCACTGCTTCTTGCTGATATAGACCATATAGGTCGTGGTACTCTGGGGCGGTTCTGGCATTCCTCTGGGCAACGCCGGAACCTTCCGTTCGGTCATCATCGTCATCGTAAAGGTGCGCTTTTCGACCACCTTGCCAGGTCTCCCGATGAGCGTTACTTTCACTCTGGCTTCTCCCTGTTCTTTCTTGAGTTCGTGCGCCACTTTGATACGATCTTTCCAATCAAATGGAACGTCTTTCTTGCGGCGCTTTTGCTCGATTTCCTTGTAGAAAAGGTAAAACGTGTCTTTTTTCGAGATGCGCTTGCGCACCAGGTAGAAGAAGACCCCACCGGGGGTTCGGCGGCGGCTGCCATCGCTGAGCAACAACCCTCCCTGAGCCTCAATCTGGAGGGTTTCTTCAAGCATCTGCTGCACGAACGTTGCTCCAAATTGCTGGGTGATGCGGCTGATGGTCGTAACGGGGCGCTTCTCGCTTTCGCCCAGAACCTGGGCAACATGGGCAACCATCTGGTTGGTATCCTGGTCAGGCTGGTCAGGCTGGTCAGCCTGATTCGGCTGGTCCTGGCCGTTATGTTCTTGAGGTGTGGACATTGGTTCCCTTCTCCTGAGTCTGCGATACCTGGTGCTACGGGTCGTATACCCTCATCCTGAATTCTGATGGGACAGGCCGTTGCTGCCTCATCGAGCAACCCGGAGCACCTGATAGCACCTTGACCGTTACCTCACAATCCATGCCCCCTCTGGAAACCACCCCACGACCTGACGTAGTCACTCCATGAACGAGCATGCCCGGCACAGGAACGCCCGAACGTGGTTGTTCGGGCGTTGCGCGTAGGAGCCTGGTTGTCCACCAGAAACACTTTGGAGCGGGAGACGGGGTTCGAACCCGCGACCTACACCTTGGCAAGGTGTCGCTCTACCAACTGAGCTACTCCCGCATAACTGGGGCCATTATAGCACGACTTCCGGTCCTTTGCAAGCGGGGGCAAGACAAGTGACGAAAGCCCCCTGTTCGCCACTCGTCTCACCGGCCCGGCCTCACGATTCTCTCTGGAGGAACGCCTCATAGGCCTGGATAAAAGATTCTGGTTGCTCAAAGTGGGGCATCGCGCCGGTCGGGAAGGCCTGAATGGTCCAGTTGCGGCGGGTGGCAACCTTTTCGGTGTGGACGTCGCTAAATTCGCCGCGGGTGCCATACCCCAACCACACCGGCATGGTCAGGGCGTGGTAGACATGGTCCATATCCGCACTGAACAACCCCCCGGAGACAAAGGCATAGGGCGCGTTCTGGGCACCCGGCTGGTGGGCCGTCAGGTAGTAATAGTCCATCAAGTCCTGGTCAAGCGCTTCATACGAACTGAACGCCCGTGACATGAAGAAGCGCTGGCTTGGGCGGCTGTTCAGCAGATCGAAGAAGGGGCGGCTCCACAGAGGGAAGTCGAACAGTTCTTGCACCAGCGGGTTCCCAAGCGTGGTGCCTGCGGCTCCTTGCCGTCGCTCGCCTTTTCGCAGCCCGGTCGGAGATATCAGTGCCAGCGTGCGGAAGCGGTCGGGGGCTTCGTTGGCAGCGCGGGCAAGAAACTCGGCCCCCAGCGAGAGCGCCACGGCGTCAACCGGCCCCGGCCCGGCCTCACGGGCTATCAGGTCGAGCACATCAAGCACCGCGTCTGTCATGAGGCGGGGGGTGTAGGAGCGCTTCGAACGGTCGGAGAAACCGAAGCCGGGCAGGTCCAGCGCATAGACGCGGCGGCTCTGGCGGTAGTGTTCGAACAGGGGCCGCATTTCATAGGCCGAAGCCGCCGCATTGACGCTGTGAATCAGGAGCAGGGGCGGGCCTTCTCCCTCCCCGGCCATATAGGCGCAGAGTTTTCCGGCCTTCCCCTGGAAGATGCGCTGCTCCCCCGACACGGCGGGCGGGAGCGGCATATGATGGGAAATAGCCAGGTTGCTATAGGCAATCCAACCCAACCCGGCCACCAGCGGCGGAGTCAGAAAGGTCTTGAACCAGCGGTGTCGGGGGCGTTTTCTGAGAGATGTTCCAGTTTTGTGATGCATCGTTTGGTATTCTCCCTCGTTGCTTGAACTCAATGGGCTTCGTCACTTGTCACTCGTCACTCGTCATTGCTCGTCACCCTCGTCATTCGTCACCGGGGGTGATAGGTTTCGGCGCGAGACTGGAGCGCCCGTCGCAACATCTCGTAGCCACCCTGGTCAAAAACAAGCTCAAGCTGCTCATGCAGCAGGGGGCGCAGCCGGTCAGGAAGGTCGCAGGGGTCAAGTTTGAGCGGGATAAGGTAAATCGTCCCGTCCGGTTGCTCTTCGTATACGTCCAGTGCCCGGTTCATCTGCCGGTGGAACTGCCCGGACTTCGTCACGGCTCTGGAGGAAAGACAGATGACCACGGCCCCAGACTGCCGGATGGCCCGCTCAATTTCTCGCTGCCAGTTCTGCCCCGGCAGCAGGTCTTCACGGTCCATCCACGGCTGGAAACCATCGGCCTGAAGTTTGCGATACAGGCTTTGCACCGTTGCCAGGTCGTCGGGGGCATAGCTCAAGAATACCATCATCCGTCGGGACGGCGGGGCGGTTGTGGCCGGCGGGGCCGGTGCGGCAGACCCGGACGGAGCCGGCGCAGCCCCACTAGACGCAGGGGCGGACGGGTCATGGTAATAGTGGTGGTGGGTCCCTCCGAACTGCTGATGCACCGGACCGGTCGAGCGATTGACAAATCCCTGGGAGTATCGTGCGTCAATGTGGTCGCCTGCTGCGCCTGGTGGTTCCTGTGATTCCATTGATTCCATGGGAGCCGGCGAAGGCGGCGGGAAGCGATTCGGGCGCTCCTGACGGAGCCGCTCCACGAGCGTTTGCTCTTCCCCGTGCCGTTCGCAGTAGTCAATCAATTCTTGAATCTTCTGGGTCCTGGTCATCCCCGCTGCGAATCGCTCAAACACCGGGCGGAAGTGGTAGTAGCACAGGTGGTTGAACTCCTCGTCGCTGTAGGATTGTACCAGGATGTTGTAGATTTCCAGGCTGTTCACCGATGTTCCCTCCCCATTTCATGGTCCCTGAGAATTATACCATTATTCAGGACCGAGGGGAACATGGCCTGACCACAGCACCAGCGCGGCAGGCTGGGCACCGGCCAACCTGGCTTGACAGCTATCGAGAAATCTATCACCATGGCTCCGTTCAGACTGGGCATACCCTGGAACGCTCCCCTGGCTCCTGGGGGCCGTTTGCCCGGAGGGCCGGGAAAGCCCAGGGAATCAGGCAGGATATGGAGAATGCCCATGGATAATAGTGGATAATAGTGGATGATGGATGGATGATGGTCATGAAGGAGTGCGATTGGTGAATAATCACAGGAACCTGGAGAGGAATATTCAACGCATGGTCCATTTCAGATTCAGTCGAATGGTTTTCAGAGACCCACGGGCTGCCCTGGTTGGCAAGGTGCTTCCGGTGCTTCTAGCGCTTCTGGCGCTCACGGGCTGCGACCTGAGCCTGCCAGAGAAGAAACCCAAACCTACCACGGAAACCGAAGCGGTTAGGAATTTCAACGAAATCTTCTTGCAGGGCGAGGGCGAACTTTTCATTACCCAGGGAGACGAAACCTCCGTCACCGTTGAGGCCGAACAACTGGATATGCCCAAAATTGGCCGGAATGTGGCGGATGGGCGGTTGGTGCTGCGCACTGATATGCTCCGTTCCCCGCTTCCGATTATCTTCAATGTTACCGTCAAGGATTTGAACAAAATTATGGTGAGCGGTCCGGGGCATGTCCACGTCACCGACCTGAAGACCGACCACCTGTCCCTCGACATCCGCGGGGTGGGCGATGCCAGTATTGCCATAGACCAGGTAGAGGTAGCCGACGACCTGACCGTTGAGTTACTTGGCACCTCCGTTGCCACGCTGACCAACCTGGTGGCAACGGACGCCACGGTGCGGCTCTATGGGACCGGGGATGCGACGCTGGCCGGCGCAGTCACCAAGCAGCAGGTCAGGATTATTGACACCGGAGATTACCACGGGGGCGACCTGGAAAGCAACGAGGCCACTGTGGAGATAGAAGGGGAGGGCGGGGCAACGCTCCAGGTCGAGGACCGGCTTGAGGTACACCTCACCGGCAGCGGCAAGGTTCGCTACACCGGCAACCCGACCATCTCCGAAGACATCACCGGCTCAGGGACGGTCGAGCGCCTGAAAGTGAGATAATATGAGCGATGAGTGAGAAGTGACCAGTGACCGTTCGTCACCTGGTGGGGGCGCTGCGCCCCCACCGCCCCTCCGCCAGAGACCGGTTTCTTCCTGATATCCCCATCATCTCCCCGTCACCCTCCTGTGCTTCACCTCCGGCCATCCTTCGTTCATCATGAAAATAGCACCGACGAAGATGACAAAACCGTAACAATAAAGATACGCGGTTGCGATGGTATTGAAAACTGAAACCTGTTTGAAAACGTTTGAAATGGTCTGGAGGTGTACCATGATAGTGATAGTGATGGCTCGTTCTCTTTCCCGATACTGGCTGGTGGTTCTGGGAATTCTCATAGTGGGGGGGTGGGTCTTGCTCGGCCAGCAAACGCTTGCGGCCCCTCCCGACCAGGGAGCGGCTGAAGGAGCAACCCCGCCGGAACAGACGGTGCTGCTCCCCCTTGCGGATGCTGAGGGGGCCGCGCTGACCGGCGATGCTCCGGGGTATGCGTATGTTTCGCCCATCATCGAAGCGCACCAGCCCTTCACGCACGTGCTGGTGCGGTGGGAGACCACCGAAACCGAAGCGGTAAGCCACACCCACCCGCTTGAGGCCAGGCTTGAGCCTGCGTCGGAGCTTGAGATACGCGTGAGCCACGATGGGACGACATGGGAACCGTGGCAGGGAGTGGAAGAAGACGACGAACTATGGATGCCGGAGGATGGCGACAACGTGTCCTGGAGTCCCGTGCTGTATGCCGGCGAGGGGATGCAGTTCTGGCAGGTGCGGGTTGGTGCCGGAACTGGTGACCCTCCGCTCGACGTGCATCGGATTGAAGTGAACACCGTAGATGGACGGCTTGAGGGTGAACAGAAGCCCCCAACAAGCGCCACACAGGCAAGCAGCGAGGGGGTTAGCCTGGCGTCGGTGGCAAAGCCGCCGGTGGTGAGCCGCACCGCGTGGGGGTGCCCGGACGGTCAGGCGAGTCGGGTAGGCGTGGCCTACTACTCCGTTAATCACCTGGTGGTTCATCACACGGCGGAATCGAACACGCTCGGCAGCAGCGAAAGCAACTGGGCTGCGCGGGTGCGAGCCATCTGGAATTTCCACACCTACACCCGCGGTGGGGCGACGTGGGCTATAACTACCTGATAGACCCCGACGGCGTCATCTACGAGGGCCGCGCCGGGGGGGATGACGCCGTGGGTTTCCACGATACAGGCAACTACGGCTCAATGGGGGTGTCGCTCATTGGAACCTACCAATCGGTGGTGCCGGGCATTGCCATGCAGGAAAGCCTGGTCGAACTGCTGGCGTGGAAGGCAGCGCAGAAGAACATTGACCCGTTCGGGGAGTCCTACTACTATGGCTGTGATATTTCCAGTTCTTGCCGGCCATACGTACCAGGGCCGTGGTGGAGAACATCGCCGGTCATCGCAACGTGACCCCCGGCCACACCACCTGCCCCGGCGACGAGGTGATGGCGCTCCTGCCGTCCATCCGGCAGCGGGTAGCAACGGCGATAGAGAACAACGGCGTGGATAACCCGGTGCAACCCGACAACGGTGACCTGCTGATTGACGAGCGAGAAACGAGCTTCACTCCATCCCAGGCGACCTGGTATCGGGCGGCCTGCGGCGATGGTGGGCATACGTTCTATACCTACGCGACTGATTCGGCAGACGAAAGCACCAATTCCGCCACCTGGCGACCGTCGCTCCCAGAGCACGGCACCTACCGGGTCTCGGTTCATATTCCGCAGGGCTGCGGTCTGGGAAGCCCGCCCTATGCCTCAACTCACGCCGTCTACCGTATCCATTCGGCGGAGGGGGTTTCGGAACAGGTGGTGGACCACAACACCGCGGAGGAGTGGGTTGACCTGGGCGTCTATACGTTCGAGGCGGGCACTGGTGGTTATGTCGAGCTGAGTGACCTGACCGGCGAGCCGTATAGCCAGCGCCGGGTCATCTTCTTCGACAGCGTCCGGTGGGTTCCCGATGAGCCGCCGGCCCAGACGAGCGCCGAACTGCTGCACGTGTCCTATGACCGACCGGTGCTCGCCGTGGGGGAGGTGCTCAAGGTCACCTTTACGATACGCAACAGCGGCAATACGACCATTTCCGGTCAGGAGCCGGCGGGTGATTATGTCTATAGCGAAAGCGAATGCTACCTGGGAGATGAGACTCAGGCAACTCCCTCCTATCCGAAGGAAGCGGGTCACTTCCGGGTGGTGCTTGGCCCGTCCGACCGCGAAGTTCCCTGTGCAGGCGATGCCGGCGGCTACCCCTGGCGGTGGAGCATCGGCGGAGCACTGGAACCGGGCGAAACCCGCGACATCACCGGCCTGGTCTGGTTTCACCAGCCGGGCCAGGTGACGCTGCACGCAGGGCTGATTGAGGAATACGTCCAGTATCACGCCGAAGATGTAGCTCCGGCCATCATTGAGGTGACCGAGGAGCAGCAGTCTCCGGTGCCGGTCATCTTCGATGCCTCGCTGCACCCGGTGGCGCAGGTGTATCACCTGGGCATCGAGTCGGAAAGCCTGCTGCGCCGCATCCTCGACCCGCGTTTGGTGACCCGTGGCGAACTGGTGGGGAGCTTTGCCTGGGATGGCAGCCTGTTGAACTGGGGCGATGGCGGGCCGGTGGGGCAGAATGACGATTTCCTGGTTGAGCAGACGCGGGTGTTTCTGGCTCCCACCGACGGTGCCTACGTCTTCCGCACCACCAGCGACGACGGGTCGTGGCTGTGGGTAGATGGGCACCTGATAGTTGCCAATGGGGGAGTCAACGACCCGGCGGCTTCGTCCGGGCAGATGACGGGGACCCTGAAACTGACGACGGGACTGCATGTGCTCTCGTTCAGGTATTTCGAGCAGGGCGGCGCAGCGATGGCCGGCTACCGCGTGCAATTGCCTGGCACCACGGACTTTGGGCCGCTGCCGGAGGCAACCCGCGCCGACCCACCGGTATCCGGCACCATCTTCACCGTTTCGCCCCGGCTCTACCTGGCCGCCGACGACCAGGGCGGCAGTGGGGTTGCGGCCCTACGCTATTCGTGGGATGGTTCGGCCTGGACGACAGTGCCGGCCCTGGTGACAGGTGAAGACTCCCTGAACGCAACCGTGGTTGACCTGGGCGAGTTGGGGGCCGGCCAATACCACCTGCGCTACCAGGTTGAGGACCAGACGGGGAATGTTTCGCCCATCCAGGAAGCGGTCTTTGAGGTGCGGCCTGGTTTCTCGCTGCATCGCCTGTATCTACCGCTGCTGATGCAGTGATACGAGAACGAAGCGAGAACGCAGCGGGGACGGAGCGGGAACAGAAGCGGGGCCACCTCCCGCAGGGTTCGATACCCCAGGGGAGGCTGCCCCGCTTCCGTCCGGTCCGTCAATCAATCCAATTACCGCAGTTCGTAGGTTACCTGCACCTGAGCGCTGAAGCTCTGTTCTCCTCCATAGACCGGCGGGGGAGACGCGGATGTTTCCATTTTTGCCTGGTCCATCATTGGCAGGGCCATTCTTGCCACCGGCACCGGGGGGAAGGTGGGCGAACCAATGTTCTCGGTAATCATGAGCACTGTCCCGATTTCGGCCCCACCGGCCCGCGCCAGACGGCTGGCTCGCTCCTCCGCGTCGTGCATAGCCTTGTCGCGGGCTTCGGCCAACAGAGCGGAGGGGTCATCCACACTGAAGTAGATGCCATAGATGCGGTTGGCTCCCACCTGGACCACCTGGTCGAGCAAGCTGCTCGTCTGGTCCATATCACGGATGGTGACAGCTACGATGTTGCTGACCTGGTAACCCGTCACCCAGCGGCCCCGGTCGTCGTAGGTGGGGCTGATGTTGAAGTTGCTGGTCTGGATATCTTTTTCCGCAATCCCTAGTTCGGTGAGCTGGTCCACGATCTTGCTGGCCTGTTCGTTGTTCTCTCGCAGGGCATCCTGGGCAGTTTTGCCCTCGGTCTCTACGCCAATCTGGACATGGGCTGTGTCCGGGGTGCCTTTGATTTCGCTAAAGCCAACCACGGTGATTTGCCGGACGATGGCCGATTCTGAGGCCGTCTGGATGGGGGCCGGGGCAGTCGCGACCATTCCGATGGTCACGACCAGGGCGACAAACACGAGCGTGCCGGCCAGGGCCCCGGAGATAACGGCGATGCGACGTGACATGACGTCTGCTCCTTTCCTTTCGTCTGGTGAATAACATTTTGTTGGGCACCATTTTGTGGGTGCGTAGGGGAAGTCTTCCCCTACGTTCATCCGTTCTTCCGCATACCGATGCGTCTTTTGCTTCTCTCAGGAAGACGCCGCGACCACGGGGAAGGTTCCGCTGGTAGCTCCCATACATCCAGATACCGATATCTGCCCATTTGCCAGACCCCCAGGTTTTCGCTATACTACGTCGTGGCATCGTGTGATAGGTTGACAGAAGGAAGGAGGTGAATGAAAGGAGCCAGGAACGCAAGAATGTTACGCTTTTTTGCGTGCCGGGTCCCGCACTATCATGAGAGTAGATCGTCGTGATGGAGAATCGGTTGATCAGTTGATACGCCGCTTTAACAAAGGGGTCGTTTCGGAGCGGATCACCAAAATCTACCGAGATAAGATGCATTTTATCTCGAAGAGTGAGCAGCGCAAAGAGAAGCGCCGCCGCGCAGAACGCAACCGCCGAAAGAAGATGTCCCGGTCCTACTAAGTTCAGGTTGAGGCAGGCATGAGCTGCTGGCTCTGGGACCTCGGTCATTGATTGACTGATTGATTGACTGGCCGGGTTGTCCAATGGCCGAAAGACCCTCAACAGGTCATCATCCCTCGTCCGCTGATGGAGGAAGCGTGGTCAGGTTTGTGGGCTGGAATCGCAATGCTACGGAGTTGATACAGTACCGTTCGTAGGTGGGCGACGGGCCGTCTTCAAAGACGTGCCCCAGGTGAGACCCGCACGCCCGGCACAACACTTCGGTGCGTCTCATCATCAGGCTGTGGTCTTCTTCCGTATCAATGGCTTCCGGGTCAATGGGAGCAAAGAAGCTCGGCCAGCCTGTCCCCGAATCAAACTTGGTCTCGGAGTGAAACAGGGGCGTGCCACAGCAAACGCAGTGGTACGCCCCTTCTGCTTTCATGTCGTAGTAGGCTCCCGAAAAGGGCCGCTCGGTCCCCTTGCGCCGGCACACCTCAAACTGCTCGGCGGTCAGTTCTTGCCGCCACTGCTCATCAGTTTTCGAAAGGTTCTCAGTCATAGCCTGCGGCGGTGCCGAAACCCACCGGAGCCGGTGGAGAAACGCACCACCCCTCCTTTCTTTGTTTTGCTTTGTTTGGATTTTCGCGACCTTCTCTTCATCATACCACATCCGGGCCGGAGATAAACTCGCCAGTGACGAGCCGTCTAGCTCTGGGACCGGCGACGGGACCAGACAGGCCCGCGGCATTTGACTCCCGTTCCCTCTGTGTAGTACACTGTGGGGGGAATTTTTGTACACTTCTTATAGAAGAAAGCACAGAAACGTAGGGAACAGAAAGGTGGTCACGATGAGTCCGAGCTATGCACCGGGTACTGACATCAATGCTCCGATTGCCCCTGATTTTGCTGAGATATTGACCCCGGAGGCCATGAGCTTTCTTGCGAAGCTCCACCGGACGTTTGAGGCAAGGCGGCAAAATCTGCTGCAACGCCGGGCGGAGCGGCAGGCCGAGTTCGACGCCGGGAAGATGCCCGACTTCCTGCCCGAAACCGCCGCCGTGCGGGACGACCCGACCTGGACGGTAGCGCCAGTCCCGCACGATTTGCAGGACCGGCGGGTGGAGATTACTGGTCCGACCGACCGGAAGATGATCGTCAACGCGCTCAACTCCGGCGCAAAGGTCTATATGACCGACTTCGAGGATTCCAACACGCCCACCTGGGAAAACCTCATCCGCGGGCAAATCAACCTCCGCGATGCCGTCCGGCGGAATATTGATTTCGTGAGCGAGGAGGGCAAGAGCTACCAGCTCAAAGAGACCCCGGCCACGCTGGTGGTGCGGCCCCGTGGCTGGCATCTCAATGAAAAGCACGTCCTGATTGACGGTCAGCCGGTGTCGGGGGGGC
The DNA here is from genome assembly GCA_012032475.1 of Chloroflexaceae bacterium. Lineage (GTDB taxonomy): Bacteria > Chloroflexota > Chloroflexia > Chloroflexales > Chloroflexaceae > JAAUSY01. The sequence continues at coordinate 29,255 of JAAUSY010000002.1, forward strand.
TGTTTGACTTTGGTCTCTATTTCTTCCACAATGCCCGCACCTTGATAGCGCAGGGCACCGGCCCCTATTTCTACCTCCCCAAGCTGGAAAGCCACCTGGAGGCGCGGCTCTGGAACAATGTCTTCGACCTGTCCCAGGACGAACTGGGCATTCCCCGCGGGACTATCAAGGCGACCGTACTGATAGAAACCATTCTGGCGGCATTCGAGGCCGAGGAGATTCTCTATGAGTTGCGCTACCACTCAGCAGGGCTGAATTGTGGGCGGTGGGACTACATCTTTAGCTGCATCAAGAAGTTCCGCAACCACCCGGAGATTGCCTTTGCGGACCGCGCCCTGGTAACGATGACGACGCACTTCATGCGCTCCTATTCGCTGCATGTCATCAAGGTGTGTCACCGCCGCAATGTCCACGCCATCGGGGGGATGGCGGCGCAGATTCCCATCAAAGACAACCCCCAGGCCAACGAAGAGGCGCTTGCCAGGGTGCGGGCCGACAAGGAGCGCGAAGCCAGCGATGGGCACGACGGTACCTGGGTGGCGCACCCCGGCCTGGTGCCGATTGCACTGGAAGCATTCAATGCCAGGATGCCCCAACCCAACCAGATTGACCGCAAACGCGAAGATGTGAACATCACACGGGAAGATTTGCTGAAGTTTGGCCCCGACCGCCCGATCACCGAAAAGGGGTTGCGGACCAACATCAACGTGGGGGTGCAATATTTGGGGGCGTGGCTGGCAGGGAACGGGTGTGTCCCTATCTTCAACCTGATGGAGGATGCGGCAACGGCGGAGATTTCCCGCTCGCAGGTCTGGCAGTGGATACGCAGCCCCAGGGGCGTGCTCGATGACGGACGGAAGGTGACCATTGAGATATTCCGGACGATGCTGGCCGAAGAGTTGGAAAACATCAAGTCGCTGCTCGGCGCGCAATATGCTGCCGGGAAGTATGAGGAGGCGGCCCGCCTCTTCGACCAACTCACCACGAGCGACGACTTCGTGGAGTTTCTGACGCTGCCTGGGTATGATAAGCTGGGTTGATGGATTGATGGACGGGTTGATGGATGACGGATGCTGGTCGTACACCGCGCCGCACCAGGCCACGCCGGGCTATGCTGGCCCCCCCTACGAGGGAGTGACCTGAAGCGAGGTCAGCACCTCCCGAACGTGGGTGTATTCGGTTTCGACCTGGGTGACGAGCGAGGTTGCTTTTTCGACCACGGAGGGGAGTTTGAGCGCTTCCAGGCTGCGGCAGAGCGCCGACAGCCGGAGCGCTCCTACCTGGGTGCTGCTCGACCGGAGCGAACTGGTCAGCCGGGTAAAGGTCTGGATATGGCCCTTCTCAAGCGCCTGCCGCATATTGGCAAGCAGCATCGAGGCGTTATCCAGGTAGAGGTGAATGAACTGGGATGTTTCGTCTGGCTTGCTTCGCCCCACCGCTTCGAGAAACTGCTCCAGGATGACCGTATCAACGGATGGAGAAAGGTGCTGGCCTATCGCCCCTGGGCGTGATTCGTGGCGGAGGATGCGACGGTTGGACTGGTAGAGAGCTTTTGCCAGTTCTGGCAGTTGCACCGGCTTGCTGATGTAGTCGTCCATCCCCTCCTGGAGCAACCATTCGCGGTAGCCCTTCATGGCGTGTGCGGTCATGGCGATCACTCGCGGTTGCTGGTTGGCAGGCCACAGCGAGCGGATATGGTGCATGGCCTCGACCCCGTCCATCTCTGGCATCTGCACATCCATCAAGACGACATCATAGGGTTGGCGTTCCAGGGCGTGGAGCACCTCCAGACCGTTGGCGGCAATGTCCGCACGATACCCAAGCCGCCCCAACAACCCGATGGCGACCTTCTGGTTGACGGTGTTGTCCTCGGCCACCAGGATGTGCAGCGGATGGTGATACCCCATCTGGGTATCAATAGTGGTTGCCTGGTTGCCCTGGAGCACCACCTGGACGGGGGTTTCCGTTCCGTCCTGTTTCTGGGCCATTGCCATCAGGGCTTGATAGAGGGTGCCGGGCCGGATGGGCTTCGCCAGGCAGGCCGTGATATCCTCGGTGGTGGAGCGGGGAAGTTCGCCGCGGACGCCGACGGAGGTCAGCGCCAGGACCGGCAGGGAAGCCATCCGGGCGTGGCGGCGTATCTGCCGAATCAAGCTCAGCCCGTCTATGTCGGACAGAGCGATATCCAGGATGGCGATATCGGGGGGGGATGCTGCTGGAGCAGCGCCAGTGCCTCGGCTCCCGACGCGGCCACCTGGGGTTTCATCCCCCACCAGGTCACCAGAGCCATGAGCAGGTTGCGGTTGGTCTGGTTTTCGTTGACAATGAGCACGCCCTTGCCGACCAGGTGGGGGCGGTTGCGCAGCAAGAAGGGGCGGGGCGGAATGGCATGGATATCCATCTTCAGGGTGATATGGAACGTTGACCCCTGGCCCTTCTCGCTCTGCACCCAGATGGCCCCCCCCATCATTTCGACCAACCGCTTGCTGATGACCAAGCCCAATCCCGTCCCACCATATTTGCGCGTGGTGGAGTCATCGAGCTGGCTGAAGGATTGAAAGAGCTGGCCCAGGCGGTCCGGAGCAATGCCGATGCCCGTGTCACGCACCGCGATGTGGAGTTCGTACGGGGAGCGCGGAACGGAGGTCTCCCCGACCCCGGAAACGGAAATGACCACTTCGCCCTGCTCGGTAAACTTGATGGCGTTATCGAGCAGGTTGACGAGAATCTGGCGCAGACGCGTGCTGTCACCGACCAGGCCGCAGGGGATGGCAGGGTCGATCTCGTAGGCCAGGTTGATACCTTTGCGGTCGGCCTTAGAGGCGAGTAGGTCCAGCGATTCTTCGATACAGTCGTGCAGGTTGAAGGGGTGGTGTTCCAGGTCGAGCTTGCCGGCTTCGATTTTGGAGAAGTCCAGGATATCGTTAATCAGCGTGAGCAGGGCGTTCCCGCTGACCTGGATGGTCTCAAGGTATTCACGCTGCTCCGTGGTCAGGTCGGTTTCCATCAGCAGGTGGGTCATGCCAATGATGGCATTCATCGGGGTGCGGATTTCGTGGCTCATATTTGCCAGAAACGCAGATTTGGCGCGGTTGGCGGCCTCTGCTGCTCGCCAGGCTCGCTGGAGTTCTTCGTCGGCCTGTCTGCGCTCGGTGATGTCGCGCATGGTGGCACACATCATCGTTCCCTTCTCGGTGGTGATGGGGAAGGTCAGTTGTTGGATGTAGCGGCGGGTGCCATCCGGGCGCTGTATCTCGTGTTCGTAGAGGTGGTTGGCCCACAACGACTGACCGGTGCGGAAGAATTCCTGGGTCGCAGATTTGAGGCGGTCGTAGGCTTCCGGAGTTCTCCGGTCGTCCGGGAGCATCTCGAAGAGGATATCCCACGAGGGGCGGCCCACCACCTCCGCCCGCGCCAGGCCGCTAATCTGTTCGGCTCCCCGATTCCATTCGATGATGATACCCTGTTCGTCGGTCAGGTCAATGCCATCGGACGTTTGTTCAACCACGCCGCGGAACTTCTGCTCGGACTGACGGAGGGCTTCCTCGGCCTGCAATCGCTCGGTGATATCTTCCTTCACCGCGATAAAGTGGGTGATATCGCCGTGGGCGTTGGTGACCGGCGAGATAGAGGCCGATTCCCAGTAGAGTTCGCCGTTCTTTTTCTTGTTATGAAACACGCCGTGCCATTCGCTGCCAGCCACGATGGTTTCCCACAGTTGCGCGTATTCCCCGGAGGGGGTTTCGCCAGACTTTAGAACGCGGGGGTTCTGCCCCACCACCTCGCGGAATTCGTAGCCGGTGAGGCGCATAAACTTCGGGTTGACGTATTCGATATTCCCGGCCGTGTCGGTGATGACGATGGACACCGGGCTTTGCTCCACGGCGCGGTAGAGCTTGCGCAGTTCGGCTTCGTTGCGGTCCAGCGATTCTTCGATATGGTAGCGGTAGAGCGCTTCGCCAACGATGGCCGCGGCCACTCTCAGGGCATCTATCTCGGATTCCAACCAGGTCCGCTGGTTCCGTCGCTCATCGAACTTGATAGCTCCCCACCAGCGCGACCCGACAAAAATCGGCATCACGGCGATGGAGCAGATGCCCTGAGAAGCCAGGAGCACGCCCTCCGTTTCGGGGAGGGTGCGGACGGTGCCGCAGATGGGTTGCCCGCGAGCCAATGCTTCTTGCCAGCGCAGGGGGAAGCTCTGCCCGTCGGACTGACAGATAGGAGCGGCTCCACAGTAAGGGTCCTGGCGGTCCTCCGGTTCCTGGCCTTGGGGCCCCTGCTGCGGGTTGGTCCAGAGATAGCGCAGGTGGGCAACCACAGATGCTTGCCCATGGGCAGGCGCAAAGTCCTGCCCATGGGGCTGACTCTCGTCGCGGGGTTGCACTTCGCACACACAGATACAACTGACCTCCGCCGCGGTCCCAAGACGCTCCAGGAGGAGCTGAATGTTCTGGTGCAGGCTGGTCACGCTGCGCAAAAACTGTTCGGCGGCAACGCGCACCACGCTCAGAATGGCGTGGTGAATGCGAAGGGATCGTTCGACCTCACAAGAGCCTGCTTCCTGCTGCTGGTGGGCATGCAGCGCCCGTTGCAGGTCCACGACCTGCTGGCGCAGGAGCGTGTTCTCCTGCTGAAGTTCCTGCACGGTCCGGGCCGTGTCGCTCATATCTTCGGTCATTGTGCCTATCCTGACATAGCGTCCTGCCGACAATGTGATGAACAATAGGCGGATGACGGATAATGTGATGATGGATGACCGTATTGTACCACAGGGTTCAGCGCCAGTGTTTCCTGCCTACCATGCCTACCGTCCGCCGGATACCGTCCCACCAACCGCGGCGCTGACGGGTTCTGCCCGACCCGCGCTACTGGCCTTTCCCCGAACGTTCCTGAGCTTTTCGGTCAGTTCTTCCATTCGCACCGGCTTGCCAATGTAGTCGTCCATTCCAGACCGCAAAAACCACTGGCGGTCTTCTTCCATCGTATGCGCCGTCAGCGCAATGATGCAGGGTTGCTGGTCTTCGGGCCACTGGGTCCGGATACAGCGGGTGGCCTCTATCCCATCCATATCCGGCATCTGGATATCCATCAGGACGACGTCATAGGGCTTGCGCCGCAGGGCTTCGAGCACTTCCATCCCGTTGGCCGCAACGTCGGCGCGATACCCCAACCGCTCCAGGAGGCGCAGTTCCACCTTCTGATTGATCACGTTGTCCTCGGCCAGCAGCAGGTGCAGGGGGTGGGTCTGCCCCAGGTGCAGGTCCGTCGGCAACCAGACTTCCGACGGAACAGACGGACCATAGACAGCTTTCCACCCCTCGCGGTCCATTCGGTCTCGCTCCACGGGCAGCGCAGCGGGCAGCACAGACCGTTCCTGGAACATCCGGACCAGGGCACTATGGAGGATGACCGGACGGATGGGGCGGGCAAGATAGCGCGTGGTGGGGGATGACCGATTCTGCGTGGCAAGCGAGGTCCAGATAACCACGGGCAGCGCGGGCAAACGCCCGGTCGCCCGGAGGTTCTGTGCCAGGTTGGTTCCTTCGCTCTCGTTCCGGGGCATATCCAGAATAGCCCCATCGAGCGGGAACGAATCGCCCGACTGGACCAGCGCGATGGCCTCGCTGGCCGACGCTGCGGCGAACGGCTCGATACCCCACTGCGTCGCGTAGTGGGTCAGGATGTTCCGATTCGTTTCGTAGGGCGAAACCACCAGAACACGCTTACCAGCAAACCGGTCGTCGGGAGCCAGGAGCCAGTCACCCGCCGATGCATAGGCCACCGGGGCTGGTTCGGCCACAAAGGTGGCATGGAAGGTAGCGCCGTTTCCCTCCTCGCTTTCCACCCGGATACTCCCGTCCATCATGGCTAGCAGGCTGGCGCTGATGGCAAGCCCCAGGCCGGTGCCGCCATACCGGCGGGTCATCGAGGTATCGCCCTGGCTGAAGGAGCGGAAGAGGTGGTCCATCTGGTCGCGGGGGATACCGATGCCCGTGTCGCGGACGCTGAGGTGGACCTCGTGCCGGGGCCGGGGGGCGGGGAGCAAGGCCGGTTCCGATATCCCGCTGGCTTCCCCCGGTGGACGGGGTCGTGCAGAGGGAGTATCGAGTTGACCGTTCGAGCCTGAAGCGATCCCACGCTCTCCAACCATGACGACAATTTCGCCCTGCTCGGTGAACTTCACCGCGTTGCTGAGCAGGTTGACGATCACCTGGCGTATCCGCGTCACATCGCCAACCAGGCGAGTGGGGGCGCAGTCCTCGATGAAGTAGGCCAGATTGAGTCCCTTGTCGGCGGCTCTGGCGGCAAATAGATCGAGCGATTCTTCAATGCACTGGCGCAAATCAAAGGGATAGCGCTTGAGTTCCAGCGTCCCGGCCTCAATTTTCGAGAAGTCCAGCACATTGTTAATGAGGGTTATCGTCGCCTCGCCACTGACGCGGATGGTCTCCAGACACTCGCGCTGTTCGGAGTCCAGGGTTGTGTCGAGGAGCACGTTGGTCATCCCGATGACGGCGTTCATCGGGGTGCGAATTTCGTGGCTCATGTTCGCCAGAAATTCCGTTTTGGCGCGGGCGGCCGCTTCAGCAGCATACCTGGCTCGCTTGAGTTCGTCTTCGGCTTGCTTGCGCACGGTGATATCTCGCAGGCTCCACACGCGCCCGGCGATGCTCCCTTCCACATAGTAGGGGGTGCTGTGGCGCTCAATGATGCGCCCGTCTTTCAGGGTCAGACATTCGTAGACGGGGGAGTCCAGCGTGCCATAGAGTTCTTCGAGCACCTGCCGCACGAAGGCCTCGCGGTTCTGGACCTGTTCGACCAGGAGATCGAAGTGGTGGGCCGAAGTACACCGGGTGCGCCAGTCGGGCGGGAGGTTCCAGAGGTCTTCGAAGTGATGGTTGCAGTGGATGATTCCTCCATCCTGCGCCAGCACCATGATGCCGTCCGCCGTGGACTCGATGGTGGCCTGGAGGAGCGAGAGCGAACGCTCCAGTTCGCGCCGGGAGCGTTTGCGTTCGGTGATATCGCGGGCAATGACCTGGACGGCAGGCTTTCCCTGGTAGGTAAAGGGGCTTGAGGTCACTTCCACATCCACCAGTGACCCGTTCAGACACACCAATTGTTCCTCAACCATGGGGGTGCGGGTCTGGTGCTCCAGCACCTGACGGACCCGACGGATGACCAGGTCGTGGTAGGCCGGGGCGACCAGGTCGAGCAGGGGGCGTCCGACGAGTTGGTGGGGCGGAAGGCTGCCGAGCATGGCCGCCCCGGCCTGGTTGATGAAGACAATCTTTTCATCACGATGGACGACAATCAGGTCGGGCGAGAGTTCGACGAGCTGGCGATAGCGCTCTTCGCTCTCGCGCAGGGCCAGTTCGGAGCGTTTGCGCTCGGTAATGTCCCGTGCGGCCCCGTAGATATGGGTGACCTGGGTGTGGGTGGCGTTGCGCACCGGGCGGCAGTGGTTGCGCAGCCAGCGGATTTCGCCCTTCCTGGTGACAATCCGAAATTCCATGATATCCGAAGACTGTCCGGCGGTGAACCACTCCCGCCGCTGGTGGATGACCGGGACATCGTCCGGGTGGAGCAGGCTGTCCCATCCCCCGCGGTGGTTAATCTCTTCCATGGTATACCCGGTGGTGCGGGCAAAGGGTTCGTTGGCCCATTCGAGGATGAGGCGGTTTTCTGGCTCGACGCGCAGGACGTAGACGAAGTCGGAGATGAGTTCGGAAATGGCGCGGTAGCGGGCTTCGTTTTCGCGCAGGGCTTTTTCGATGCACTTGTGCTCGGTGATATCCCGCCCGATGATGTTCATCACTGTGACGTTTCCCTTGTCGTCGTAGTGGGGGTTGACCGTCCAGTGCAGGTAGTGGACCCGTCCGTCGCGGCTGACCTGGCGATTCTCGAAGGTGGCGATGGTTGAGCGGTGTTGGAGCCACCCATCGAAGAGGGCGCGGGTGCGGACCTGGTCGTCGGGGTAGACGAAGTCGAAGGCGTCTCGTCCCAGGCAGGCTTCGACCGGGATGCCGTAGATGCGCTCAGCGGTGCGGTTGAGGTAGGTGAAGCGCCGGGCCTGGTTGACCTGGCAAACCAGGTTGTCGGTACCTTCGACAAATTCGCGGAACCATTCTTCGCTGGCGCGCAGGGCTTCTTCGGCCCGTACCCGCTCGGTAATGTCGCGGTTGCTGGCCCGCTGCCCAATCCACTGCCCCTCGGCATTGAAGACTGGCTGCACACATGCTGATGGAGCATTCTTCACCGCTGCGCGTGAGGATGCGAAACTCAAGTTCGCATGTTTGCTGGCTGGTGATTTCGTCGTGCAAGTGGGCGCAAAAGCGGTCCCGGTCGTCGGGGTGGACGATATCCTCCATCCGGGCGGTGCCGGCTTGCAGCGCGTCGGGAGCGTAGCCCGTGATACGCTCGCACGAGGGGGAGATGTAGCGGTAGGTGCTGTCGGGGGCAATCCAGTAGACCCAGTCGTAGGTGAAGTCCGCGATGGTGCGAAAGCGCTCTTCGCTGGTGCGGAGCTGATTGGTGCGTTCCTCGACGCGGCGTTCCAACTCTTCTTCGAACTGTTTGCGGGTGGTGATATCGCGGAACGAGGCCAGATAGGAGTTTTGCCCCTCCCATTCTATCTCGACCACGCGCATTTCGGTCACCAGGTGGGTTCCGTCTTTGTGGAAGATATCCACCTCTTCTTTGCTCCCGATGGAGATGGGGATGCCAAGCTGATGATTGAGCAGTTCTTCGGCGGTTCGCCCAAAGAGGCGTTCCGCCGCCGGGTTGACAAACTGGATTGTGTCGTTGTTGCTGACAATCACTGCATCGGCGTTGTGTTCGATAACGGTTCGGAGGCGGGTTTCACTCGACCGGAGGGCTTCTTCATCGCGCTGACGTTCGGTCAGGGCTTGTTCGAGTACGGCGATTCGCTGCCGCAGTGCAGCGTTTTCTGCTTGGAGTTCGGCATGGGTTTTGTTGTCCACCGTCATGGTAGCTCACCTCGTATCTTTTTTTTGCTTTGTGCAACACCCTGGACTGATGTTCTGGCTCATTGTATCATCCGAGGAAGAAGGAAACTGCCGTGACTTTATCTAGTCTGTGCGTTCATTTTATCACAATGAGGGGGAGAAAGATAGATCCCGTCGAGTCTGGGGCCGGTCGTTGAGTGTTTCGGCGTTTCGGTCAGGACAGTGGCATAATCGCATGAGTGGTGGTATCATGGGCATTACAGAAACCTGGGCCGTTCTTCCGGATGCACGGGAATACCCTGGAACGTGCGGCAGTCCGGTGAAAAGAGCAACCAGGGAACCAGGTGGTAAATCTATCTTTCTTTACTTTGTCAGGAGAAATGAAGGAGAACAAACTATTATGTCAACAGAAGATAGGGAAGTAAAAACGGAAGCGCTCTCTTTTCGCGCCGAAGTGCGCCAATTGCTTGATATTCTGGCGCACTCGCTCTATTCCGAACGGGAAGTCTTTCTGCGTGAACTCATTTCCAACGCCTCCGATGCGCTGAACCGCATACAGTTCGAGATGCTCACCAACCGCGAGGTGCTCGACCCGGAGGCCGAGCTTGCTATCCATATTGAGGTAGACCAGGAAGCCAGGACGATAGCCATCAGAGACCGCGGCATCGGGATGACCCGCGAAGAACTGATTGAGAACCTGGGGACGATTGCGCAGTCCGGCGCCCGGAGCTTTCTTCAGCGCGTCCGACAGGAGCAGAAAGAAGCCGAAGAGGAAAACCGCTCGTTTGCCACCGACATGATTGGTCAGTTTGGGGTCGGGTTCTATTCGGTCTTTATGGTCGCTGACCGGGTGACGGTGACATCGCGCTCCTACCGCCTGGATGCCGAGGCGGTCCAGTGGGAGGCCGAGGGCGGCGACACCTACACGATTGGGCCGGGCGAATGGGCCGAACGCGGGACGAGCATCACGCTGCACCTTAAGGAGGATGCTCACGAATTTGCCAATGCCTGGCGGCTGCGGCAGATTATCAAGCGCCATTCGGATTTTGTGGCCTTTCCGATTTTCATGGGTGAGGAGCAGGTCAACCAGCAGCAGGCGCTGTGGCGACGTCCCCCCCGCGAGGTGGAGGCCGGGCAATACCCGTCGTTCTACCAGCAGCTCACGATGGATATGGACGACCCGCTGCTGCACATGCACCTCTCGACCGATGTGCCAGTTGATCTGCACGCGGTGCTGTTCGTTCCGTCTCACCGCGAACGCGGTATCATTGAGCGCCGGGTTGAAGGCAAAATCAAGCTCTATTCGCACAAAGTGCTCATTCAGGAAGAAACCAGAGACTTGCTGCCATCCTACTACCGCTTTGTCGAGGGGGTTATTGACAGTGAAGACCTGCCGCTGAACGTTTCGCGTGAGACGGTGCAGAGCAACCCGGTGATGCAGCGCATTCGCAAGTCGCTGTCGGGGCGATTGACAAAGGAGCTGAACGAACTGGCCGAAAAGGACGAGGAGAAGTATGCCCGCTTCTGGAAGGAATTCGGGATCTTTATCAAAGAAGGCATCGCAACGGAATTTGCTGACCGCGAATCGCTCATCAAGCTACTGCGTTTCCACACCACCCACGACACGGATCAGGAGGACGAGCGGCTGTGGTCGCTGGATGACTACAAGCGCCGCATTGTGGAAAACCAGGAACACATCTACTACGTTCTGGCAGGCGACCTGAGCGCAGCGCGGCTTAGCCCCCACCTCGACCCCCTCGCGGCCCGTGGGATTGAGGTGCTGCTCCTGACGGAACTGATTGACAGCTTTATGCTCACGGGCCTGCGCGAGTATGAGGGTATGACGCTCAAGAACATTGACGACGCCGACCTGGCGCTGCCTGGTGAGGCTCCGCCTGCCGATAGTGCCATCAGCGATGAGGAGTTTGAGCAACTCCGGGCGCGGTTTGTAGCGGTCCTGGGCGAACGGGTGAAGGAGGTTCGGGCATCGAAGGTCCTGCGCAATAGCCCGTTCCGCCTGGTATCATCGGCGGAAGATACCACCACCCGTGAAATGCAGCGTATTCACCAGTTGCTTGGGCAGGAAGTGGCGCAGCAACCCCGCATTATGGAACTCAACCGTTCTCACCCCTTGATTGTGGGGTTGGCAAAACGGGCCGCAGCGCATGCCGACGACCCGGTGGTTGCAGTCAGCGCCGAGCAGCTTTTCGACAACGCGCTGCTGCTGGAGGGCATCCATACGAACCCTGCCGCGATGGTCCCGCGTATTCAAGCCCTGATGGAAGCGGCAGCGAGCGGGACATCTTGAGTAGTGTGTGATGAGTGATGCATCACTGGTATCACTGGTGATGAGGGAAACGAGAAAGGAGCGAACGAATGATGACCGCACCAACTGGAACCCACCTGCTCCGGTGGGTCGCCCGTGTCTGGAGCATTGGCAGTATCGGGGTCCTCCTGCTGTTCCTGGTGGGGGAAGGGTTCAACCCGACGGAGACAACGCCTGCGGAGTGGGTTGGTCTGTCGCTGTTTCCTGCTGGCATGTCTCTGGGGATGGTGCTGGCCTGGCGGTGGGAGGGGGTTGGCGGCGCGCTCACGGTGGGAAGCCTGCTGGCATTCTATGGCTATGAATGGCTCCTGAGTGGTTCGTTTCCTCGCGGATGGGGATTTGTGGGGCTGGCAGCACCGGGAGCGCTCTTTCTGGGGTGCTGGTGGCTGGAGCGGCACACCCCACCCCCCTCCCCTCCTCTACGGGCAATGAGTGACCGATGCTTGATCTGCCAGACCCGCCAGACCTGCCAGACCCGCCAGTCAGGTCTGGTACGCTGCCGTCATCTTACCAGGTGGGCAGCCTGACCATTGCCCCCAACATGGTGCTGGCTCCGATGGCCGGGGTGACCGACAGTATCTTCCGCCGCCTCATTCTGAGCCTTGGCGGGTGCGGCCTGGTGTGCAGCGAGATGACCAACGCGGCCAGTGTGTCGCCCAGGGCTTTGAAGCGACACCGATTGCTGGATTATCTCCCGGAGGAGCGCCCGCTCGCAATGCAGATAAGCGGGAATGACCCGGAGCTGGTGGCTCAGGCGGCCCGCACGGTTGAAGCGTTGGGGGCTGATATTCTCGATATCAACTGCGGGTGTCCTTCGCCAAAGGTCACGGGGGGCGGACACGGGGCTTCGTTGCTGTGCGATCTGCCGAAGATGGGGCGGGTGCTCCGGGCCGTACGCGAGGCGGTGCATCTGCCCATCACGCTGAAGTACCGCGCCGGGTGGGATGACCAGAGCCTGAACTTTCTGGAGACGGCGCGGGTGGCGGAGGAGGCTGGTATCAACGGTCTCACGCTGCACCCGCGCACCCGCGAACAGCGGTATGCGGGCGAGGCGGATTGGAGCCGCGTAGCTGCCATCAAGCAGCAGGTTCGCATTCCCGTGGTGGGAAGCGGGGATGTCCGGAGCGCGGCGGATGCGCTGCATCGTCTGGCAATCAGCGGGGTTGACGGGGTGATGATCGGGCGGGCAGCGCTGGCAAACCCGTGGATTTTTCTCCAGGTGGCCCAACTGCGCAGCGGAATGCCGCCTTTTGAGCCGGGGTTGGATGAGAAGTATGCGCTGCTGCGGCGCTATCTGGCGATGTGCCTGGAAGAACTCCCCGAACGGGTGGCGCTCAACAAACTCAAGCAGTTTGTGGGGCAGTTCGTGATTGGCGCACCGGGGAGTGCGGTGCTCCGAACCTGCGTACAGCGCTCTCAGAGCGTGGAAGCAGCGCGGCAATGGCTGGATGAGTTCTTTCTTGCAGCCCGGTCGTACGACCGCAGATGCCCAGATTGAGGCTTGCAAATCCCCCGACCTTGCGCTATACTTGCTCATGCGACCCCTTGAGGGGGTCGAGGAATAGCCGCGACGTTGCGGTAGGGGACGAACGCGAAACGAAGGTTCGTTTATCCTTAAAGGAAGTATCGTTAATTCAGGAATTCAGGGTTTCGGTTTCGATATCAGGGAACATACAGGCTGACATGAACTTTGGCAAGGGCTACTTTCGCGGTCTCACGCTCCAACCAGGGGTCATCCTGGGGCGGAATATTGCAGCGTGCCGGTGGTCTATGCACGCTATCCTATGCAGCACCGGTTACTGGCATGCCAGGGTCATGCGGTCCATCCGGGCGGTTTCCTCAGCCTGTCCAATGCTTGCGGCTCTCTAAGGTCGTGGAGAACCCTTTGAGAGCCAGTGTGGTAGAAACCATGCACCAGGGTTTTCAAAGGGGGTTGGCATTGACACAACGGGTTCTTGTTCTGAATGCGAGCTATGAGCCGCTGCAAATCATCTCGGTGCGTCGTGCAGTTATCCTGCTGCTCCAGGAAAAGGCGGAACTGGTCGAGGCCACCGAGCTTCAGCTTCGTGCTTCCAAATATTCGTTCGATGTCCCGCTGGTTATCCGCCTGGTCCGCTACATCCGGATACCACCTCGCTTCAAGCTCCCCTGTTCACGGCGCGGCGTGCTTGCCCGCGACCACGATACGTGCCAGTATTGTGGGGCCCAGCCGGGGCGGGTCAACCTGACGATGGACCACGTTATCCCGCGCTCGCAAGGGGGATTGACGGTGTGGACCAATGTGGTGGCGGCCTGCCGCGAGTGCAACCGCAAAAAGGGGGGGCATACGCCGGAGCAGGCGAATATGATCTTGCGGACCCGGCCCCGCCAGCCGCAGTATGTAGCGTTTGCGCTGCTTGGGGAGCTTGAGCGCCACGATGTGTGGCGCAAATACGCCTATACCTGACCGTCAGATCGTGGAGCACATGGAGCAATGGAGCACCTGAAGGACATGGAGCATCCCAGGCGTCCCTGACCAGGGCGCTGCCAGAGGCCAGGCTATGGACACCACTTGCGGCAGGTGACGGTGGTGCCTGCTCCGACCTGGGACTGGATAGCGAATTCGTGCATCAGCCGCCGCGCACCGGGGATGCCCATTCCCATGCCCCCGGAGGTGCTGTAGCCTTCCTGCATGGACAGGTCAATGTTGGCGATGCCCGGCCCATGGTCCTCGCACACGATTTCGATACCCTTGCGCCCACCCTGTTCGATTCCTCGGATTATCACACGCCCGGTTTTGGCATAGAGAAAGATATTCCGCGCCAGTTCTCCCACCGCCGTGGCGATGCGCGCCTGGTCAACGGCCCCAAAACCCTGGGCTTTGGCAACTTCCCGCGACATGGAACGAGCGGTGACGATATCCAGGTCACTGCTGATCGTCGCCACTTTGACCTGTGATGTGACCATGCTCCCTCAGTGCGATACCAGTGATGCGTGACGAGCGATGCGTGACAAACCGCGGCAAAGTGCCAGCGCCGTATTCAGGGGGAAAGCCTTCACGCTCAACATCAGCGGAAGCGTCGGGGGCGTTTCCGCCCCGGAGATGTCCTACGTGCTCGGATGAGCCGAGTTTCAGACATCACGACTATGATATCGCCAGGTCGAGCAAAAGTCAATAGCTATGATGTCCCGGTATGCACCCGCGGTGGGTCGCAGGCCCCGGCGCCGGAGCAAACGCCAGGGCAGGGTAGTCGAGGAAAAAAGAGGCGGCTTCCCTGGCACTGGAGTATCATCCTTGAAGATATGGCAGCCTGACTGATAGCACTGGAGCCGGGCAAGCTCCTTGCATCGTTCCTGTTCCCTTCTCCGGTCGGTGCTACACGGTCCGGACGAGCGAGGCATCAGGCGACAGGACAATCGGCTCGTGCGATAGAGCCACAGGTTTTCGGTGGGATGCCTGCTCAATTAACCGTGACAGCTTCATGGACACCGTGTTGTCGGCCAGTTGGCGGGCCTGCCGGGCATACATATTCAGCCGATCCTGGAGCAGTTCATAGGTTGCGGCCCACTCGCTCCAATCCAGAATCCATGCCCGGTCGGGGGGGAGTTCGCCGCGCTGGTAGGATTCGTAGAAAATTTCCGTCGGGATACCATAGGTGCGTTCAAAAATGAGCATATCCTCTCTCATCGCCTGGATATCACGCATAATGTCATCGAGGTTCATGATCGCCTCCCGTCATTGCCCTCTAGGGACTCTCTATTATAGCAGAAAAAAAGGATTTTGGAACCCCCCGGTGCCATTCAGGTGCGAAATCATGCGATATCTGGTAGTAGTTCCGGGAGCCTGGAGCACCGGAATCTTGACACGCCTTCGCTCCCCCTCTATACTTACGCCAGCACCGGCCCTGGATGTGTTATGGATAGGGAGGAGCAAATGGCCCGCTGGATGTTGCGAGAGATAGCCGAGCCGTCCGGGTGGAACCCGCGCAGCCTGGCAACGGAAGCGCGGTTATCCTACCACACTGTGCGCCTCATCTGGTACAATGAGGCGAAGCGGGTAGACCTGACGACCCTGGACAAACTGGCGGAGGTCCTCAAGGTGCCTCCTGGAAACTTTATCGGGAATGGGGAACCGCTGCAAAACCAGGCCGGACCAACCCGCTCAATGATTGGTATCTGTTCCGATCTGGCCGTATCGCTATCAGCAGAGCAGATTGACGAAGCCAGGCGAGAAATGTGGGGATCGTTCTACGAATGATTACCGCCGTAACTGACACCCACACGCTCATCTGGTATGTAACGGATGCCCCGCAGTTATCCACCACAGCAAGAAAAGTGTTTGACGATGCGGTAGCGAGCGGAAACCATATCGGATTCTCAACGATCACCCTGGCAGAGACCATCTACCGGATCGAGAAATATCGCCTGCCGGATAGGATGTATGATCGGCTTATTGCTGCCCTTGATACTCCAGAAACGGTGCTGGTCCTGGTACCATACCCAGGTCCCTGATATGCCTGACCGTATCATCGCTGCAACGGCGCTTGCCCTGGGGGTTCCATTGATGACCCGAGACGAGCAAATACGCCGTTCCACCGTTTCAACTATCTGGTAGATCCATTATCCTCCGCGCTTCCGCCCATCGGCTTCCGTAATGTGAATGTCATCCGGGGAAGCACCTGGACCATCCAGATTGGCGAGGAGGCACGTTGTATCCGATGGTACCAACCACAGAACATATAAATATAATGAAGATGATATGATGAGGACGAGGACGAGATGGAAAAGATTCGCTTGATGGCGTGGTCCCTGATGATCAGTGTGGTGCTGCTCACTTCGTGCAGCCTGGAAGATTGGACCAACGGCGGACCCGGCAAGTCATCCGCGGTGCTCACCGGAACGGTGACCGACGCCTATACGAACCAGCCGGTCCCTGCCGCTGAGGTGGTAATAGGCACAGGGACGCTGGCAACCGGCAGCGATGGTCGCTACCTCACCACCAACTGGGACACGGAAGACACCCTGCAAGCCTCTGCGCCCGGCTACGAGCCGGTTCAGGTGGCGCTGAACACCCAGCCCCACCTGGCTCAGTCGGAGAACATGACCGTGACGCTTGACCTGGTTCTGCGCCCCAACCGCCTGGAAGGGAAGGTCGTTGACGCCTACAGCGGGAAACCTGTGGCCGGGGTTCAGGTGGCGGCGCTGGCCGAACTGGCCGCAGGAACCGAGGACGACATGCTGTTGAACGTGTCGGTTCTCACGAACACCTCCGAAGTGAGCCGGACGACGGAAGCACCAGCACCGTCAGCCCCCGCAATGGACGTGGAACCTGACCCAGGGGACGCAGGTCTGGGGGATATGGGCAACGCGCCGGTTGCTCCTCCGGTCGCTTCGACGGTCGTCACGGACGCGCACACTGTCGGGCATCTGCTGGCAACTGCGACCACCGACCAGGCCGGGCACTACGTGCTGAGCGATGTTCCAGAGCAGTTTCACCTGGTGATGACCGCCGAGGACTACGAGTCGGTTCGGACGAACGTGCATCGCCAGACGGTCTACCATGCCGAAATGCGACCGGATGTCCTGCGGGGCACCGTGACCGACCGCTACAGCGGCGAGCCGGTGGCCGGAGCGCTCGTCTCTGCGGGGGTTGTTTCGACCACCACCACTCTCGATGGAACGTATCTTCTCAAGGGAGTGCCGGCCTATGTGATGGCGGTAGAAGTCCAGGCCGACGGCTATGCCCCCCTTTCGCAGCAGTTGGAACAAAGCACCACGCTCAATGCGGTGTTGCGGCCCGACGAACTTGCGGCCACATTGGTCGACCGGGTGACGGGAACGCCCATTGCGTTTGCCACGATTATTGCCAACACGACGCTGACCAGCACGGCCGTAGCCCACATGCGCCTGGACCACAGCCCGGACGGGCAGTTTGTGCTTGGGGGGGTGCCAGAGAACGGCTATCTGCACGTGCTGGCGCCCGGCTACCGCAAGACGGTGCTCGAATTGAAACCAGCGGGTATTCCGTCGGTGATTGAACTGGAGCCGTTTGAGGCCAGAGCGCTGTATGTGAAGACCAGCACGGCGGCCTACCTGCCCGAACAGATGCAAGAGTTTTTTGAGGTGATTGACCGCACCGAGTTGAACGCGATGGTGATTGACCTCAAGTCGGATAATCTGGCCGACCTGGGGTTGATTTACTACGATTCGCAGGTGCCCATCGTGAAGGAGCTTGGCACCTCCGAGACCTGATGGACATTCGGGGTATCCTGGCGGAGGCCAGACAGCACAACGTCTACACCATTGCGCGTATCCATGTCTTCTCGCATGATAACCTGCTGGCCGAGACGAAGCCGGAGTGGGCGGCCCGGACCACCAAACCGGGCGGGTGTGTCCCGAACGAGAATCGCAAGTGCAACAGCAATGTGTTCTATGCCGATTGGGATGTGGCGTGGCTCGACCCGTGGAATCGCAACGTCTGGGACTACAATACTCAGCTTGGGGTCGAGGCGGCCCAGCTTGGCTTCGATGAGGTGCAGTTCGACTACATTCGCTTCCCAAACGATGCTACGGATTATGAGTATATGGTGCTGTCGAAGCCAGCAGACCCGGAGAACAACCCGGAGGCGATGTACGAGAATATCGTCGAGGTGATGTCTCTGGCGCAGGATGCCATCAACCGGGTGGGGGCATTCTTCTCCGTGGATGTATTCGGGTATACCATCTGGCGACCGGAGCCGCTCATCGGCCAGAACCCGGAACTGATGGCTCCGCACGCCGACTATATCTGCCCGATGGTCTACCCCTCGCACTACTGGCGCTACGAGATGGGGTTTGACAATGCGGCGGCGCACCCGTACGAGATTGTCCAGAAGAGCCTGGAAGAGGGGTTTGATATGGTGCAGAACCAGCGGGCGCGGCTGCGTCCGTGGCTCCAGGACTTCACGCTGCTCTGGGTTCCGGACTCCCTCATTGTGGAGTATGGCCCGGCAGAGGTGCGGGCGCAGATTGACGCCACCGAGACACTGACGTATACCGCCGGGTGGTCGCTGTGGAGCGCCGACAATGAATATACCTATGAGGCGCTCCGTCCCGACGATGGGAGTGGTGAGTGAGTGAGCGAGGGAGCGAAGGAGATGGATTAGCCGACCAGCAGCGCCCGGTGTTCCAGCCACCGGACCTCGCGCTCCAGGTCTTCCAGGCTCCACCCCGCTCCCAGAGCCGCCAGCAGCGCAGCGCGGTCGCGGGTACCATCCAGGTGTTGGAGCAGTGCCCGCTGCCGCTCGTCCAGGCGCACCCGCTCGTGGAGCAGATTGGTTACCCACGTCTGCTCACGGGACTGCAACCGCGCCAGGGGCCGGGCCGTCGGGAAGTTCCAGTGGCTCAGGGTGGGAGCAATGGCGGGGGGGTGGGTCGAGAGCTTGAGCAGGCGGGTGCTACAGGTCGCCATCTTGAGCAGGTTAGCCGCGAGAATCTGCTCGTCGCGGGGGGTATCCCCCACCGGTGCGGTGGGAGCACCGTATGGGGACGATTCCAGTTCCAGGCGCAAACGCGCTGCGGCAACCAGGTCTGGGAAGGAGATGGCCCGCGGCCAGATTGCCGCAAGATGTACCATGGCAGCCTTGCTGAGTGGGTGCCCCAGGCCGATGCCCTCGCCGCTGGGGAGCCGAAAGGTCTCGCTGGCAGCGGAGGAAAGGTCCGGCGAGGACGAGGCCGGGCAGGTGGGTGAGGCGATGAACAGCGAGGCCAACCGTCGGGGACTGAGCGCCCGGTCCAGGCGGACGGTCGTGCGGCACAGCAGCGTTTCGCGGAAGGTGCGGCCCCGCAGAAAGTCAAGGTACTGCTCGGTATCCACCAGAGGCTGGTGCTTCGCCATGGTGCTGAGCGTTGCGGCAACCTGGGGGGGCAGGTTGGATAGCAGCATCCCCGGCAGGTCAGTTTCGGCCAGATATTGCAGCCCGTGAGAGGCCGCCCGCTCGACAAACTGGGAGAAGGAGAGCGGGGTATTGATCTCGGCCAGTTCGTCGTGGAGAACGAACGCATGCCCCCAGGCTTCATCCTGGGCGCACTTCCGCTTGAGGAAGTCGCCATAGACCCGCAGCAAGTTGCCATAGGCCTGCTGCTCCGGCGGCACCGATGCGCTCATGAAGTCGAGAAACGCCAGCGCCTTCGCCACCTGCTCGACGGGATCGTCGCAATCCCACGTATGGTAGCGCATCATCTCGCGCACCATCGTGAGCATGTGCCAGCCGGGGTAGGTGTTGTAGCTGAGGTAGGCCACGCCGTTGGGAGCCAGGTGTTCGCGGCACAGGGCAAGGATACGCTCCTGCACCTCAGCGGAAATCCACGAATAGACCCCGTGGGCGATGACGTAGTCGAAGGGGGCCGTATCACCTTGAAAGTCAGCGTCCATGATATCCTGGTGCCTGAGCGTGATGTTTCCCAGGCCAAGCGCGGCAATGGTCGCCTGCCCTGCGGCAATCTGGGCACGGGCCGTGTCTATGCCAACAAACGTACTGCCTGGAAGCTGGTCGCCCATGGGAATGAGGTTTGCGCCGTTGCCACAGCCCAGTTCGAGCACCCGGCACTGCGCAACGGGGGGCGGGGTCATCCCGAAGAGCACCGCCAGCACCGAGAGAAAGGCGGGGTGGGTCTGGGCGTAGGGGTGGCCGGGGTAGGGGACGGTGTCATAGTTTTTCCGGGGCCGGCTGGTCGAGGTGGTAGTCATAGTCAGGTCATAGTCATGGGGAGTTCGGTCACCGGACCCGTTCGCGTTCGGTCCTCGCTTGAGCCGCGCCCTCCGTCGTGGCTCTCTCCGGCTCCGCCTGGTCCATTTCGGTTTCGGTTTCGGCTGCCACCTCATCGGACGAATGGCCCGGCTGGAGCGCGTTGAGCGCCTCCGAAAGGGCTTCGCGCACGGCGTCGGCTTCGGTTTCGTCTGCCAACCGCTCGGTCAGGGGCGGGATGGCCCGCTCGTCACCTATCATGCCCAACGTCAGTGCGGCAAAGATGCGCCCCTCCGACGACTCGTGGGTGAGCGCAGCGATGAGCGGCTCAACCGCGGGAGCGCCAATCTGGACCAGGGTTGCCATCGCTTTTCGGGCAATCTCCTTGTCCCAGTGCTCGAACATATCAATGAGCGGCTCAATCGCGGGAGGGCCAATCTGGATACAGCGGTACCAGTCGCCTTTGATGATCCAGTAGGCCGCGCCGGTCGCGTCGGCAGTGGGTTTCCACCCGAAGGCTTCGAGGGTGCCGGCGGCTCCCCACCGCACGGCCTCGCTCTGGTGCCTGAGTGCGGCAACAAGCGCTGGCAGGGCCGGCGGGCCGATGTTCATCATGGATTTGTAGGCATGCGCCCGCACATCCCAGTCGATATCTCGAAAGGCGTGGATAAGCGGCAGCACGGCACCCGGGTCCCGCAACTGGCCGAGCATGATGGCCGAACTTCGGCGCACTTCGGGGTTTTCGTGCTCCAGCGATGCGACCAGTTCGTGGAGGATGGGGATACCGATTTTGTGCAAGGCTTGAAACGACGCCTGGCGCACCACCGCTTTTTCATGTTTGAGCGCCTCGATGAGGTCTTCCCCGACTACCTTGCCCATCCGAACGAGGGTCTGGAAGGCCCCCTTGCAAACCTCCTGGTCATCATCCTTGAGGGCCGAAATGAGCGGCTCCGCGGCAGGCTGGCCGATTGCCACACAGGCATCCCACTGCCTGCGCATCACGTGGTAGGACGCGCCCAGGGTGCTCTGGTCTGGCTGCCACCCCATCTGCTCCAGGGATTCGAAGATGACGGCCCGCAGGTCTTTCTTGTCCTGGTTCATCTCGTCGTCGGTGGGGGGAACATAGCTCCCATCGCGCTCCCACCCCATCCATTCGAGGGTCACAATCCCTGGGTCGCGGATATCCAGGCGGTCGTTGCGGAGGATCTGCGCCAGCGGTTCGATGAGGCGTTCCAACCGCTTCTTCTCGTCCAGGCGCAAGCCAATATATGCCAGAGATTGGCCGACCGTGCGGTACATGTCTCGGTCGCGGCGCTTGAGGACCATGAGCAGCGACTCAATGGCATATTCGTTGCCGACCTTGCCAAGCCCGGTGGCCGCGGCCCGGCGCACCTTGAGCGATTCTTGCTTGAGGGCAAAACTCAGCGGCTCCATGGCATGTTCGGGAGCCAGCTCCGGCAGAATGAACAAGATCGCCTCGCACAGGTCTTCGTTGCCCCGGCGATAACCATCGTTCATTTCCTGGAGCGTCCGGGTCAGATGTTCGAGGGCCTGCTCTCCGCCCAGTTCGCCCAGGCCCCTGGCGGCATCAACCTCGACGGACGGGTCCCGTTCGTAGTCCAGCGCCCGGACCAGGGCTGCGATATCGCGCTTCTGTTTGAGCTTTTCAATATTGGGGCGTCCAAAGAGCAACATAGCTCACGCTCCCCTTTCCTTTGCCATCCAGCGCAAGAGAACCTGGCCTAGCTCGAACCACGCCACATTTCGCCAGTCTGGATGGCGCTTATGGCTTCGGAGGCAACCTTGCTGACCTCGCGGTCGCGGTCCGAAAGGAGCCGCATCAAGGGTTGCTCCCCTCGTTTGTCCCCTATCATGCCTAACGCAGTCGCGGCGTACTTTCGCACATGGGGGTGGTCGCTGGTGAGCGCGGCAATGAGCGGCTCGACCGAGAGGCTCCCCAGCCGCACCAGGGAACCCATGGCCTCGCGGCGCACGGTGGCATCCCAGTGGGTGAGCCGGGCAATGAGGGGAGGGATCGCCGGAGCGCCGATATCCACACACCGGTGCCATTCTCCCTTGACCATCCAGTAGATGGCGCTGGTTTCGTCTGCACCGGGTTTCCAACCCAGTGCTTCCAGGGTTCCGGCGGCTCCCCACTTGATTTCGTCGCCCTCGTGGTTGAGCGCGGCCACCAGTTGCGGGATAGCCGATTTCCCTATCCGAACCACCGATTTATAGGCCTGGCCGCGCACGGTCCAGTCCTGGTCATGGAACATGCCAATCAGCGGCACCACCGCCCGTGGATTGCCAATCTGCCCCAGGATGATGACGATGGCAAGGCGGACCTCTTCGTTTTCGTCGGCGAGCGCCTCGGTGAGGGGGAGCAGTGCCGAGACCCCAGGCTCACCAGGGCGTGGAATGCGGCCTTGCGCACGTCGGTGCTGGCGTGTTTGAGCATGGCAATCAGGGACGGAGCAGCGGGGGGGCCAATCTTGACCAGTGAGCGGAACAGGGATGGCCGCACGTCTGGGGGGGAATCTTGTTCGGTGAGCGCCGCCGCAAGGGGCGGAACCGCCGGCGCACCCACCGCGACGCAGCGTTCCCAATCCTGTCTGACGATCCAGTAGGCAGCGCTGGTTTCGTCCTGCCCTGGCTGCCACCCCACGCGCTCCAGCGCGGTGGCCGTGGCCTGGCGCGTGCGGAGGTCCGGTTCTCGCAGCAGCGCAGCGAGCGGCTCCAGCAGGCGCGAATGGTAGGCTGCTTCCCCCTCCTTCGCTCCGATGACTGCGCCTATCTGCGCCAGCGCCTGGAATGTTTCGGGAAAGAGGGCCTCGTCTCGCCGCCTGAGCACCTCCACCAGCGGCTCAATGGCCTGGGAGATGCCCAGGTGCCCCAACCCCGCCACCGCGGCTTTGCGCACGGGCAGTGCCGCGTCGCCAAGCGCCGCCATGAGCGCCTCCATCGCCTGGGATGCACCGGATTGCGCCAGTGCCCATGCGGAAGCCTCGCGGATTGGTTCGTCGCCGCGCCTGAGTGCCGCAATCAGGACCGCCACTGCCTGGGGGTCTCCGAGGCTGCCCAGCGCCGCCGCCGCAGCCTGACGGACCTCCGGGTCCTTCTGGTAATCAAGGGCCTTGACGAGACCAGGGATATCGCGCTTTGCCTTCAGTTTTTCGACGTTGGGTGAGCCGAAGAGCGACATTGCTCATGCTCCTGCTATTCCGAGCCTGATGCTTGTGGTTACGATTCCGTGCGCAAGCTCCCCTCATACACCAGGGACATCGCCTCGCAGCACGTTTCAGTCGCATTGTACAACGCAAGGACGAGTTCGTCTACATACTCCAGTAGTTCCAACGTTCCTCGTGCCAGATTTTGCTGGTCAGGATTGGCGGCGTGCTGCATCTGCTCGGCAAGTTCCCGAATCTGTTGTTGTTTGTCTTTTTCCATAGGGCTGAAGCAGTCTTCGTCTGGGGAGACTGCTATCCTCCTTTCTTTCTGCGTTGTTGTCTGGTTTGGTTGTTGTCTGGTTTGCTGGTACTTTGTTCAGTTCAAGCGATGGGGAACAGACTCCGGGACGGACTGAAGCGAAGCTGAGGCTGGTCGGACGGCGCAGGTTTCCAGCGGGGATGAGGCCAAACAAGCAACATGCCCCTGGAAACCCGGTGCCTGGGGGAGAGAAAACCCGAACCGCGCTCTCCGACGCACTGCACTGTTGTTCACCACCGGCGGCGTCGGAGAGGGGAGAGAAGCGCCCACGAACCCCCACGCTGTGGTTGGTTCGCCCGGCAACTTCCCTTCCTCCAGATGAAATACCTCGTCTCTCGTTTCAGGTTTTAGGCCTTCTCAGCTTTCTGGGCCTGCGTCACCATCCGTGTCCATTCCATCTGAGCTTCCATGGTCTTCTGGGCGGTCTCCTGCCAGACCTGAACGATTTTCTGAAGCTCGTCGGTATTCCAGTTTTTCGCCATCGCGGTCGGGTCCGATTTCTTCATCGTCTCAAACCAGTTGTCCCACAGCTGGCTCTGCGTTTCCGCCCAGCGCTTCGTCATTTCCAGCATCTGGTTGGACCACTCGGCGGCAGGTTTGCCAACCCCCGACCCGGAGGTGACGCTCTCTACCCAGAACTGGGTCCACCGGGTCTGGGCATCCAGCGCTCGCTTCACCGAGTCTTTCCAGGTGTCAACAGATTTTTCCCACGTTTCGCCTGCCTGAGAGGTCCCAATAGTCTGCATGGTCTTGAACCAGCTATCCCACATCTGCTGCTGTGAAGTAGTCCAGGTCTTGAGCATGTCTTCCGCTTGCTTATTCCAATCCACCAACATCCTCCTCACGAATACAAAACTTCCATCCACCTGAGACTCTATTATACAACCATCTGCCTGGTCGGTTGTTGTGGGGTGTCGCCGTTGCTTGTCGTCATCGTTGCGTGTGGTTGTCGGTTATCGTTTCAGGTGCCACGAACGCCACTGGCGCTGGCGTCTGGTTGGATTATACGGCGCGGGTGGTACAGGGTAGTTACAGGCCGGCGCGGGTGCGGGAGTTGCCATCTGGACGGAGGAGCGGAAATTGGAGATGCCCCCGTTCGAGCCGCCTGGGATGAGCCGCGGTGAAGACTCACCAGAATTATGGTAGAATAACTATCAATGAACTAACCATCAATCAATGGCCGGGGCACCGCCCTGGGAGTTGTCACCTGATAGGACGGGATAAACCCCCGTCGGAGGAACATGTGGTATGCCTGACCCATCGGTTTCGTATCTCCTGGAAAAAGCGGCCGCCGGTGAACGCCTCTACTTCGAAGAAGGCTTGACCATCTATCGGCAGGCCGGCTTGCTCGAACTGGGTATGGCCGCCAGGGCCGCCCGCCAACTGCGGGTGCCAGGCAACATTGTGACCTATCTGGTAGACCGAAACATTAACTATACCAACGTCTGTGTCACTAACTGCCAGTTCTGTGGATTCTACCGTTCGCCTCACCACCCCGAAGCCTACGTGACCTCGCGGGAGGAGCTATCCCAGAAGATAGAGGAATTGATCGCCTGGGGCGGGACCCGTATTTTGCTCCAGGGAGGCCACCACCCGGACCTCCCGCTCACGTGGTATACCGACCTGCTGCGGTGGCTGCGCGAAACCTACCCGACCATTGAGCGCGATTGTTTCAGCCCTTCGGAGATTGCGAATATGGCGAAGCTGAGCGGACTCAGCGTGCGCGAGGTGCTCAACGAGCTTCAGGACGCCGGGTTGCAGGGGTTGCCCGGCAGCGGGGCCGAAATCCTTGACGATGAGATACGCCACCGCTTTTCCCCGAAAAAGCTGAAGACGGATAGCTGGCTGTCGGTCATGCGCGAGGCGCAAACCCTGGGACTGAACACCTCGGCGACCATGGTCATCGGCTTCGATGAACAGTTTGAACACCGCATGCGCCATCTCCAGCGCATCCGCGACCTCCAGGATTATAGCCTGCGCGAGCACGGAAACGGCTTCATCGCCTTTATTTCCTGGACGCTCCAATATAGCGAACTGGTCAATTTGCGCCAGAATACGTTCAAGAACCGCTACGGGCTGACCCCCCACGACTACCTGCGCCACGCGGCGGTGGCCCGGCTGTTCCTCGACAACGTGCTCCACCACCAGGTGAGCTGGGTCACGCAGGGGCCGAAGGTCGGGCAAGTGGCGCTCGAATTTGGCCTGGACGACTTCGGTAGTACGATGTTGGAGGAAAATGTCGTGGCTGCGGCAACGCATGGGACGCGCCCCTGTATGCTGGAGGAAGAGATCCACGAACTGATCCGGAATGCAGGCTATGTTCCGGCCAAGCGCGACACCAGCTATGGCATCGTCCGGATTTTTGATGCGGACGAGATGGAGATGGAGGACGAGGTGGAGAACCACGAGGACCGGTCACTTGCGACCGCTGTTGCTGGTGTTTCGACGCTTCCAGCCGGAAGAGGTACACCAGGACACGAGCCAGTGTCGGCGCATCTCCCGTAATACCACGGAACTACAGAGGGTCCGGTACTGATGTACTATAGCCTTTTCTCCTGGAGATGGTACAATAGAACCATCTAAGCGGGAGTCAGCAACGACCCGAAGATATCAGCCGAGGTTATTTGATTAGCCGCCTTATTCGTCTCACTCATCTCCTCCTATACGCCGGTCTGGTGACCGGCGTTCTTTTATATCTCGTCGTTTTTGCGGCCCATGCGTGGCTGTTCCTTTCTCACCCCTCCCCCCTGGACTACGGCGAAGGCCCGCTGCTAGCTCAGGTGCGCTTGCTGCGGTCTGGCACACCGGTCTGGCAGCTCTATGGCAACCCGAACGCCCCCCCGTATATGGTAGTCAATTACCCCCCACTCTACCTCCTCACCGCAGCCGTTCTGAGTTGGTTCACCGGCAGTGTGCTCCTGGCCGGGCGTGTGGTCTCGCTGCTGGCAGTGGGGGGAAGTGTCGTAGCCCTGGTCGTGCTGTCCAGTCCCGAAACCTCTGAGGGAAGCCGACGGTTCCACCTCTTCTCGTTCCTCCATCGCTGGATCATGGTCCTGCTCCTGTTGTCCATCCCCATCGTGCGAGAATGGTCGGTCGTGATGCGGGTAGATATGTTGGGGGTGGGCCTGGGGTTGTGGGGATTGGTGGCGCTGCGCCATCAGCGTCCGGTGCTGGCGGGGGTTTTGCTGCTGCTCTCGCTCTATACCAAGCCCTCGCTGCTGGCGGCCCCGCTGGCCGGGGTCGGGTGGCTCATCCTGGAAGCGGTCCGGGCAACCCGCTCCAGTCCCTCCAATCCCACTGGCCTGCGCGCCTGGCGTGCGGGATTGCGGTTCGTGGCGGTGCTGGTCTCCGGGGGGGGGATGGTGTTCGTGCTCTTGCAGTGGGCCAGCGGCGGCTGGTTTGCGCTGCACAGTATTACCGCCAACGCCAACCATTGGGATGGGAGCCTGGCGTGGCAGTTCTGGGCTGAGCAAGCCCGCCTGCGCGGGACGTTGGGGGTCGCCGGGGTCGGCATCGTAGCGTGGCACCTGGCAGCCGGACACCGCCGTATCGTCCTGCCTGCCCTCTACACCCTTGCGGGGGGAGTTCTGGCTATCGGGGTGGGCAAGGTGGGGGCGTATACCAACTATTTCCTGGAGTGCTACGCCGGGTTGGTGTGGCTGGTGGCAGAAGGGATACGCCCCCCGTGGGTGAGGCAACTGCCGCAGCCGCCGGGGAGCCAACCAGACGCCGAAGGTTTCTTCGGGCCTTCTCGCTGGCTCACGGAAGGGGGCCGCTCCCCCCTCCAGAACAGCGTGCTGCTGCTCCTGGTGCTGGCAAGCCTGCTCTTTCATTTGCCCATGTGGAGCGCGACCACCCTGCACCGCGCCGGACTGGTCGAACCCAACCCGCCTCGCCTGGCGTTCGGGGAACACGCCCTGTGGAACGACCTGAAGCGCGAACAGGCAGTGCTAGCCGCACTGCGCCGCGTCCACGCCACGTTGGTCCGCGAGGTCCGGGCCGCTGGCGCTCCCGTCTTCACCGATGTGCCGGGGATTGCCGCAGAGGCAGGGGTGCTGGCGCGGGTGCAAATCTTCGAGCACCGCCAGTTGCTCGACCAGGGATACTGGGACCAGCGCCCGGTGCTGCTCGAACTGGCAAACGGCACCATACCGCTGGCGGTGATTGACTACCTGGGCAACTGGCTCACGCCGCAGATGGTCGCGATAGTGCGGCACCGCTACGCGCAAGACGGCGCACTCGGCACGTTCGACCTCTACCGCCCGGTGGAGCCGGGAACGCGGGTGCCAGTGCGCATCCCCTTTGGTAACCAGCTTCGCCTGAATGGATACCATCTGCGCTACCTGGGAGATGCTGATGAAGCCAGTCCGGAACCAGTGGTCGTCGCAGGTGGTATACTGGTGGTTACTCTGGTGTGGCAAAGAACAACACCGGAAGGAGACGGAGACGTGGCCTCGCTGAGGGAAGACCTGGTGGTGATGCTTCGCCTGACCGATGCTACCGGGCACGTGGTGGCCGAAACTGAAGGTCCGCTGGGGTATGGGAGCCTGCTGCCCGACGACTGGCCGGCCAGCACGCCCGTCCAGCACATGCAGCCATTGAAGCTCCCGGCCACGCTGGAGAGCGGCTCGTATGGTCTGGTAGTAGTGTTGCGAACTGCGGGGAATGGACGGACCCTGGGGGAGCCACAAGAGTTGACCCGCCTGAGCGTGAGTGGCAGCGCGGCGGGAGACACGACCGAAGCGCCCGGCTTTGTCGTGCCCGCGCCCTTTGCCGAGGCGCGGGAAGCCTGGGGGGGGAAAGCTCAGGCCGGAGTCCCGCTCATGCCCGTGGTGCCGTTTGCGTGGGGCCGGCTGCAATGCTTTGAGCACCTGTGTCTGGAGGAGCGAGCCGGCAGGGTGCGCCCGCGCCCGATTGGAGCATGGCTCTACCAGGCTGAGACCCGTCAGAGCAATGTTTGTTCCTGGTCTCCCGGTGCCCCTCCGGACCTTGCCATCTGCCCCGAACTGCTGGATGTCTGGCAGCGGTATGGCGGGGAAGAGCGCCTGGGAACTGCCGTCAGCGGAGCCTTCGAGCGGAACGGGTGGATGGTCCAATGGACCCGCAACGCCCGGCTGGAGCGCTCACCCGACGGAACGTCGTATGTGGGGTTAGGGCGGCTTGGAGAAGAGTTGCTGGCGCTGCCGCCGGGTGAGCGCTACGGGTGGCCGGGGGAGGACTATCAGGAGCCAGCCATACCAGTGGTGAGTAACGAGTGATGAGTGACGAGATGAGTGACGAGCGGTGCGTGTGACTATCGTCTATCGTCTGAATTCTGAGGGAGCAGTGTAATGACCGGGGAACAGGAGTGGATAGAAACACTGGAAAGAGAGATTGCCATGCTGCGACGGCGTGTGGCGGAGCTGGAAACCAGCGAGGAGCGCTATCGCGGGCTGGTCGAAACGCAGCACGATCTGGTGGTGCGGGTTGACCCCGAAGGCCGGTTCACCTTTGTGAACGAAGCCTACTGCACGATGTTCGGCAAAACGCGGGAGGAGTTGCTTAGCGCGACGTTTATGCCGTCCATCCATGAGGAAGATTTGCCAGCAACCCTGAAGGCCATGGAGGCGCTTGAAACGCCGCCCTACCGGGTTTCCATCGAGCAACGAGCCTTGACCGCCGATGGGTGGCGCTGGCTGGCCTGGGATGACTACGCCATCAAGGACGAGAACGGCACGACCGTCGAAATCCAGGGAGTGGGGCGGGATATCACCAGCCGCAAGCAAGCCGAAGAAACCCTGCGCGAGAATGAAGAGCGCTACCGCAATATGGTTGAAAACGCCACCATCGGGATTTTTCGGACTTCGCTTGAGGGGAAAATCCTGGAAGCCAACCCGACCACGGTCCGGATGCTGGGCTATGATTCGCCGCAAGAACTGATAACCAAGGTCGCCAGTGTAGCGACCGATATCTATACCAGCTCAACCCAGCGGGAAGCCCTCATGACCCAGATGCGGGAGCGCGAGGGCAAAGCCCAGATGGAGGTTCACCTCCGGCGACGAGATGGCGATGTCATCGCCGCCAACCTGCATATCTGGGCGGTGCGAGATAGGCAGGGCAATATCAAGTGGCTGGAAGGGTTTATGGAGGATGTCACCGAGCAGAAGCGCCAGAAAGAAGCCCAGGCATTCTTCCAGCAACAGATTATCGAGGCTCAGCAAGCCGCGCTCCGTGAGCTTTCGACCCCCCTGCTGCCGCTGGCCGACCACGTGATTGCCCTGCCGCTCATCGGAACGATGGACGAGGAGCGCACGCAGCAGGTGATGGAAGCCTTGCTGGAGGGTATCGCCTATTTTCAGGCCGATATTGCTATTCTTGATATTACCGGCATCCGGGTGGTTGATACGCAGGTGGCACAGGCGCTCGTTCGGACCGCACAGGCCGTCAAACTGCTTGGGGCGCAGGTGGTGCTGACCGGCATTCAGCCGCAGATAGCCCAGACGCTGGTGCATCTGGGGGCCGACCTGGAGGGGATTATTACGCGGAGCACCTTGCAGAGCGGCATTGCCTTTGCGCTGCACCGACAGGCATAACCCCGGTGATGAGGGTCCGGGGGATGTGGATGGCGGTTGGCATCATACCATCGTCCAACCTCCATCCACGGCCATCACCTGCCCGGTCACATAGGACGCCAGCGACGACGCCAGAAACACCGCCACCGCTGCGACCTCCTCTGGCTGCCCCGAACGGCGCATGGCGATGATGCCCTCGCCCCACTCCCGCACCTCCGGCGGGATGGATGCCAGCCTATCGGTTTCGACAAACCCCGGCGCAACCGCATTGACCGTAATCTTCCAGGGGGCGGCCTCTCGCGCCAGGGCCCGCGTCAGGCCGAAGACCCCCCCCGTCGCTGCGGCATAATCGGCCTGCCCCGGAAACCCGCTGATCCCATAGAGCGCAGCCACGTTGACAATCCGCCCATAGCGCGCCCGCATCATCGGGCGCAGGACCGCCCGGCACGTATGAAAAACGCCCGTCAAATTCGTTGCCAGCACCTCGCGCCAGCGAGCCATCCCAATCGCCTCCACCGGGGCATACCAGGCTTCTCCCGCACAATTCACCAGGATATCCACCCGCTTCCAACGGCTAAGCGCCTGCTCGACCACCCGCGCCACCGCCGCTGTGTCTCGCACATCTGCTTGCTGCGCTACCACCTCGCCCCCCGACCCCTCACAGGTGCGGAGCGCCTCCTGGGCCGCCGCGTGGTGCTCGCGGTAGCAAAAGAGAACGCGTGCCCCCCGCCGGGCGAGCATCTGGACCACTGCCCGCCCGATCCCCCGCGACCCTCCGGTCACAATCGCAGCCTGGCCGGTGAAATCCATAAAAGAAGGCGCGGATAGTTCCGCACCCTTCCCCCTTTCCTGGCTTGTGGATGAAGCACGAACGCGGTTCTGGCTCTGGCTCTGGATACCACCACCCTATCGAGACGACCCTACGGCATCACCCATCCACCGTCCACCGTCAATACCTGGCCGGTGACATAGGAGACCCTGGGAGCGGCCAGAAACGCGATAACCGCTGCCACCTCTTCCGGGCGACCAAACCGCCCCATCGAGATGGCGCTCAGCGCCCACTTTCGCAGCGAAGACGGAACATTCTCTATCAACTCCGTCTCGACATACCCCGGTGCCACCACATTCACCGTTATGCCCTCACGCGCAACCTCGCGGGCCAGCGACCGCGAAAACCCCACCAACCCGGCCTTGGCCGCCGCATAGTTCACCTGCCCCACATTGCCGGCCAGCCCGGCCAGCGAACCAACCACCACGATTCGCCCATACTGCTGCTTGCGCATCACGGGTAGCACGGCCTGGCAGCACCGGAACACCGCGGTCAGGTCGGTTTCCAGCACTCGCGCCCACTGCTCATCCGTCAGCCGCACCAACGGGGCATCCGCGGTCACTCCAGCATTGTTGACGAGAATATCAAGGCGACCCCACTGTTCCAGGGTCGCCTCAATCATTGACCGAACCTCCGCTTCCTCGCGGACATCAGCACCGCAGAGGAGGGCTTCCCCTCCTGCCTGCTCAATCAGGTCCACCACCTCTTGGGCCGCAGCCGCCTGGTGATGGTAGTTGACCACCACTCGCGCCCCAAGGTCGGCCAGTTCGATGGCCGCGGCCCGCCCAATCCCACGGGAAGCTCCCGTGACCAGAGCCACCTGGCCGTGCAGCGCAATCAACAGATTCCTGCTGCCACGAACGCATGCACGTCATCAATATTGCGCAGGTTCACCACCTGCACCCCGGAGGAAATGCGCTTGATGAGGCCCGTCAGCACACTGCCTGGCCCGATCTCCACAAAGGTCGAAATCCCCTGCGAAACCATCCGCTGTACCGAGGCAATCCACTGCACCGGAGAAACCACCTGTGACACCAGTTCTCGCCGGACGTCCTCCGCGTGCAGCAGGGGAGCCGCCGTCACATTGGCAATGAGCGGCACGCACATATCCGCAATGGTTGCCGCCGCCAGCACTTTTGCCATCCCTTCCGAGGCTCTGGTCATCAGTGGTGAATGGAACGCCCCGCGAACCTTGAGCGGCATGGCCCGCTTGGCTCCCCGTTCCTTTGCCAGCTTGCAGGCGTGGCCCACGGCCTCAATGGCCCCGCTGATCACCAGTTGGCCGGGCGCATTATAGTTGGCAATCACCACCGGTTCGCCACGCTGCTCCAGCACCTCGTGACAGACCTGCTCAAGAATCTGCTCATTCAGGCCGATGACGGCCGCCATCGTCCCTTCGCTCGCCTCGGCCATCAACTCACCCCGACGCCGCACCAACCGCAGCGCCGTTGCCAGGTCGAGCGCTTTGGCCGCAACCAGCGCCGAATATTCCCCCAGACTGTGCCCTGCCACCACCTGCGGAACAATCTTGTGTCCCTCTGGCAGCAGCGAGTTCAGCCCCCGCAAAATTGCCACACTGACCGCCAGCAACGCTGGCTGCGTATTCTCGGTGGCGGTCAGATCATCCTCTGGCCCTTCAAAGCACAGACGGGCAATGTTCACATCCAGGACCGCGTCTGCCTCATCAAATACCTCGCGGGCCGCCGGAATCTGGGCATACAAATCCCGCCCCATCCCGACAACCTGCGACCCCTGACCCGGAAAGACCCATGCGATGGTCATATCTCCATTCTCCCCCAACGTATGACAGTTGAAGCCCAGGACAACCCTCCTCCAAATGCCGTGAGCAATACATAATCCCCATCGTGCAAGCGCCCTGCTCAACTGCCTCGCAGAGCGCAATGGGCACCGAAGCTGCCGATGTGTTCCCATAGCGATCAATATTCACAACGACCCGTTCTATCGGGATATTCAGACGCTTGGCAAGGGCCTGGATAATGCGAAGATTGGCCTGGTGGGGTATCACCAGGCGCACGTCATCCATTGTGATACCGGCCTTTGCCACCGCTTGCACCGACGAATCGGCCATCTCCCGCACCGCGTGGCGAAACACCTCACTCCCCTGCATCACAAAGCAGTGGCGGTGCTGCTCCAGAAGTTCCGGCGTCAGCGGCACCCGCGTGCCTCCCGCCTCAATCATCATCAAATCTTCCTCTTCTCCCCGCGCCCCCAGAACCGACGAGAGCAACCCCACGGGACGGTCGCTGGCCTGCAACACGACCGCCCCGGCCCCATCGCCAAACAGGATACACGTGGTGCGGTCCTGCCAGTTCACAATATGGCTGAAGAGGTCTGCCGCAACGAGCAGCACCGTGTGATGGGCCCCGCTCTGAATCAGGCTCGTGGCAACGCTCAGGCCATAGACAAACCCGCTGCACGCGGCTACCACATCGAACGCCCCGGCCTGCGGCAACCCCAGGTTGGCCTGCACCGTGCAGGCCGTGGCCGGAAACCGCCGGTCCGGGGTGCAGGTTGCCAGAACCACCAGATCCACCGCGGCCCGATCCACCGCGGCCCGCTCAAGCGCCGCGTGCCCCGCTGCCGTCGCCAACACCGAGGTTGATTCTCCCGGTGCAACCAGCCGGCGTTCGATAATCCCCGTGCGGGTTCGAATCCATTCATCGGAGGTATGAACCAACCGCTCCAGATCGGCATTCGAAACCACCCGCTCCGGAACAGCCATCCCCCACCCAACAATTGCCGCATAGCGTGCCATGCTTACTCCTGGGGCTAATCCTTATTCCACCGACCTCATGGCCCGTTCGCTGGAGAAGAACCACGCCGGCCTATTCTTCCGTCTTTTGCCGAAGAACCTGTCGTCCTTTGTAGGTTCCACACGTCTGGCAGACCCGGTGCGCCCGCATCAGGCTCGCACAGTTTGGGCACACCACCAGCGTGGGAGCCGTCAGACGCTGATGCTGCCGACGGTTGCCCCGGCGATGGCGCGAAACTTTTCGTTTTGGTAATGCCCCCACAGAATGCTTCTCCTTGTATGGTATGGTACTGTTATGCTATCTCGTGACGATTATGAGAGAGATGGTCTCCCTGAGCGATTCAGAACCTTCTGCGGTTCCGTCTTACTATTCACCGCGCTGCGATGCCCCCCAGGTTTTCAATACCTCCAGGCGCTCATCAACCATATCGTCGGATGCACCAGCCTCAGCATCCGCCTCATCCGATGAAACCGTATAGGAAACCGGGGCATCGCGCCAGGCCTCGCACACCGGGCTGAGCGGCAGTTCAATCAACGTATATTCTCGGATGCACTCGCCAATATCCGCCATATGAAACGTATCCAGCAAAAAGGGGTCTTCCTCGGTTGGCCTGGGCAGCGTCTCTGCCGAAACCACATCTATCACCGAATGAAACTCATCGGATACGTCCAGGTCCACCCGCTGATCGAACTCCTCAAGTGAGCGCACACACACCACGCGCACCACCCCGCTCACGCGGATATGGGCAAAGACCCCGCTCGCCGTCCGGGTAAATCGCACCGAACCGGCAATATCGCGGAGCGTCAGCACCTCATCCAACCGCAGGTGTTCTTCCGTAAAGGTGTGGTCGCGCCAGGTTCCAATCTCCTCACGCAGCAGTTGGGCCACATTAAACTTGAGGTTCGTCATGGAAATGGAAATGGAAAGAGCAATGGAAAAGGCCAGAAATCAGCCTCAGAACTCAACAGAAATCGCCCGGAGCGGCCACCTGCCAAGGTCAGGCCCTCCGACTCCTGCACAGTATACCACAGCCACCCCGCGGTGCAAACCTGGGACCTCAGTGAGACAACGAATCCAGACCATTCCGGACACTGGTCAGCAGTTTGACTAAATGATCATCAAGCTCTTGAAGCACCTGGTGGGCATAGGCATCTGCCCCATCGCGCACCTGAACGGCCTCCTGCTCCGCCTGCTCCAGCAGCCGGGACCGCTCATCCTCAACCGCCGCCAGCACCCCGCGCTCGTCCAGCGCCTGTTGCAACCGCGCCTGGGCCTCCGAAAGCAACCGGTCCTGTTCCTGAATAATGCGGCGGGCCCGCTTCATCTCCTCCGGCACCGCTATCCGCATCCGGTCGATCACCTCCAGCAACCGTTCCTCATCCACCAGCAACCGACGGGTCAGGGGAACGTGACGCCCTTCTGCCAGAATTTCTTCCAGTTCATCAATCAGATCGTCTAGCTCAATGATCCATCACCCCCTTACCCCCTCCCCAGAAGGTTACAGCCGGGTCTGAAACTTGCGATAGAGCGCCTGGGCAACATGGTGCGGAACAAATCCGCTGACATCCCCTCCCAATGCAGCAATCTCGCGGACCGCACTGGAGCTAAGAAACGTAAACTTCCGATTCGCCATAAAGACCACCACATCAATATCCGGATCAATGGTCTGATTGATTTGGGCCATCTGGAACTCGTGCTGAAAATCGCTCACATCGCGCAGCCCACGCACAATCACGCTGGCCCCAATTTCCTGCGCATAGTGAACCGTCAGCGTCGCATACGTTTCAACCCGAATACGGGGAAGTCCTTGAATCGCCTGCTGCAAGAACGCCACACGCTCGGCTGTTGAGAAGAGCAGGTTCTTCATCGGGCGGTCAAACACCGCGATCACCACCTCATCAAACAACCGCGCCGCACGAACCGCCGTATCAAGGTGTCCATTTGTCGCCGGGTCAAAACTCCCAGGGTACAGGGCAACCGTCACACCGTTTTCCCTTCCTCTTTTCCTTCCTCAAATAACCACCTGGTTCTCCAGATCCACCGAGCCTGATCGCGTCCGCTCGTAAATCGAAAAGCACGAATCACCCAGGCGGCGAAACTTCCATCGCTCATACCCGCCATAGGTATCTGCCAGCGCCACCCGTGGGGAATGCCCCACCACCAGCACCCCCCCGACCCGACCAGGGCCAAGCTCCGCAATCGTCTCAATCGTGTGCTCAATCTGAGTATCAGCATACGGTGGGTCCATAATGATTATATCATAGGTTCTCCCCACCCAGACCCTGCTATGAAGATAGCGCAAGACGGGCATGCAATAGACCCGTCCCCGTTCGCGCAGCTTCGTATGCGCTAGATTCTGGCGGATAAAGCGGCACACATGCGCGCTGCGCTCGACAAAGTCTGCCTCGGAAGCCCCCCGCGAAAGGCACTCAATCCCAAGCGACCCCGTCCCGGCAAACAGATCGAGCACCTGCCCCCGCAAGGGACCACACCCCTCCAGCACCGAAAAGAGCGACTCCTTCACCCGGTCGAGCATCGGGCGCGTCTCCAGACCACCCGGCGCTCGCAAGCGGTGCCCCCTCGCTGTTCCCGTAATGACCCGCATCGGAGACCCCCGTTGCTCCTATCGCTCCTATCGCTCCTATCGCTTCGTATACTGTGGTCGTTTCCGCGCTCGCTTCAAACCCACCTTCTTCCGCTCTTTGGCCCGCGCATCGCGGGTGAGCAACCCCGCCCGCTTGAGCATCGGGCGCAATTCACCGTTCATATCCAGCAGTGCCCGGGCAATCCCCAGGCGGGCCGCCCCTGCCTGACCAACCAGGCCACCGCCGCGCACCTTGATCTGCACATCAAACGCCGCCTGCATTTCTGTTAGCTCTAGTGGTCGCCTGACACTATGCAGCAAAGCCACCCGATAACCAAAATAATCGTCGGTCGCTCTCCCGTTCACCGTCATCGTCCCCTGGCCGGGGAACAGCCGGACCCGCGCAACCGACTCCTTGCGCCGTCCGGTCCCCTGAAAATACCGCTGTTCGCTCATACCACCTCACTTCTTTCCCGTCTCCGAAGCCCCTTGCGATAATACCATAACCGGCCTCACCCGTTTGGGCGTGGCTCATACACCTCCGGACGCTGCGCCGTGTGCGGGTGGTGTGGGCCGGCATAAATGCGCAGCTTCGTCATCAACTTCCGCCCCATCCGATTCTTCGGCAACATCCCCCACACCGCCAGGCGCAAAATCCGCTCAGGGTGCCGCTCCCGCATCTCCCGCAAGGTCGTCTCGCGCAACCCCCCAGGATACCCGGTATGGCGATAATACACCTTCTGAACCTCTTTTCGCCCCGTGACCCGAATCTTCTCCGCATTCACCACCACCACAAAATCCCCCCCATCCATCGAGGGGGTAAACGTGGGCTTATGCTTCCCCCGCAGCAGCGTGGCAATCTGCGTTGCCAGGCGACCCAGGACCTGATTGGTCGCGTCAACCACATACCAATCGCGCTGCACCTCAGCAGCTTTCTGCGAATAGGTTTTCATATGTCCCCTTTGTATATCCAACGGCCATCAACGTCAAACCATGCGCGGCTGCCGTCGGTCCCGCCCGCTGCCGCTCCCGGCTGGCGAGCACCTGCGCAAACTCCCCCGGTGTCATCCGACCATCCCCGACCAGCAGCAGTGTCCCCACCACGGCCCGCACCATCCGGCGCACAAACGCATTCGCCACCAGGTCAACCGCCAGCAGCGAACGGCCCAACCACCGCACCCGGCGGCACTCCGCCCGAAAACAGCAGCGCACTGTTGTTCCCTGCTCCGGTCCCACACTGGCAAATGCCGCAAAATCGTGCGTTCCGGGCAACACGCCCATCGCCGCCTGCATCGCCGCACCATCCAGCGCCCGGCCAGCGTGCCACACCATATGCCGCAGCAGCGGCACCGCCACTGGGGCATCATCAATCAGGTAGCGATACCAGCGCCATGCCGCGCTCAGTCGCGCATGAAAATCCGCCTCCGCCTCCCACCCCTCAACCACCGCCACATCCGGCGGCAGCAGCGCGTTCAGCGCCCGCTGCACCACCGCCACCGGGTGGTGCGTCTCCGTCCGAACATTCGCCACCTGGCCGAGTGCATGCACCCCTGCATCCGTTCGCCCGGCCAGCACCAACCGCCGCGGCTCCTGCGTCAGACGGAACCAGGCGGCTTCAAGCTCACCCTGCACCGACCGGCCATTCCGCTGCCACTGCGACCCGGCAAAATGGGTCCCATCATAGGCCAGTCGCAGCGCAATATTTCGCATCCGCTCGCCTGCCCATTCACCAGACCCTCTCAAACCAGTTCCAGCACCGCCAGTTCCGCCCCATCCCCCTTGCGCGGGCCGAGCTTCGTAATCCGCGTATAGCCCCCATTGCGGGTGCTATACTCCTGGGGAGCAAACGTGAACAACTGGCGCATCGCCTTCTTGCTCGATAGCTTCGAAAGTGCCATCCGCCGGGTGTGCGGCGTGTCCTGACGGGCCATCGCCAACAACCGCTCCACCTCCGGCTGAACCGCCTTCGCCTTCGCAATCGTCGTCGTAATCCGGCGGTGCTCAATGAGCGAAATCATCAGGTTGCGATACAACGCCTTGCGGTGCTCCGCCGACCGAGAAAGTTTATACGTTGACTTCCGATGCCTCATCGTGTTTTCACCCTTCCTCCGCGACGAACCTGTATTTATTCACTCGCTCGCGGAATAAATCCCCGCTCCATCAGCTTATCGCGGATTTCCTCCATAGACTTCTGCCCAAGATTGCGCACCGACAACAACGCCTTCTCATCCATCTGGAGCACCTGCCCCACCTTGGTAATGTCGGCCCGCTTGAGACAATTATAGGTCCGCGTCGAAAGGTCCAGGTCTTCAATCGCAATATCATAGATATCCGACGGAACCACCATCCCGGACGGAGCCTCCACCGGCTCCTGCTCAATCGTCAGGCGGTTAAAATCCGCAATCGTCTGATAATATTGCACCAGCACCTGGGCCGCATGGCTCAGCGCATCGCCCGGCTTCACCGTCCCATCGGTCCAGATTTCCACCAGCAGCCGGTCAAAATCCGTCGCCTGACCAATCCGCGTATTCTCCACCACATAATTGACCCTGGGGATCGGCGTGAAAATCGCATCAATCGGTATCTCCCCAATCGGCAGCGTATCGCGCTGGTCCGCCGCAATATACCCCCGCCCTCGCTCCACTGTCATCTCCATCTCAAAGTGAGAACCCTCCGTATCGAGGGTACAGATATAGTGTTCGGGGTTCGACAAATCCACATTGCTCGGCAACTCGATATCCCCCGCCCGGACCACCCCAGGACCCGCCTTCGACAAGAACACCTTCAACGGACGTTCGGCATATGACCGAAGGCGGATACCCTTCACATTCAAGACAATTTCAGTCACATCTTCTTTCACCCCCTCGATGGTGGAAAACTCATGAAACACCCCATCGAGCTTTACCTTCGTCACCGCCGACCCCGGTATGGACGAGAGCAAGACCCGTCGTATCGCATTTCCAAGCGTATGCCCATAGCCAGGGTCCAGCGGCTCAATCTTAAATCGGCCATAATTTTCGGCTGCCTGGACCACCTCAATCTTCGGCATAGCAATGTCGAGCACAGACTGCCTCCTTCCAGTGTGAATTCCGCAGCCATCGGAGCACGCCCCCCCCGCCCCCTCTGGCCGCAAAAAAGAATAGGGAAAAGGGAAACCGCGCCCCCCTTTCCTCCCCACCATGGCAACGGAGCCACCCCGGAGCATCGTATCCCCCTGGGGGCCACCCATGATGAGATGAACGCTCCCCTTCTGCGCTCTCAGCGGCTATAGAACTCAACAATCAACTGTTCGTTGATATCCGGCTCAGCATCTTCGCGGCGCGGCAGCGCCATCACCTGCCCCGAAAGCTCCCCCGGTCGCAGGCTCAACCAGTCCGGCACGCGGTGATGTTTCAATTCCCCGCCGTCCACCAGATTCCGAAAATACGTCCGCCGGGCACTCTCCGGGCGAACCGCAATCACCTGGCCCACCCGCACCGTGAACGACGGAATATTCGTCTTGCGCCCATCAACCGTAATGTGCCCGTGGCACACCAGCTGACGCGCCTGAGTGCGCGTCAGCGCAAACCCCAGACGATACACCACATTATCCAGGCGGCGTTCCAGCAAACTCAACAGGTGCTCCCCGGTCACCCCGCTCCGGCGGGACGCCTGCTCGAACAACCGGCGGAACTGCCGCTCCAGCACCCCATACAGATGGCGAGCCTTCTGTTTCTCGGTCAACTGCACCCCATAATCCGAAACCTGCCGCCTGCGGGCGCCCGGCCCGTGCTGGCCCGGCGGAAAGGGACGCCTGCTCAAAATCCGCTGCCCCTTCTCCGTTATCCCCACCCCCAGACGACGACTTATCTTCCCAACGGGTCCACGATACCGTGCCATGAACGAATGTACCCTCCTCAATATCAGCCCTGCGGATCACACCCGA
The DNA here is from genome assembly GCA_012032475.1 of Chloroflexaceae bacterium. Lineage (GTDB taxonomy): Bacteria > Chloroflexota > Chloroflexia > Chloroflexales > Chloroflexaceae > JAAUSY01. The sequence goes on from JAAUSY010000002.1 coordinate 69,407, forward strand.
CGGCGCTTCGGCGGACGGCACCCATTGTGCGGCAGCGGCGTCACATCGGTAATCGAAGTCACCGTCAACCCCGCAGCCTGCAACGAACGAATCGCTGCCTCCCGACCCGAACCCGGCCCCTTCACAAAGACCTCAATCGAACGCATCCCATTATCCATCGCCCTGCGGGCCGCACTCTCCGCCGCAATCTGCGCCGCATAGGGCGTACTCTTGCGCGACCCCTTGAACCCCGACTGACCAGCACTGGCCCAGCAAATGACCGCCCCATCCGGGTCCGTAATAGTCACAATCGTATTATTGAAGGTGCTCTGAATATGCGCCTGACCGCGAGGAATATGCTTGCGTTCTCGCCGCCGGCCACGCTGCCGCTTCCCTTTCTGCACTTTCTGGGGCATTCCCCACTCCTTCCCATCCTAACTTACTTCTTGGTCGCCTTCTTCCGAATCCCAATCGCCTGCCCGCGCCGCCCGCGTCGGGTCCGGGCGTTCGTGCGCGTCCGCTGCCCCCGCACCGGCATCCCCCGGCGGTGGCGCAACCCGCGATAGCACCCGATATCCATCAACCGCTTGATATTCATCTGCACCTCGCGGCGCAAATCCCCTTCCACCCGATACTCGCGCTCAATAATCTCGCGCAAGCGCCCGATTTCTTCCTCCGTCAGGTCGCGCACCCGCGTCTCCGGATTGACCTGCGCCTTCCGGATAATCTCCCGCCCATTCGAGGGGCCAATCCCATAGATATAGGTCAGCGAAACTTCCAGCTTCTTGTTTCGGGGAATATCCACCCCTGCAATTCGTGCCATGCCCTCCCTCCGTGGCAACGACAAACAACGAACAGCGCATGGCGAACCCGAACCCCCGGCTCACCATCCACCATTCCTCGTCGCGCCGCCTGACCTGTTGCTCCTATCCCTGCCGCTGCTTGTGCTTCGGAGTTCGGCTGCAAATCACCCGAATCACCCCTTTGCGCTTAATCACCTTGCAATACTCACAGCGTGGCTTCACCGATGCTCGAACCTTCATACCCATTCCTGCTACTTTCTAGGTGTTCAAAGGTACCCGGAGGTACGCCTGGTCCATGTTCGAAATTCCTGCTTCGTCCTGCGCTGCCTTCTTAAATGAAGGTCTTACCCGCAATCCACAGGCGTGTTTTACGTCCCGACGTAGCCACGACCGAGGACGGTTGGTTGAGGCCCCAACAAGCCGCATTCCTTCCAGGTGCTTGTGGTCTCGTGGTATGGTGGGCATCCTGGGTATTCTCGTTCCCTTTCGGGTATGTTTTGCCTATCTAGCGATAGCTCCTTCACCATATGACTATTTATACCGGTAGGTAATACGACCACGGGTCAGGTCATAGGGCGACAACTCCACCAGCACCCGGTCCCCTTTCAAAATACGGATATAATGCATCCGCATCTTCCCGGAAATATGCGCCAGCACCTCGTGCCCATTGTCCAGTTCAACCCGGAACATCGCATTCGGAAGCGGCTCAGTAATCGTCCCCTCCATCTCGATGACATCCTTCTTCTTGGTCATACCCCTCCCTTCACCGTATGCCCAAAACCCTACGCCTTGGAGGGCAGCCCCAGAGCCGCCACCATCGCATCAGTCACCACCGAAATCTCCTGCTCACCATCCACCTCGTTCAAGGTCCCCTGCCCGCGATAATAGTCAATCAGCGGGGTCGTCTGCTGAAAATACACCTCCAACCGATTGCGGGCCGTCTCCTCCGTATCATCGCTCCGCTGATACAACTCCCCGCCACACACATCACACCCATCGGCAGTCTTCGGGGGGAAGTAGTAAACATTGAACACCGCCCCACAGCTCTTGCACGTCCGGCGGCCCGCAATGCGCTTGAGCAACACCTCACCCGGCACACTCATATAAATCACCCGGTCCACCCGCTGCTGATGCCGGAGCAGCGCCGCTTCCAGCGCCTTCGCCTGCTCCACCGTCCGGGGAAACCCATCAAAGATGACCCCACCCGCACAGTCAGGCTGACTGATACGCTCTAAAATCATATCAATCACCACTTCGTCGGGCACCAGCTCGCCCTTATCCATATACCCCTTGGCCCGCATCCCAAGCTCGGTTCCCTCCCGCAGCGCCGCCCGAAACAGGTCCCCGCTCGAAACATGCACCAACCCGCTCTGCTCCGCCAGTGTCTTGGCCTGCGTGCCCTTCCCGGCGCCCGGAGGCCCCAACAACACCACATTCATGCGCAACAACCCTTCCTCTCGTTCGCTCCGTTCGCTCCGTTAGCTCCGGATGAACCCCTCATAATCCCGCATCATCAACTGGGCTTCCAATTGGCGCAGCGTATCCACCGCCACCCCGACCACAATCAGCAACGCTGCCCCCCCAAGCCCGATTTGAATATTCGTGACCGTCTGCGTAATAAAAGGCAGCACCGCCACCGCCCCCAGGAACAGCGCCCCCGCAAGGGTGATACGGTTCAAAACCCTCGTCAAATACTCCTCCGTTTTCTTGCCCGGACGGATACCCGGAATGAACCCCCCATGCCGCTGCAAGTTGTCCGGAATATTCTGCTGCGAAAAGAGCACCATCGTATAGAAATAGGTGAACCCCACCACCAGCAGGAACAGCGCCACAATATAGACGATATCCCCCATACTCACGTTCGTTCCAACATTCGAGGGCGTGAACACCTGGTAAATAAAAGACGCGATGTCTCCCACCACCCCCTCATTCGCCAGAAACCACGAAGCCACCACCCCCGGAAAAATAATAATGCTCTGGGCAAAAATGAGCGGAATCATCCCCGCCATATTCACCTTGAGCGGAATATGGCTCCGCTGCCCCCCATAGACGCGGTTCCCCCGAACCTGCTTGGCATATTGCACCGGAATGCGGCGCTCGCCCCTCCTGGATATACACCAATCCCCACAATCGTCACGCAGGCCAAATCGCC